>CAZUZD010000299.1:0-7586 GCA_964624465.1 uncultured Isosphaeraceae bacterium
CCGCCGAGGCCCCCGGCCCCGGCGCTGCTGGTCGAGGCGGACAAGATCTGGGCCTGGATCGACCTGACCCCGAACGCCGGCGGCAAGGGCGGCAGCAAGGGGGATGTCCGCGAGGTCCGGCTCCGCGGCGACGTGCTCGTGCACCAGGACGCCCAGCCCGGCAAGCCCCGCGGCCTGGACGTCACCGGCGAGCAGGTCGACCTGATCGGCCAGGGCCAGGCGCTGCCCTCGGGCGAGGGCGACGGCATGGCCAACCGCCTCTTCCAGGTCCGCGCCCAGGGCCTGCCCGACAAGCCCGCCCACATCCGCAGCGAGGCCTTCGAGCTGGAGGGCCTGAGCCCGTTCCTCGACCAGGCCCGCAACTTCGGCTGCGTGCTCGGTCACGGCAAGCTCGTGCAGTACGAGGCCGGCGGCAACGTGCTCGGCGACGGCCTCGACCTGACCCCGAAGCCCGACGCTGACGCCGACCCCGCCGCCCCGAAGAAGCCGCGCGGGCCGCTGACGATCACCTGGGGCCGCGACGCCGAGGGCCGCCCGCTCCGCGACGCCGAGGGCCGGCCCGTCGAGAGCTGGATGAAGTTCTACGGCGAGTCGACCGACGCCGAGGGCCGCCCCGGGCCCGCCCTGGCCGACTTCTACAACGGCGTGCGCGCCTGGACCGTCGACTCGTCGCTGGTCTGCGGCCAGATGACCGCCACCTTCGACGGCCCGATCGACTTCCGCCGCGTCCGCGCCACCCCCGGCGGCGGCCGCGACCGCGACCGCGACGCCGAGGCCGCCCGGCCCAAGATCCGCCGCATCGACTGCGACCGCGACGTCGAGGTCGTCAGCCGTCGGCTCGACGACGCCGGCAACGTCCTGGAGAAGCAGCGGGTGCTCGGCCAGAACGCCACCTACGAGCTGGCCACCAACACCTTCCGCGTCGACTCGGCCGGCCAGGTGTACCTCTACACCCGCCAGAAGCCCCGCGGCGCGGGCGGCGACGCCAACCGGCCGCTGGCCGGGTCCGACCGCGCCACCTTCCGGCCGATCTCCGACGACGGCCGCGGCGGCCGCACCATCCGCCGCGCCGGCGGGGCCGCCGCCAGGGCCGCGGATGGAGCCGCCGCGCTGCCGCCGCTGGAGCTGACCCGGATCCAGTTCGAGAAGCAGATGATCGGCCAGCTCAACGCCAGGGGCCCGGCGCCCGGCGGCGGCAAGGGGAGCAAGGCCGGCCAGGCCGAGTTCTTCGGCAACGTCATGACCGTGCACGCCCCCGTGGCCGACGACCGGGCCGACCTCGATCCCGACCGCCTGCCGCCGCAGGCCGAGTACTTCGTCTCGAGCACGCTGCGGGTCATCAGCGAGCCACCGGCGGCCGGCTCCACCGACTCCGAGCGGATCCTGATCCAGGCCTGGGGCGGCAGCGACGGCATCTACGCCCTGAACAGCCGGCCCGGCGAGCAGGTCGCCATCCGCGCCGACCGGATGAACTACGACTCGGCCACCGGCCTGTCGATCGTCTACGGCGGCGCCAACGGCGTGCTGATCGCCAGCCAGTCGAGCCCCGGTCAGCCCGCGTCGTTCGGCAGCGGCAGCGTGGTGCAGTTCAACCACAAGACCGGCGAGAACCGGGTCGTCGACGCCCGCTCGATCTCGATCGCCGACCCGAACACCGGCGGCCGCGCGGCCACCCCGCCGATCCCCACCGAGAAGCCCAAGCCCAAGAAGAAGCGGACGCCGTTCCCCTCGGTGCCGTCGAGCAACAAGGAACGCCGCAACTTCACCGGCCGCTGAGCCCTCCGCGCCCGGCCGTGGCTCCGGCTCCGTTCCCGTCAGGTCCGCCGTGCGGACCGATCTTGGCGACGTTGCCGGATCGGTCTGCACGGCGGACCCGACGCCGGACCGATCGGCGGTGGCCGGCAGGTGGGGTCGGGCGGCCGGCAGGTGGTGTCGGTCGGTCGGTTCAGCGCAGGTCGGGCGGCAGGGGCGCGGCGGCCATCGGGCCGACGACGGTGGTCCAGGGCCGCACCCGCCAGGTGTGGACCAGGCCGCTCTGCACGTAGGGGTCGGCCCGCGCGAACGCCTCGGCGACGGCCGGGGAGTCGCCCTGGAACAGCAGCACGGCGCCGTCGATCGGATCGGCCAGGGCGCCGCCCAGCACCAGCTCGCCCCGCGCCACGGCCGCCCGGGCGTGGGCCAGGTGGGCGGCGCGCAGGGGAATCCGGCGTTCGGCGTAGTCGGGAGCGGCGTCGTAGATCAGCAGGTAGTGCATCACGGGTCGGGGCTCCGGCGGCGGGTCCGAGGGGCGCGTGCCGCGGCCCGCCGCAGCGTCCCGGGCGGGACACGGCGGCGGGCCGTCGGAGATCGCGGTCGGTCCGGCCGGGGCGCGGGGCGCGTCGGCCGGACCGGGGATTGGCTGGGCTCGGCCCGGCTGGGCTCAGTAGACCTCGCCCGGCTTGTAGGCCGGGGCGCCGGTGTCGAGGCCCGGGGCGCTCTTGGCGTGCACGGCGTAGCGGCCGTGCCAGCCCTCGGCGGCGCGGGTCGTCTGGAGGGTCTCCAGGGTCAGGCCGTACTTGGCGAACCAGGGGGTGCCGTGGGCGCGGACGATCGCGTCGATCTCGCTGACCCGCTTGACGCCCTCGGTGGCGGCGAACTTCGTGCGGGCGGCGGGGCCGTCCTGGAGGAAGTACTCCTTCCAGAAGGCGCGGCCGCCGAGCACGCCGGAGCAGCCCGACTGCATCGCCATCTCGACCTGCTTCTTGTACTGCGGGTAGTCGACGCCGGCCGACAGCAGCACCCAGGGGCGCTCGCTGGCGGCGGTCAGGGCGGCGAGGTTCTCGGCCAGCTGCGCGTCGCTGTCGACGCCCAGGTTGCCCGGGAACTCGGCCTTGTACACGTCGCAGTAGCGGCTCAGGTGCCGGGCGCTCTCGATGACCGTGTGCGCCTTGCGGGCGATGTACGCCGGGTCGTCCTTCTTCTCGCCGTTGTACGGGAAGGCGATCGGCTCGAGGAGGAACAGGATGTCGTGCTTCTTGCACTCCTCGTAGATGTGCTGCGTGAAGGCGAGCTGGTGTTCGGCGCTCTCGCGCTCGCCCGGCTCGTACTGGGCCAGCAGCTTGACGGCGTCGGCGCCCATCAGCTTGATCTTCTCGACCGACAGGCCCGGCTCGACCTTGCCGAGGAAGCCGCCGGCCTTGTTCTTGGGCGCGCCGGACATCTCGACGCGAATCAAGAGGCCCTTGGCCGGCGAGAGCGCGAAGCTGGCGATCGTCGGCCAGGCGCCGTAGTAGGCGTCGATCAGGAGGCCGCTGGCGGCCGGGCTCATCTGGCGGCAGAGGTCGAGCTTGGCGTCGACGACCTCGTCGTACGACGGCTCGCGGTTCTCGCCCTTGGCCTTGTAGGCCTTGGCGGCCATCTCGATCATCGAGCTGTTCTGGTCCAGGGCCAGCATCGTCAGCGTCCCGTTCGGGTTGCTGATGCGCTGGAGGCCACGGAGCTTGCCAGGGGTCAGGCCACGGGCCAGCAGGGTGGCGGCGGCGAGCGGCTGGGAGTTCGGGGCGGCGGCCATGATCGTGAACTGTCCTCCTGCGGTCGGTGGGCCCCGTGCCGGCGCGGCCTGACGTCGGCCAGCGGCTCCGGCGGGGGCGGTCATTGACGACGCGGGAGGAGTGCGGCCAGGCTCGCGTGAGCCCGGCATCCAGATCCTCCCGGCCGGGTCCAGGCGGGGCGGTCGTCGGGGGGGCCCGCCGCGGCGGCCTTGCGGTCGCCGGCGGTCGGGACGGAGCCCGGTTCGGGGTTCGGAGCCACTCCGGGCTCGACGCCCTCCGGGCCCAGGACGACCCGGATCGACGCGCCCTGGCGGGAGGCGAGGGCCGGAGCCCACGCTGGCCCCTCCGGTCCGGATTTGGACCGATCGCCGAAGCGACGATTCTAGGGGCCCCCCGCCCCGTTTGCAACCGCGCCGGCGGGTTTCCCGCGCCCGCGACGCCGGCCCGGCGTTCCGACGGCTCGGAATCGGATTCCCGGATCCGGGAATTTCCGGCCGGACCGGCGGCGGTCGCGGCGCGGGGGCGGATGGGGTGGGAAATCCCGAAGCTGTTTCAAGGGCTGCGGGTTGCGCCGATCGTTGGGGGGCCGCCGGGCGATTGGCGCGACGATTGCTTACTATGGGCAAGCAACCCCGCCGCCCCGGGGCGTCGCGGCCCGGGCCCGAAACCGTGAAATCCGGCGAAAGTCGGGGTCACGGGGGGCTTGAGCAGCGGGGTGCACGTCATTAGAGTGTTCCGGGTCTTCGCCCGGTTCGGGCACAGCGGTCCGGTCCCTCCCGTCTGTCGGGCCGGCCTCTCGGCATATTGGCACAGGGCATCTCGATGGCCCAGATTTTCCATCGGAGCGCGAACACGATCGCCCGGGCGACCCTGGTGGGCGCTTTGCTCCTGGGCAACGGCGTGGTCTCGCTGCTCTACCTGTACACGAAGTCTCCGTACGAGACGAAGGTCGACATCATCGCCGACCAGCCGATCCCCTTCAGCCACGAGCACCACGTCTCGGGCCTGGGCATCGACTGCCGCTATTGCCACTCGGCGGTGGAAACCTCGGCGCACCCGGGCATGCCGGCGACCTACACCTGCATGAGCTGCCACTCGCAGATCTGGTCGAGCGCTCCGATGCTCGCCCCGGTCCGCCAGAGCCTGGCCGAAGACAAGCCGATCCAGTGGACCAAGGTGCACGACGTCGCCGACTTCGTGTACTTCAACCACGCGGCGCACGTGACCAAGGGCGTCGGCTGCGTGGAGTGCCACGGCCGCGTCGACAAGATGCCGCTGACCTGGAAGGCCCAGCCCATGACCATGGAATGGTGCCTGGAGTGCCATACCGAGCCCCACAAGCGGCTCCGGGAGCAGGGCGACATCTTCAACATGGCGTCGCCCCGGGTCAGCGAGCAGCGTGGGCTGGAGCTGATCGGCGAAAACAAGATCGAAACCGACCGCATGACCAACTGCTCGGTGTGCCACCGATGAGCAATCGAAATCGGATCGACCCGGCCGCGCCGGAGCTCGAGTCGCTGCGACGCCGCCTGGACGGGGCCCGTGGGCCCCAGTTCTGGCGGAGCCTCGACGAGCTGAGCCAGACCGAGGACTTCGAGTTCTACCTGCACCGGGAGTTCCCCGTGCAGGCCTCGGAGTGGGATGACCAGGACGAGGTCGGTCGCCGGCAGTTCCTGCGGGTGATGGGCGCCTCGCTGGCCCTGGCCGGACTCAGCGGCCTGAGCGGCTGCGTGACCCGCCCGGCCGAGGCCATCGTCCCCTACGTCCGCCAGCCCGAGGACATCACCCCCGGCCAGCGGCTGTTCTTCAGCACCGCGGCGCCGCTGGGCGGGTACGGCACCGGCCTGCTCGTCGAGAGCACCATGGGCCGGCCGATCAAGGTCGAGGGCCACCCCGACCACCCGGCCAGCCTGGGCGCCACCGACCTGTTCGCGCAGGCGGCGATCCTGGGCCTCTACGACCCCGACCGCGCCCAGGTCGTGACCCGCAACGGTCGCGTCAGCACCTGGTCGGACTTCCTCGCCGAGCTGATCCGTCGCCGCCGCTCGTGGGCCAGCACCCAGGGCGCCGGGGTCCGGATCCTCACCGAGACGGTCACCTCGCCGACGCTGGCCCGCCAGCTCGAGGCCGTGCTCGCCAGCCCCGAGCTGAGCGCCGCCCGCTGGGTGCAGCACGACCCGATCGGACAGGCCAGCAGCCGCGAGGGCGCCCGCCTGGCGCTGGGCCGCGAGGTCGAGACGATCGTCGACCTGTCGAAGGCCGACGTGATCGTCGCCCTGGACAGCGACTTCCTGACCAGCGGCCCGGCCCGGCTGGTGCACGCCCGCCAGTTCGCCGACCGCCGCGACCCGGGCCTCGACGGCAAGGCCACGCTCAACCGCCTCTACGCCATCGAGCCCACCCCGACGCTCACCGGCGCCATGGCCGACCACCGCTGGCCGGCAGCCGCCGCCGAGATCCCCGGGCTGGTCGTGGCGCTGGCCCGCCAGCTCGGCGTCGCCGGCCTGCCCACCGCGGGCGGGGCGACCGAGGTGCCCTGGCTGGCCCCGATCGTCGCCGACCTCAAGGCGGCCGGCGGCAAGTCGGTCGTGCTCGTCGGCGAGGGCCAGCCGGCCGAGGTCCACGCCGTGGCGCACGCGATCAACGCGGCGCTGGGGAGCGTGGGCCAGACCGTCCGCTACCACGAGCCGGTCGCCGCCCGGGCCCCCGAGGGCAAGGGCCAGACCCTGGCCGACCTCGTCGACGAGATGCGCAACGGCAAGGTCGAGGCGCTGATCGTGCTGGGGGCCAACCCCGCCTACGACGCGCCGGCCGACCTGAACTTCGGCGCCGCCCTGGCGCGGGTGCCGTTCCGGGTCGCCGTCACCGGCTACGTTGACGAGACCGCCGGGCTCTGCCAGTGGCACCTGCCCGAGGCCCACTTCCTGGAGACCTGGGGCGACATCCGGGCCTTCGACGGCACCGCGACCGTGCAGCAGCCCCTGATCGCGCCGCTGCACTCGGGCATCTCGCCGATCAGCGTCGTCTCGGCGCTGGCCAGCGGCGTCGACCGCCCGGTCCGCGACCTGATCCGCGAGACCTGGCGGGGCGACCGCGGCGACGAGGCCTTCGAGGACTACTTCCGCGAGGTGCTCTTCGCCGGCGTGGTCCCCGACACGGCCAGCAAGCCGGTCGCGGCCCCGGCCGTGCAGTCGCTGGCCAGCCTGAACCTGCCGGCTGCCCCGGCGGCGCAGGAGGGGGCCTACGAGCTGATCTTCCGGCCTGACCCGACGGTGCTCGACGGCCGGTTCGCCAACAACGGCTGGCTCCAGGAGCTGCCCAAGCCCCTGACCCGCACGGCCTGGGAAAACGTGGTCATGGTCAGCCCGGCGACCGCCGCGCGGCTGGGCGTGACCTACGACAGCCGCGAGCACGACGTCGACCTGGTCGAGGTCACCGTCGGCGACCGCCGCGTCACCGGCCCGGTCTGGATCATGCCCGGCCAGGCCGAGAACACCGTCACGGTGCACCTGGGCTACGGCCGCACCGCCGCCGGCCGGGTGGGCACCGATATCGGGTTCAACGCCTACGGGCTGCGGACCTCGAAGGCCCCCTGGACGACCGCCGGGGCCACGCTCAAGAAGACGGGCGCCCAGGGCAAGCTGGCCTGCGTGCAGATGCACCAGAACATGGCCGGCCGCGACCTGGTGCGGGTGGCCACCGTGGCCGACTTCCAGCACGACCCGGCGCACGCCGGCGTGCCGCACGGCACCCACGAGCTGCCCAAGGCCCTGACCATCTTCGAGCACCCCGAGCCGCAGAAGCGCCGCGAGGAGGGGTTCGGCAACGCCTGGGGCATGTCGATCGACCTGAGCCGCTGCATCGGCTGCGGGGTGTGCGTGGTCGCCTGCCAGGCCGAGAACAACATCCCGGTCGTCGGCAAGGACCAGGTCATCGCCGGTCGCGAGATGCACTGGCTGCGGATCGACCGCTACTACCAGACGGCGACCGACGACCCCTGGAGCGAGCCGGCCGCGAACCCGCGGACGTACTTCCAGCCGGTGCCGTGCATGCACT
>CAZUZD010000300.1:0-7312 GCA_964624465.1 uncultured Isosphaeraceae bacterium
GGTCGGCGTCCTGCACGAGCACGATGTCGCCGTCGGCGTGGGCGAACCCGGTGCGGAGCGCGGCGCCCTTGCCGCGGTTGACCTCGTGGAAGCAGATCGTGAGGTCGGGCTGCTCCTCCTGCCACCGCTTCAGGAGCGCGGAGGTGCCGTCCTTGGAGCAGTCGTCGACCAGGATGATCTGCTTGCGCAGGGGCACGGCGCGGACGCGGTCGACCAGGACGTGGAGGGTGTGGACCTCGTTGTAGACCGGGATCACGACCGAGACGAGCAGGTCGTCGGGGATCTTGCAGAGCCCGAGGGTGCGGGCGACCGGCTCGCCCAGCAGGCGGATGACCCAGTCGCGGCGGGCCACGTCGTCTTCGGGGGGCGCCGGCAGGTCCATCAGGGGCTCCGTCATGAGGCGGGCGTCATCCTGGTCGCGCGCGTCCATCGCGGGGGTCTCCTTCCCTGGGGTCGATCGCATGGTGCCGGGGCGCCGGGGGCCCTCCCGAGGGCATTCGCCGGCGCGGTCGCGAGCTTGGGCAGGACCCGGGCGGCCAGGCCCGACCGGCGAGGGTCGTGGGCCGGGCCTCGGGTCCAATCGGGCGGGATTATAGACCAATCGGCCGGAGTGCGGAAGTTCGAGCGGCCGACCGGGTCGGGGGCCTGGAAACGCGGACGGCCCACCGAGATCGATCTCGGTGGGCCGTCGCGTGCCGTTCGGGAGGTCATTCCCGAGGCTTGGTACGGGGCGGGCTGGCTCAGAGGCCGGGGCCCGGGGCCGGCGGCACGGCCGGGGCGGCCGGCAGCGACTCGACGGCCGGGGCCGGGGGCTCGGTGGGCAGGCCCTCGGCCGGAGGCGGCGGGGTGGGCTCGCCGGTCGCCGGAGCGACCTCGGCGGCCGGAGCGGCCGGGGCCGAGTCACCGGGGACGGTGGCGGCCGGGGCGGGGGCGACCGGCGTCGAGGTCACCGGGGCCGAGCCCGTGTACTGGGCCGAACCGGTGTACTGCGGCGAGCTGATGACCTGGCCGCTGCTGTAGACCGGGCCGCTGATGATCTGGCCGCCGTAGACCGGGGTGTAGCTGCCCATGGTGTAGCCGGCCGTCGACCAGCCGCCGTAGCAGCTCGCCGCGTTGCCGCCGTAGCAGCCATAGCCACCGTAGCACGAGGCCACCGGGGCGCAGCCGCCGCAGCGCTTCCGCTTCAGGCAGCCGAACAGGCCGCGGTGCTTGCGGCCGCAGCCGGCGCTGGCGTAGCTGGTGCCGCAGCCGCCGCCGCAGGCGTTCGAGCCGCACGAGCCGCAGGCCGGGGCCGGCATGCTGTAGCAGGCGCTCGAGTAGCAGCTCTGGGCGCTGCTGTAGCAGCCGTCGTAACCGCCGTAGCAGCTCTGGGCGCTGCTGTAGCAGGCCGGGGCGGCCGCCACGTAGCCCACATCGTAGCAGGCGCTGTAGCAGCCCGTCGTCACGGCCGGGGCGCTGTAACAGTCGTTACAGCCCTTGTGATGGCAGCCCAGACCGCTGAGCGCCATCAGCATCACAATCGTACCCTGCATCTGTGTCGTCCCTCTTGAGGTGCCGAACCCAGGACCCAACCGACGGCCGGCAGGCGCCGGCCCGCGTCGAGGTCCCCGGCGAGCGAATCGCGCGCCCGCCCCATCCCAATCAGCGCGTCCCATGCAAACCAGCAGGCCGGCCTAACCGACCATGTTGCCCGCATCCGGAAGGTCCGCGGAAACTATGGCCGATTTTAGAAGCCCGGGACGGCTGAAGCAACCGATTTTGAGAAAATGGGTGATCCAGGGACGCCCCGGAGCCCGAGGTAAACCTTAGCACTCGATTGGCCTGGCTCGACCTGACGGGTCCGGAAAAGTCTCACGGGCCGAGCCCGAGGGAGCAACATGACAGCTCGCACAGCGCCGGCGGCGCCCGGTCGCGCCGGCGGTCCAGACGGGGCAGGGGACGTTCCGGGGCGGCCCTGGCCGACCTGGGCCCGGGGTCTGGCCTCGGCCGCGCTGGGGTTCCACCTCACGGCGATGCTGGCGGTGGCCCTGGCGGGTCGGCCGGCCTCGCCGCTGCAACAAGGCTTTGCCGGCCTGTTTGCCGGCTACACGGTCGGCCTGAACCAGGACGTGACCCACCGCTACTACGCGCCGGCCCCGGGCCCGACGCCGGTGGTGGCGGCCGAGATCCGCTACGAGGACGGCCGCCCGTCGCAGACGGTCCGGCTGCCCGACCGCTCGGTCTGGCCCCGGGTCCGCTACCAGCGGCAGCTCGCGCTGGCGTACCACCTCAACGACGACTTCCAGCGGGCCCGCAACGCCCCCGGCGAGCCGCAGACCAGCCGCTGGGCCCGGTCGTACGCCCGGCACCTGGGTGCGGCGTATCCCGGCGCCAGCGTGGTGCGGCTGACCGTGCAGCAGCACCTGGTCCCCGACCTCGTCGCGCTGCGGGAGCTGGCCGGGCCGATGAGCCCGCTGCCGGACGTGGACGACGAGCGGTTCTACACCGTGCCCGAGCTGATCGGAGAGTTCCCGTGTCAGGACCGCTGAGCGACCCGACCGCGGCCCCGACCCTGGATCTGGACCGCCGCCCCCGGGCGGTGCGGGCCTGGGACCGGTTCTTCTTCACCCCGGCCGACCCCACGCCGCTGGGCCTGATCCGGATCGCCGTCGGCCTGCTGCTGCTCTGGAGCTTCGGCTGGCTGGGGGTCGACCTCTCGGCCTGGCTCGGGCCGAAGGGCTGGGCCGATCCCGAGCTGGTGCGGGCGCTGCTGCCGCCGACGGCCTGGTCGTTCTGGCTCTGGCTGCCGCCGGGCCTGATCGCGCCGGTCTACGGCCTGGGGATGCTCGCGATCCTGGCCCTGACAGTCGGCCTGGGCAGCCGGGTGGCGGCCGTGCTGGTCTGGCTGCTGGTCATCAGCACGAACCGGCGGGTGCCGGTGATGTTCTTCGGCTTCGACGGCGTGATGGCGATGTGGACCTTCTACCTGGCCGTCGCCGGCGCCAGCGGCCAGGCGCTGTCGGTCGATCGCTGGCTGGCACAGCGGGCGGGCCGGGAGCCGGCGGGTCCGCCGCGGCCCACGGTGGCGGCGAACCTGAGCCTGCGGCTGTTCCAGCTCTACCTCTGCCTGATCTACGCCAGCGCCGGCCTGGCCAAGCTCCAGGGCACCCCGTGGTGGGACGGCTCGGCGGTGGGGATGCTCCTGGGCAACTCGGAGTTCCGCCCGATCGACCTGACCGGCCTGGCCGACTTCCCCGCCCTGCTGCAACTGGCCACCCACGGCACCGTGGCCCTGGAGCTGCTGTACCCGATCCTGATCTGGAACCGGGGCTGGCGGCCCTGGCTGCTCGTCGCGGCGCTCGGCATGCACCTCGGCATTGCGGCCTCGATGGGCCTGACCGTCTTCTCGCTGGCGATGCTCGCGGGCAACCTGGCGTTCGTGCCGGCCGGCTGGTGGCACGCCCTGGCACGGCTGGTGCGTGGTCGTGGGGGGGCCGGCCGCCTAGAATCGCCGCAGGGGGCGCTGCCGCCGGACGCACCGGCCCGCCCCGGTGACCGCGACCGCGACCGGCCCCGACCGAGGACGCCCCGATGAGCCACCCCAGCGGACCCGAACGGGACCGGGATCGGCCCCCCACCTCTGTGTCGGCCTCCGAGCGCGAGCTGGAGCTCGGCCGCAACCGCCTCGTCCCCAGCGCCCGGCCCGACGAGTCCGACCGCCCCGCGCGGCCCCTGGCCCTGCCGCGGCTGTTCCTCCGCGAGCCCGGCTGGCAGGTGGCGGTGAAGGTCGGCAGCGAGCGCACCTTCTGCTACCTGACCCACCCGGGCGAGACGTACTACCACCGCCTGGCCGACGGCGAGCTGTACCTCTACCGCGCCGACATCAAGGTCTGCCTGCCCTGCGCCGACCGCCAGGGCCTGCTGCACCACGAGCCCAAGCGGCTCCGCCCCCCGGCCCGCGACGCCATCGCCGGCCCGGCCAGCGCGGCCGCGCGTGACGAGCCCGGCGTCGAGTACGCCCTCCGCGAGGACCGCGACCGCCCGCTCTCCGACGGCGCCCACGAGGACAGCTTCCGGCCCCCCCGCCGCTGAGCCCCGACCAGGCAATCTTGACTTATACAGTCGAGTTAGCAAGGATTCGACCTTCGGGCGGGCCGTGACGGGGGCTGGCGGAGGGTCGAGCGGGCATGAGCGGTCGGGAAGCGGGGGGCCAGCGGCCCTGGGCCCTGGGCGCGCTGGCGCTGCTGGGGCTCGGGTCCGTGCTCTGGGCGGCGACGGGCGGCGGCCGGGAGGGGTCGGCCGATCGGCTCACGATCGGCGCCTACTCGGTCGTGCGCGAGGCGCTGCATGACGGCGTCCTGCCGGCGTTCCGGGCCCACTGGAAGGCGCGAACCGGCCGCGACGTGCGGTTCGAGGAGTCGTACAGCTCCAGCGGGGCACAGGCCCGCGCGATCGCCTCCGGCTTCGACGCCGACGTGGCCCTGCTCTCGCTGGAGGGGGACGTCGACCTGCTGGTCAAGGCCGGCGTGGTGGCCAGGGACTGGAAGCAGGCCCCCGGCGGCGGCATGGTCAGCCGCAGCCTGGTGGTCGTCGGCGTCCGCGACGGCAACCCGCACGGCATCTCCGACTGGTCCGACCTGGCGCAGCCCGGCGTGGGCGTGCTCTACGCCGACCCGAAGACCTCGGGCGGGGCCCGCTGGAACATCAACGCCATCTACGGCGCCGGGCTGCTGCGGGGCGAGTCGCCCGGCCCCGACGCGGCCGTCGCCCTGCTGCGACGGGTGCAGGCGCAGGTCGTCACCATGGACGCCTCGGGCCGGCAGAGCATGGCGACCTTCGACCGTGGCACCGGCGACGCCGTCGTCACCTACGAGAACGAGCTGCGGCTGCGGGAGAAGCTCACCGGCCAGCCGGCGCCGTACGTGATCCCGCCGGCGACGCTGTTGATCGAGAGCCCGGCGGCGCTGGTCGAGACCTCGGTGGCCCGGCACGGTAACCGCGAGCTGGCCGAGGCGTTCCTGGCGTTCGTCCGCTCCGAGGCCGGCCAGGCGATCCTCGCCGACCACGGCTTCCGGCCGCTCGACGGCCCGCTGCCGCCGGGGGTCTTCACCATGAAGGACCTGGGCGGCTGGTCGAAGATCAAGAAGGACCTGTACGACCGCGGCGGCGTGTGGGACCGGCTCTTCACCGCGAAGGGGTCCGCGAAATGAGGCGGCACACCTCGCACGTCCCCGCGCTCACGCTCAGGGCCGTGAGCCTGGCGTTCCTGGGGCTGATGGTCGTCCTGCCGCTGGGCGTGCTCACGTACCAGGCCGCCGAGCCCGGCTGGGGCCCGTTCTGGAAGGCGCTCGGCGACCCGATCGCGATCCACGCCCTGAAGCTGACCGTCGGCACGGCCCTGGTCATGCTGGCGATCAACGTGGTCATGGGCACGGCCACCGCCTGGGTGCTGGTGCGGTACGAGTTCCCCGGCAAGAACCTGGTCAATGCCCTGATCGACCTGCCGTTCGCGGTGCCGACGGTCGTCACCGGCGTGATGCTGGTGGCCCTCTACGGCCCGACGAGCACCCTGGGCGCGCTGCTGGGCCGGGCCGGCTGGGGCGTCATCTACCAGCAGCCCGGCATCGTGCTGGCCCTGCTGTTCGTGTCGTACCCGTTCGTGATCCGCAGCGTGCAGCCGGTGCTGCTGGAGCTGGACCCCGCCGAGGAGGAGGCCGCGCGCACCCTGGGCGCGGGGCCCTGGACGATCTTCCGCCGCGTGACCCTGCCCACGCTCTGGCCGGCGATCGTCACCGGCGGCGCCCTGTCGTTCAGCCGGGCGCTCGGGGAGTTCGGCAGCGTGGTCATGGTCGCCGGCAACCGCCCGATGCAGACGAAGACCGCCCCCATGTACATCTACGGCCAGATCGAGGGGGGCCAGCGGCACGAGGCGCTGGTCGTCTCGGCCGTGCTCCTGGCCGCGTCGCTGGCGATCCTCGTCGGCCTCTACGCCCTCCAGCGCCGCCGGGAGGTGGCCCGATGAGCCCCGTCGCCCCCGCCAGGGCCCCCGAGCCCGGGCCCTCGGCCGGCCCCGCCGCCGCCGGCCCCCCGCGCACCCGGCTGGTGACCGCCCGCGGCAACCTGGGCCGCCGGGTGCTGCTGACGCTCGTGCTCGGCTACTTCGCCCTCCTGATCCTGGTGCCCACGCTCGCCCTGATCCACAAGGCGTTTGGCGCCGGGCCCCTGAAGTTCCTGGCCGCGCTGACCAGCCCCGAGGCGATCCAGGCGTTCGGCCTGACGCTGCGGATCACCCTGGTGGCGACCGTCCTCAACACCGTCTTCGGCGTCGCGATGGCGATCGTGCTCGTGCGCCAGAAGTTCGTTGGCAAGAGCCTCGTGGACGGCATGGTCGACCTGCCATTCGCCGTCTCGCCGATCATCGCCGGCCTGATGCTGATCGTCCTCTACGGCCCCAACGGCCTGGTCGGCAGCCGCCTGGAGGCGACCGGCTTCCGGGTGGTGTATGCGGTGCCGGGCATGATCCTGGCGTGCCTGTTCGTGACGCTGCCGTTCGTGGTCCGCGAGGTGGTCCCCGTGCTCCGCGAGTTCGGCGTCGACCAGGAGCAGGTCGCCTACACCCTGGGCGCCGGCCGCTGGACCACCTTCTGGCGGGTCACGCTGCCGTCGATCCGCTGGGGCCTGGCGTACGGCGTCACGCTCACCATCGCCCGCTCGCTCGGCGAGTTCGGGGCCCTGCTCGTCGTCTCGGGAAACATCCTGGGCCGGACCCAGACGGCGACCCTGTATGTCCATGACCAGATCGAGAGCTTCGAGCCCGAGGGGGCCTACGCCGCCAGCGTGCTGCTGGCCGGCGTCTCGTTCGTGCTCCTGATCGGCATGGAGACCCTCCGCCGCCGCGTCGAGCACCACGAGAACCCGGTCGATTGACGCCTCGCTGAGGAACCCGATCCCCGTAGGGTCCGCTCTGCGGACCGATCCGAGGGCGGTCCGCACAGCGGACCCCACGAGCGATCGGGCACCCGGCGATCGCCTTGATCCCTGACCCGAATCCCACGCCACGCACTTCACGACCCGGGAGCTGTCCATGGGCATCGCCGTCCACCACCTGTCGAAGCGTTTCGGCACGTTCCAGGCCGTGGACGACGTGTCGTTCGAGGTCCCCTCGGGCCAGCTCGTGGCGCTGCTGGGTCCGTCGGGCTCGGGCAAGAGCTCGATCCTGCGGATGATCGCCGGGCTGGAGGAGCCGGACGCCGGCACCGTCGAGCTGACCGGCGAGGACGCGACCAACGTGCCCGTGCAGCGGCGCGGGGTCGGGTTCGTGTTCCAGCACTAC
>CAZUZD010000300.1:7322-7531 GCA_964624465.1 uncultured Isosphaeraceae bacterium
GGTGCGGCAGAACGTCGCCTTCGGCCTGGAGGTGCAGAAGCTGCCGGCGGCCGAGATCGCCGCCCGGGTGGATGAACTGCTCGACCTGGTGCAGCTCTCGGGCTACGCGCGGCGGTATCCGTCGCAGCTCTCCGGCGGCCAGCGGCAGCGGGTGGCCCTGGCCCGGGCGCTGGCGCCGCGGCCCCGGGTGCTGCTGCTCGACGAGCCGT
>CAZUZD010000301.1:0-7510 GCA_964624465.1 uncultured Isosphaeraceae bacterium
GGCCTTCGCCGACCGGCCCTCGCCGCAGGGCGCCGCCCGGGTCACGGCCGGCGGCCTGGCGCCCGTGCCGCCGGGGCTGGCGCACAGCGGGCTGGCGTCGGACCGGCTCAGCGGCGTGCTGCGGTCGCCGACGTTCACGATCACGCAGAAGTTCATCGCCACCCGCGCCTGGGGCAAGGGCGGGCGATTGAACGTGATCGTCGACGGCTTCGAGAAGAACCGCGACCCGATCTACGGCGGCCTCACGGTCGGCATCGACAGCGACCGGCCCCGCTGGTACGTCCAGGACGTGACCATGTGGCTGGGCCATCGCGCCTACCTCGAGATCGCCGACGGCGGCTGGGCCGACTTCGGCGGGGGCGCGACCCGGATCCCGCCCGGCGACGGCTTCGTCGCGGTGGACACCGTCCGGTTCTCCGACAGCCCCGCCGTGGCTCCCGAGGCCACGCCGCTGCCCATCGCCGCGGCCCCCGACGCCCCCGCCGAGGCGCGGGCCCGGGCCTTCGCCGAGGCCGTGATCGGCGGTCAGGCCGGCTGGCTCGCGGGCGAGCCGGTGACCGATGACACGCAGCGGCGTCGGATCGAGGCGCTGGGGTGGCTGATCGAGCGCGGACTGATCCCGCCAGGCACCGGCCCGGGGGCCGACGTGCTGGCCGAACTGCTGGCCCGGCACCGGGCGATCGAGGCCGCGCTGCCGGCCCCCACGATGGCGCCGGCGCTGCTCGACGGGCCGGGCGAGGACGAGTTCCTGCTGGCGCGCGGCAACCCCCGCACGCCGACGCAGCCGGTGCCGCGACGGTTCCTGGAGGTGTTCGCGGGACCCGAGCCCTCGACGGCCGGCGAGCCCGGCAGCGGCCGGCTGGCGCTGGCGCGCCGGATCGTCGACCCGGTCCAGACGCCGCTGCCGTCGCGGGTGATCGTCAACCGGCTCTGGCAGCACCACTTCGGCCGCGGGATCGTGCCCACGCCCGACGACTTCGGCCACATGGGCCAGGCCCCCAGCGATCCGGCCCTGCTCGACTGGCTGGCGCACGAGCTGACGGTGCAGGGGGGCTCGCTCAAGGCGCTCCACCGGCAGATGGTCACCTCGGCGGCCTACCGCCAGAGCAGCCGGCCGACCGAGGCCGACGCGGCGACCGACCCCGACAACCGCCTGCTGCACCGCGCCAACCTGCGGCGGCTGGAGGCCGAGTCGCTCCGCGACGCGATGCTCGCGGTCTCCGGCTCGCTGGCCCCGAAGCTCGGCGGCCCGAGCGTGGCGCCTCACGTCACCGCGTTCATGGACGGCCGGGGCCGGCCGGGTCAGTCGGGGCCGCTCGACGGCGACGGCCGCCGCACGCTCTACCTGAACGTCCGGCGCAACTTCCTGAACCCCATGCTCCTGGCCTTCGACTTCCCGGCGCCGTTCACGACCATCGGCCGCCGCAACGTCTCGAACGTACCGGCGCAGGCACTCACGCTCCTGAACGACCCGTTCGTGCTCGAGCAGTCGAACCGCTGGGCCCGGCGGCTGATCGCCGAGGGGGGGCCGACCGAGCCGCCCACCGACCGCGTCGACCGCATGTACCGCGCCGCCTTCGGCCGCCCGCCCGAGGCGACCGAGCGGGCCGCGGCGCTGGCGTTCCTCGGCCCCGACGCGCGGCCCGATGACGCCGCCGCGTGGGCCGACCTGGCGCACGTGCTGTTCAACGTCAAGGCGTTCCTGTTCGTCGACTGATCCCGCGCCGGGGTCCCCGCGACCGGGGCCCGCAGGAGGACTCGCCATGCACTGCGGCCGATTCCAGCCCACGCCGCTCTCGCGACGGGAGCTGCTCCTGCGCTCGGCCAACGGCTTCGGCGCCCTGGCCCTGACGGCCCTCCTGCGCGAGCCCGCCTACGGTGCCCGGCTGGTCGACACCCCGCCGCCGGGCGCGGGCCTCGACCCGATGGCGCCCCGGCGGCCGCACTTCGAGCCGAAGGCGAAGTCGGTCATCTTCCTGTTCATGGACGGCGGGCCGTCGCAGGTCGACACCTTCGACCCCAAGCCCCGGCTCGACCGCGAGCACGGGCGGCCGATCCAGATGAAGGTGCAGCCGACACAGTTCAACAACGTCGGCAATGTGCTCAAGTGTCCGTGGGCGTTCCGGCAGTACGGCCAGAGCGGCATCCCGGTCAGCGACCTGTTCCCGCACACGGCGCAGTGGGTCGATGAGATGGCGATCGTGCGCTCGATGGTCGCCAACTTCTCCGAGCACACGCAGGCCAACTACTTCATGCACACCGGCTCGGGCCTGCAGGGGCGGCCCAGCCACGGCGCGTGGGTGACGTACGGCCTGGGCAGCGAGTGCCGCGACCTGCCGGGGTTCGTCGTGCTGAACTCGGGCCTGATCCCGCCCGGCGGCGTCGACTGCTTCGGCTCGGGCTTCCTGCCGGCGTCGTACCAGGGCTCGGTCTTCCGCGCCGGCCAGGAGCCGGTGGCCAACGCCGCGGCCACGCCGGGGCAGGACCGCAAGCGCGAGTTGCTGCGGACCCTCGACCAGGGCGTGCTCGGCCGGGTGGGGCAGCACGACGCGCTCGAATCGGCGATCGCCAACTACGAGCTGGCCTCGCGGATGCAGACGGCAATCCCCGACCTGACGGATCTCTCGGGCGAGACCGAGGCCACCAAGAAGCTCTATGGCTTCGACGACCCGTTCCCGGCCACGGCGCTGTACGCGCGGCAGTGCCTGACGGCGCGCCGGCTGGTGGAGCGCGGGGTGCGGTTCATCGAGGTGCTCTGCCCCAGCGTGGGCGGCGACCGCTGGGACCAGCACAGCAGCCTCAAGGAAGGCCACGCGAACAACGCCCGCGCCACCGACCGGCCGATCGCCGGCCTGCTGGCCGACCTGAAGGACCGCGGCCTGCTCGACAGCACGCTGGTCGTCTGGGGCGGCGAGTTCGGCCGCACCCCGATGGCCCAGGGCTCCGACGGCCGCGACCACAACCCCTACGGCTTCACCATGTGGCTGGCCGGCGGCGGCATCAAGGGCGGCACGATCCACGGCGCCACCGATGACTACGGCTACCACGCCGTCGAGGACAAGGTCGAGGTGCACGACCTGCACGCGACCATGCTGCACCTGCTGGGCATGGACCACCAGCGGCTGACGTACCGCTTCGGCGGCCGCGACATGCGCCTGACCGACGTCCACGGCGAGATCATCCGCCCGATCCTCGCCTGACCGCGCTCGCAGCGGGGACCCACGCCCCCGGTTTCGTCGGGCGGAGGCCGCCGAGCCCGTCGGATTTCGCTCCGCTCATCCAACCTACGGGAGGGGAACCACCGGGGTGCCCGGGTTCCGCGGAGCGGAGCCCGGATCCTGCGGCGCCGGACTTTGAGAGACCACATGGAGTGGTCCGGGCGCAGCGTGGCTTTGGAGCCCACAGGCGGCGACCCTGAAACCTGCGGGAGGCCACCACCTCGTGGCCGCACCTCACCGGAATGGGGCAGGCCCGCAAGCGGCAATCCGAGGGAGACCGTGGCGCAATGCCCAGGGGCCGGCCGGAACGCATGGTTCCGGCCGGCCCCTGGGGTTGATCGATGTTGTCGAGTCCGGCTCAGCAGGACTGAGGACCCGGGCTCAGCGAAGATTGCCGAACCCGGAGGTCATCAGACTGCGTGATCGCGGGGGGATGGATCAATAACGGCCGCCGCCGTAGCCACCACCACCGCCACCACCGTAGCCGCCACCACCGCCGTAGCCGCCGCCACCGCCGCCGCGACGGCCACCGCCGCCACCGCCGCCGTAGCCGCCACCACCGCCGCCACCGTAGCCGCCGCCGCCACCGCTGCGGGGCTCACGAGGCTTGGCCTCGTTGACCGTCAGGCGACGGCCCTGATGATCCTGATCGTGCAGGGCGTTGATGGCCGCCTGGGCCTCAGCGTCGCTGCTCATCTCGACGAAACCAAAGCCCTTGCTGCGGCCGGTGTCGCGATCGGTGATGACCTGGGCACTCTGAACGGTGCCGAACTCGGAGAAGAGAGTCTCGAGGTCGCTGCTCGAGACCCCGTACGTCAGATTCCCCACGTAAAGCTTCTTGCCCACCGTGAAACTCCTCGAAAGGCAGGACTCCCGACGCTCGGGCGCCGGGACAACAGGACAGGGACGGGCCGCGGCGGGCGGCCCAACCGGTGGGAAGGCGAGAGAGGCAGGCGCTGGCCAATTCCACGGGGGAATCACGTCGCAGTCTCTTCCGTATTCCAACCTGCGATAGTATAGGCGTCACCCCGTTCCAGCGATAGGCTATTTTTTCATCGCCACGGCAAATCTTGAGCGCACCATGCGCGTCGATGATCCTCCGGGACGGGACCGCCGGCGAATCCCCGCAAAAACCCGGGGGAAAGCGCGATATCTCGCCCCGCCGCGGCGGCGATCCGGGGCCCCGCCGGGGCCGACTGCCGGGTCCAGTTCGTGCGATTTCTCGGCGAAACCGGGCCGTCGTGGTCGAGTTTTCGGATCGGCGCTGGACGCCCGGCCGGCCCGGCGGTAGGCTCGGCGTTTGATCCATCAGCGCAGCCCGACAGCTCAATGACCTGCGCATCTCGATGCTGAACCTGCGTGCCCGCCCCGGAACGGCGTGCACGTCCGAGCGGAGAGGGCCCGCGGCACCGTCCATCCGGCGTTGCTTGCCGCCACGGGCCCGTCGCCAGGAGCACGGACATGAACGACCTGATCACGGCCACCGGCCGGGACGTTCGCCGCGTCCCCGTCGCGGAGGCGGCCCTGCGGGCCGAGCTGAGCTACTGCCAGGGGGCGTACGACCTGTTCCTCGACGCCGAGGAGCCGCAGCTCCAGCACACGATCGCCCACTACGGCGCCCTGGAATTCGCCCTCGTCGTCGAGGAGCCGCTGCTCCTGCTCGGCTTCCGCTTCGGCGCCGCCGAGCCCTGGAGCCTGGCCCCGCTGCGGTGCCCGAGCCGGCTCCGGCCCGACTACCTGCCGCCCGACGCGCGCGACGATCGCGCCCTGCTGGCCATCACCCAGACCGACGGCCACGGCCAGCCCATCCCGCCGGCGCCCGTGCGGGTCATCACCCTGCCGCTGGACTTCTCCCGGGTCCTCAACGAGGCCACCCGCTCGCGGCTCCGCATGTCGGTCGACCCCCGCGACGAGGCCCGCACCCGCGCCAACCTTGGCCGCCGCTTCCCCACCGCGGGGTCCCTGATCGCCCGCGCCCAGGCCCGCTGCACCGTGCCGGCCTGAGCCCGCCGCCACACCCACCGGTCGGGCGGAGCCCCGGCCTCGCTCGTGCCTGGCCGCGGCGGGGCGGCTCGGAGCCGGACCCGCCCGCAACCGTCGGCCCACGGGAGCGGCACCATGGCCCGCCCCCCCACGCCCGAGCGGCGCCGCGGATCCGATCCTCAGGTGGATTCGGGCGTCTTGACCCGGAATTCGCGGAGCGAGAAGCTCACCGCCGCGATCGCCGTCAGCAGGGCCGCGACGCCCAGCAGGGTCGCGATGCAGGCGACCGCCGTGGGCGCCTCGGCCAGGTCGATCGACCAGCCCAGGTCGGGTAGCTCCATCCAGCGCCTGGCCAGCACGCGGGCGTAGTACGTCACCGTCGCCTTGCGAAAGATGAAGTCGATGTTCGCCAGCACGCCCTCGAACGTGATGATGTACACCACCCCGACGACCAGCGCCTTGCGGACGAACAGGCCGACGATGCCGAAGATCGCGTTGTATGCCACCAGGGCCAGCGCGAAGACCGCCGGGGCCGGCAGCCGGCCGCGCAGCACGGCGGCGAAGTCGGGCTCCTGCCAGTAGATCACCGCCTCGGTCAGGATCGTGAAGACCGCCGCCAGCGCCGCGGTCACGACGATCGTGGCGGCCAGCTTGGCCACGTAGATCGACCACCGCGGCAGCGGCCGGAGCATCAGGTACGTCAGCGTCTGCTCCTCGACCTCGTCCTGGATGATCCCCGGCGCATACAGCAGCGCCGTCATCGGAATCAGCACGGTGAACATGAGGTTGAAGATCAGCACCGGCTCGGCCTCGGCCGGCTTGAAGTAGCCGAACTGCCGGATCAGGATCACCAGCGCGATCGGCAGCAGGTACAGGCCGACGAGCACCAGCAGCCGCACCGTGCGCACCTGACGGGCGACGGTCATGGTGAAGAGCGTCCCGATGGCGCCCAGGTTGGGGCGGTTCGAGAGCACGGGCACCGCCACGGGCGCGGCGGGGGTGATCGGGCTCGGGCTGAAGCTCATGAGTTCACCAGGTAGCGGAAGACGGCCTCGAGGCTGTCGTCGTCGGAGTAGACCTCTTCGATCGGCGTGCCATTTTCGAGCGACAGCTCGGCCAGGCGGCCGTAGAAGGCGTCGGGCGAGTGGGTCTCGACCAGGATCGCGCCGTCCTCGCGCCGCAGCTCGACGCCCACCACGTCGGGGAACCGCACCAGCCTGGCGGCCAGGGCGCGGCCGTCGGGGCACCGCAGGACGATCCGGTGCGGGTGCTGGTCGATCAGCTCGCGGATCTGGCGGATATCTCCCTCGGCGACCAGCCGGCCCCGGTTGATCAGCACGATCGCCGGCGTGATCGACTGGACCTCGTGGAGGACGTGGCTGGAGATCAGCACGGCTTTGCCCTGGTTGGCGATGCCGACGATGATCTGCACCAGCTCGTGGCGCACGACCGGGTCGGTGCCCGTCAGCGGCTCGTCGAGGAACAGGACCTCGGGGTCATGCACCAGCGCCTGCGCCAGCTTGGTGCGCTGGCGCATGCCCTTGGAGTAGCCGCCGATGGCACGGTCACACTGCGCCGTCAGGCCCACCTGCTCGATCGCCCGCTCGGCCGCCGCCCGCGCCGCGCGGGCCGGCATGCCGCCGAGCTTGGCGCAGGTGGTGACGAACTGGCGGGCGGTCATCCACTCGTAGAAGGCGTCCTGCTCGGGGCACAGCCCGATGTACCGGTTCAGCGCCGGGTTGTTCCAGGGCTGGTGGCCGAGGACGTGCACCGTGCCCTGGCTGGGCCGGAGCTGGCCGGTGGCCAGCTGCAGGAACGTGCTCTTGCCGGCGCCGTTGGGACCGAGCAGGCCGGTGATGCCGGGCCCGACCCGGAGCGTGAGCTTGTTCAGGCCGATGACGTTGCCGTACCACTTCGAGACGTCGTCGAAGGCGACGACGGTGGGCGGCTCGATGGCGCCGCCGTCGGCGGCGGGCGGGGCGTTCGGGTCGGTGACGGTCAGGCTCATCGGGCACGATCCAGGGAGCGGACGCGGGTGGCGAGGATGTACACCGACAGCAGGCTCAGGCCGCCGAGCACGCCGGCGGCCAGGGGCCAGGGGTAGGGGGTCGCCAGCCAGCGAAAGAACGGCGGGATGTTCCGCTCGTTCAGGCCGGATGGCGGGCCACCGAGGTCCGGCGGCCGGGGCGGCTCGGGGGCGTCGGGAATGGGTCCGGGCCCGAGGTTGGGTTCGGCGAGGTCGGGGGGCCGGGGCGGCTCGGGCCGGTTGCGGTTGCGGAACAGGCCGCCGAAGAAGCCGCCGCGCCGCC
>CAZUZD010000302.1:0-7504 GCA_964624465.1 uncultured Isosphaeraceae bacterium
CGCGCGGCTGCCCCTGACGAGCGCGCTGGCCCGCACCGCCCGCGAGGTGCCCGTACTGGTCGCCGTCACCGACCGCGCCCCGGCCGATCGCCGCGCCGCGCTGACGGCCGCCGGCTGCGAGGTCCTGCACCTGCCCGGCCCCGATACCGTGCCGATCGGCCCGCTGCTCGACGCCCTGGGGGCCCGCGGCCAGACGAACCTGCTCGTCGAGGGGGGCGGCCGGGTCCTGGGCGCGTTCCTCGACGCCGGCGAGGTCGACGCCGTCGAGGTCTACCTGGCCCCGATCCTCGAGGGGGGCGATCACGCCCGCACCGCCGCCCGCGGCCGCGGCCTGGCCGCCATGACCGACGCCGTCCGGCTGGTGGACCGCGAGGTGATGGTCCTCGACGGCGACGTGCGCCTCACCGGCCGCATCGTGCGGCCCTGGGCCACCGCCAACCGCGACCCGCCTTGACCGCAACGCGGCCCGGCGACTACCATTTTCGGACCCTCACGACCGCGCTGCCGGCGCGATCGCCCCGCCCAGTCCCGCCCCCCGCCCGCGCTCGGCGACGAGCCCCGTCCGGGCCGTGATGACCACGGGCCCCGACGCCGCCTCTGCCCGGAGTCTTCCCTCGTGGCGGATCGACCAGCCGAGTCGCAGCCGCAGCCCGAGAAGCTCGCCCCCAAGGCGGTCATCGGGCGGGTGAGCCTGTACCTCCGCCAGCTCGAGGCCTTCCAGCGCCAGGGGCAGGACACCGTCTCCAGCAGCCAGCTCGGCACCGCGCTGGGCATCAACGACGCCCAGGTCCGCAAGGACCTCGCCTTCTTCGGCCAGTTCGGCTACCCCGGCATCGGCTACCGCATCGAGGAGCTGATCCAGGCCATCCGCCGGATCCTGGGCATCGACCGCGTCTGGCCCACGGCGATGATCGGGCTGGGCAACCTCGGCCGCGCCCTCCTCAAGTACCGCGGGTTCCGGGGTCGCGGCTTCCACATCGTGGCCCTGTTCGACAACGACCCCAAGAAGGTCGGCAGCACCCACGGCGGCCTGGCCGTGCGCTCGCTCGACGACCTGCCCGCCGTCACCGCCGAGCTGGGCATCCGCCTGGCGATGCTCACCGTCCCGTCCGACGCCGCCCAGGCCGTCACCGACCGCGTCGTCGCCGCCGGCATCCGGGGCATCCTGAACTTTGCCCCCCTGCCCCTGGTCGTCCCCGAGAGCGTCAGCGTCGTCGCCGTCGACCTGAGCATCCAGCTCGAGCACCTCGCCTACCGCGTCCAGAACGTCGAGGACGGCATCCCCCACCCCGGCTGAGCCTCGCCAACGGTCCCTTTCCGATCCCGCCCGCGACTGCTAGACTGGACGGCCACATTACCCGGTGGTGAAACGGTATCACAGCAGGTTTTGGTCCTGCTTTTCCAGGTTCGAATCCTGGCCGGGTAGCTCATGGGTGGGGGTCAATGGGACCCGTCGGGACGCCCCGGGACGCGATTTCCCCGGGGTTTCTGACGACCCGAGTGGACCCGCAGCGACACCGGCTGTGGGCAACATCCCCTCCAGGACCGCTGGCCCACAGCGTCGTCCGGTGATCCGGGAAGCCTTGGCGGGGACCGGGCCTCGTGGGCTGGCGTTCCCGCCGCGTTCGCGGCCACGCTGGTCGTGCCGGCGGGTGCTGGCGAGTGGCGAGCCTGGCTCGCCTCGGTGCTCTGCCGCGTTCACGTCAGGGGCGGGATGCCGCAGTCGGCCAGGTACCGGGCGACGCGGTCCTCGAGCTCGGGCGGGCGGGTCGGGTCGTCGGGGTCGCCGGGGGGGACGAACAGGATCATGCCCTCGCGGGCGCGGGTCAGGAGCACGCGGTACTTGTTCACCAGGTAGCGGCGGGTGACGGGGTCGCGCACCTGCTGCCAGGCGGTGCCGCGGAAGCTGCGGCAGAGCCAGTCGTCGGGTCCGGGGATCAGGTCGCCGCCCCAGCAGACGCCGGTCCAGTCGAGCTCCAGGCCCTGGATGGCGAACTCGGTGGCGGGCACCTCCAGCGCGTGCGACGAGCGCACGTCGTCGGGCCCGTTCAGGAACCAGTTCTCGACGTCGAGCTCGGCCGTCACGTCGACCCCGTGCGCCCGCAGCCGGCGGCCGCCGCTGCTGGCGATCAGCCCGATGCGGCGGTTGCCGCGACGCCGGGCGCGGAGCCAGCGGCGGGCGGCGTCGAGGCCACGGGTGTACGCCAGCGGGAAGTCGGCCAGCGAGGCCATGAGGGACCGGGCGCGATCGGGTTCGCGGCGCAGCAGGGCGTCGACGAAGTCGGCGAGCACCTCGGCGCGGTACGACCGGAGGTTCACGCCCAGGTGCAGCGCGGGGTCCTCGACGATGGTGAGCCCCTCGGGCGGCGACTCGAACAGGCAGGCGCCGCTGGCGTGCACGCCGGCCTTGAGCTCGGGCGCGACGGCGATCGACCAGTGCGGGAGCTTCGCCAGCGCCCGGCCCCACTCTGCGAGCCCGGCCTCGCCGCGGTTGATCTCCTGGCCGCCGCCGATCAGCGCCACGATCACCGCCCACCCCTTGTGCCGGTTCATGACCTCCAGCAGGATCTCGGGCTCGGAGAACGGCCGGTTGAACTTCCGCTTCGACTGGTCGGCGTCCCAGGCCCGCTGCGCCTCGTCGAAGACAACCACTTGATCGACGGGGACCCGGTCGGGGTCCGCATGGTAGTCGTCGATGAAGCGGTGCACGTTCTGGACGAAGGTCTCGACCCGCCGGCGGGACTCGGCACGGCTCTGGTCCAGGCGGGCGGCGGCGTCGCGGGCCAGGGCCTCGGTGAGCACCCGCACCAGGGGCGTATTGCCCGAGAGGAACACGCCGAGGTCGCGCTCGTGCAGCTCGCGGTTGTGCACGATGTTCAGCCCGGCGAGCGTCTTGCCCGCGCCCGGCACGCCGGTGACGAAGCAGATCCGCTTGCAGTCCGTGCGGCGGGCCCAGTCGATGGCGTCGAGCACCGCCGCGGTGGTCCGGGTCAGGTTGTCGACCCCGGCGTGGCAGCGCGAGATCTCCTGGACGCCCTGGCCGGCGTAGAGGGCCTGGGCGGCCTCGATGATCGTCGGCGTCGGCGCGTAATCGCCCGCATCCCAGCGCGCCGGGTCGATTGGCGGGGCGGCGGGATCGGACCGGACTTCCCGGGCGTGGCAGGCGGCCAGGCGATCGGCCAGGTCGTTGGCGTTGACGCGCTCGGTCGGCCGCACGAGGCCGGCGGCCGGCGCCTCGACCGGGCCCGGGGTCGAGGGCCCCGCGGTGGCGACGAGCAGGGGCACGATCGGCCGGTCGCGGCTCTCGCGGTGGAAGTCGGCCAGGTCGAGGGCGTAGTCCTCCACCTGCGCGACGGCATCGCGGGGGTAGTCGCGGGCGCCGCACTTGAATTCGAGCACGAGCACGACCGGCCCGGCCAGGATCACCGCATCGGCCCGCTTGCCACGGCGCGGGATCGGGAACTCCAGCAGCAGCGCCCAGTCGCCGGCGTCGCACGCGGCGACCAGCCGCGCCGCAGCCCCTCGCAGGAGGGCGATCGAGTCGCGCCAGGCGATGGTCTGCGCGTGCAGTTGCAGAAAGAAACCGGCGCCGGCCGCCTGGTCGGTGAGCCGGCCGACGATGCGGTCGGGGTCATCGTCGAGGAATTCGCGCAGGCTCGAACGGTGATACGCCGGCATGATCGGCCCCGAGCGCCGCCCGTGCCGCCGTCGGTCGCGGCGTGGGCCTCGGGGTCGAACGATGCCGGATCCGGGCGCCGCGGGCAAGTGGCCGCCCCGCCCGTGCAGCCGGGGCGCGGGTCGTCAGCCCCAGAACCGCCACCACGGGCGGCCGGTCGCGGGGGCGGCCGCCGTCGGCGGGTGGTCGGCAGCCGGGCGGTGGATCTGCGCCGTCTGGGGGTCGAAAACGGTGAGCCCGAGGGCGAGGGCGGTCTCGACGACGAACGGCGTGACCGCCTCGACGCTGGGCCAGGACAGGCCCAGATGCACGAGCTCGGCGCCGGCGTTGTTGCGCACCGGGCCGTCGCTCCAGACGCTGTCATCCACCTCGTCGTCGGGCAGGTCGCACGGGCACGGGTAGCGGGCCGTCAGCCGGTCGATGAGCTGGTGGTAGACGGCCGGCACGTCGGCGCCGCCCGTCCCACCGGGGTCGCGCTCAGCGAGCTCCTGGACCCAGTCCCAGGCGGCCTTCTCGTCGGCGACGACCGGCGGCTTCACGATCATCAGGCCGTAGCTCATGTCCGCTCCTGTCCATGAAGGGGGAGGGGCATCCGAGGATCCGGGCCGGCGAATCGACCCCGGGTGTGGTCGGCCCGAAGGCCCCAGGATGTCCGGACGGTCGGACGGGTTCAACCCCCGGCGGTCTCCGAGGCTGCACGCGGTCCGGGCTCAGCCGCCGACGGGCAAGGTCAACAGCGGGCCGGCGCGGTCGCCCTCGGCTTCCTGGAGGTCGAAGAGCAGCTCGAAGATGGCCAGGCTGGCGCGGGACGGGATGTCGTCGGTGGGGATGAAGAACCAGTGGTCGCGGTACTTCACGGCCACCTCGGCGTCGCGGGGCCGGTGCTTGCTGACGCAGACGCGGAACAGGCCGGCGGTCACCGGGCTCCAGTCGAAGGGCACGCCCTGCGCGTCGCGGAGCACGGGCGCGATGCCGTCGCGGACGTGGGCCTCGGGGATGCTGACGCCCTTGGCCAGGAACGAGCCGATCTGGTGGATCGACCGCATGTTCAGGAAGATCGTCTCGTTGCCCAGCGGGCTGGTCGCGGCGGTGGCCTCCTCGGAGAGCTCCGAGCGGATCCGGTACTGGGAGCGCCCGGGGGCCAGGTCCAGCAGGTCGGCGAACTCGCGCATCAGGGGGGAGTCGACCGCCTGGGGGGCGACCCGCAGCACCAGCGTCCGCTCCTTCTTGAGGAGCTGGATCGAGCCGGAACCCTGGTCGCGGAAGACGTAGCCGTTCTCCGCCGCCTGCACGAGGTCGCGGCCCTGCACGGCGGTCGTCGTGATCGCGTCCGACTCGGGCTTCTCGACCTCGGCGATGGCCAGCTCGACGACCCCCTGACGGCGGAGCTCGGCCAGCAGGCCCACGACGTGGCGGAACTCCAGGTTGTCGTCGGGCAGCACCGGCGTGAGCTGCGTGGCCCGCTCGGCGTTGGTGATGTCGTTGATGTCGTTGACGGCGATCAGGAACAGCTGCTCGGTGTTGGCGCCGGTGTTCACCAGGCGGAACAGCTCGGTGGAGAGCGGGTTGAGCAGCGCGCGGGCGATCTCCTGCCCCTCGCGCGGGTGGTAGCTCAGCGTCGGCGTGTCGCGGATCGCCAGCTCGGCGACGCCCAGGCGGGACTGGCCCGGCGGCGAGCCGCTGCCATCGAGGCCGCCGGTGAACTGGCTGCGGCCGGCGACCTCGAACTGGCTGGTGATGTTCGGCAGGTCGATGAACACCGGCGAGTCGGCGTACCGCAGCCGCACGATGTTCAGCAGCAGCTGCTCGTCGTTGGTGCTGCGGACGACGTCGTTGTACTTCAGCCGGGTGTGCTGCACCGCCTGCGGCCCCACGCAGCCGCCCAGCAGCCCCAGCAGCACGAGCGCCATCAGGCCCGCCCCGGAGCCGGAGCTCGGGCGGTGGCTGGCCTGCGGTCGTGGGCTTGTGCAACCGTCCATGGCGTGGGGGAGATCTCCTGCCGAGACTGCCGGATCTCCAGCAGTATCGGCAGGGTTTCCCCAGTCACTTGAACCGGAATAACCGCGAGCGGCGTGGCTCAGCCGGCCGGGTGCATGACCCAGGCGGGGGCCTGCTGCTCGTGGCGCGTGATGGCGGCGTCGTACTGGAGGGTCTCGGCGATGAAGTCGAGGCCGTTCAGGAGCCGGTGGCGCTGCGATTCGGGCACGTCGAACGGGACGACCAGGCCGGTGGCGTGCAGGGTGATCGTCCTGGCCTGGAGGTCGACGGTCGCCTCGGAGCCGGGGGCGGCCCGCAGGACGTCGGCGATCGCCTGCCACTGCGCGTCGGGCAGCTCGATCGGCAGCAGGCCATTGTTGTAGGCGTTGCCCTCGAAGATGTCGGCGAACCCCTCGCCGATGCCGGGGCCGATCAGGGCGCGAAAGCCGGCCTGGGCCACGGCCCAGACGGCGTGCTCGCGGCTGGAGCCGCAGCCGAAGTTCTTGCCCACGACCAGGATCGAGGCACCCTTCGCGTGCGGCGTGTTCAGGGGAAATTCGGGGTGCTCGGCGGCCGCCTTCTCGGGGTCATCGGCCGGCGGGGCGCCGCCGTCGACGTACCGCTTGTCGGCGAACAGCAGCGGGCCGTAGCCGGTGCGCTCGATCCGCTTGAGGTAGCGGGCCGGGATGATCAGGTCGGTGTTCACGTCGCTCCAGTCGAGCAGGGCGACGCGGCCACGGTGCTGGACGAACGGTTCCATCGGTCGAGGATCCCGGGAAGATGCGGTGTGCGGGAAAGGTCCGGGTGGTGGCGGCGGGGCGGCGGCTCGGGCGCTCAGCGGCCCAGGAGCTGGCGGACGTCGGCGAACTTGCCGGCGACGGCGGCGGCGGCGGCCATGGCGGGGCTCAGCAGGTGGGTGCGACCGCCGGGGCCCTGACGGCCCTCGAAGTTGCGGTTGCTGGTGCTGGCCGAGCGCTGGCCGGGGGTGAGCTTGTCCGGGTTCATCGCCAGGCACATGCTGCAGCCGCTCTCGCGCCACTCGGCGCCGGCCTCCTGGAAGATCCGATCGAGCCCCTCGGCCTGCGCCTGGGCGCGGACGGCCTCGCTGCCGGGGACGACCAGGGTGCGGACGGTCGGGGCGACCTTGCGGCCCTGGAGCACGCCGGCGGCCGTGCGGAGGTCCTCGATCCGGCCGTTGGTGCAGGAGCCGATGAAGACGACGTCGACCGGGATCTCGGTCATCGGCGTGCCGGCCGTCAGGCCCATGTACTCCAGGGCGCGGCGGGCGTCGTCGCGGGCGGCGGCCGGGAGCTGGTCGGGGTCGGGCACGCGGCCGGTGACGTCGACGGTCATCGCCGGGGTGGTGCCCCAGGTCACCTGCGGCACGAGCGTCGAGGCGTCGAGGGTCAGGTGCTTGTCGAAGGCCGAGGGGTCGTCGGTGCGGAGCGTCCGCCAGTCGGCCACGGCGGCGTCGAAGGCCGCGCCCTGGGGGGCGAACGGCCGGTGGCCGCGGGCGAGGTACTCGAAGGTCGTGTCGTCGGGGGCGATCAGCCCGGCGCGGGCGCCGGCCTCGATCGACATGTTGCAGATGGTCATGCGGCCCTCCATCGAGAGGGCCTCGATCGCCGGGCCGTAGTACTCGAGCACGCAGCCGGTGCCGCCGCCGGTGCCGATCTGGCGGATGATCGCCAGGATGATGTCCTTGGGCTCCAGCCCCGGCGGCAGCGCGCCGGTGACCTCGATGCCGAAGGCCTTCGGCCGCGTCCCCTGCTGCCAGAGGGTCTGGGTGGCCAGCACGTGCTCGACCTCGCTGGTGCCGATGCCGAAGGCCAGCGCCCCGAAGGCGCCGTG
>CAZUZD010000303.1:0-7424 GCA_964624465.1 uncultured Isosphaeraceae bacterium
CTGTGCGGACCGATCCGAATCGAAGCCGGTCCGCACAGCGGACCCTACAAGACCCAGACGCCGCTGGCTCGACTCCACCCGACTTCCCCGAGGCGCCGACGATGTTTCTCCCCGTGGTCCTGCTCGCGCTGGCCCTGGACGACGCCCCGGCGGCGAAGAAGGTCAACTACACGGACGACGTGGCGGCCATCTTTGGCGCCCGCTGCAACGCCTGCCACAACAACGACAAGAAGAAGGGCGGCCTGATCCTCGACAACTTCGCCGCCCTCATGCAGGGCGGGGCCTCGGGCGCGGTCGTCGAGCCGGGGGACGCCTCGAACAGCCGGCTCTACCTGCTGATGGCTCACGAGGAGGAGCCGAAGATGCCGCCGGGCGCCCCCAAGGTGCCCGACGCCGAGCTGGCGAAGGTCAAGGCGTGGATCGAGGCCGGCGCGCCCGAGAACTCGGGCAGCGTGGTGGCCATGAAGGAGAAGCCGAAGCTCGACTTCAAGCTCGACCCGGCCGCCATCGGCAAGCCGCAGGGCGAGCCCGCCATGCCGCAGAACTACACCACCGAGCCGGTGGTCGTGAGCGCCCGGCCCGAGGCCGTCACCGCCCTGGCCGCCAGCCCCTGGGCCCCGCTGGTCGCCGTCTCGGGCCACCGCCAGGTGCTGCTCTACCACGCCCAGGCCGGCCGGCTGCTGGGCGTGCTGCCGTTCCCCGAGGGGCACATCGCGAGCCTCAAGTTCAGCCGCGACGGCGACCTGCTGCTGGCCGCCGGCGGCCGCGGCGGGCAGTCGGGCCGCGTGGTCGTCTGGGACGTCAAGACCGGCAACCGCCTCTTCGAGGTCGGCAAGGAGTACGACACCGTGCTCGCCGCCGACATCAGCCCCGACCGCTCGCAGGTCGCCCTCGGCGGCCCGAGCAAGGTCCTGCGGGTCTACAACACCGCCGACGGCGAGCTCGCCTACGAGTGCAAGAAGCACACCGACTGGGTCACCGCCGTCGCCTTCAGCCCCGACGGCGTGCTCCTGACCTCGGGCGACCGCAACGGCGGCCTGCTCGTGTGGGAGGCCCCCAGCGGCCGCGAGTTCTACGACCTCCGCAACCACACGGCGATGATCACTGACGTGGCCTGGCGGCCCGACTCCAACGTGCTGGCCAGCGCCTCGGAGGACGGGTCGATCCGCCTCTGGGAGATGAACGGTGGCACCCAGGTGAAGACCTGGGCCGCCCACGGTGGCGGCGTCGAGAGCGTCCGGTTCGCCAAGGACGGCCGGCTCGCCTCGGCGGGCCGCGACCGCGTCGGCAAGCTCTGGGACCAGAACGGCGCCGTCCAGAAGCAGTTCGAGGCGATGGCCGACGTCGCCGTGCAGGCCGCCTTCCGCCACGACGAGCAGGCCGTCTTCGTCGGCGACCTCTCGGGCGAGGTCCGGATCTTCGAGCCCACCGGCGGCGCCCGGATCGGCGCGCTGGCGACCCGCGTCGAGCCGGTGGCCGCCCGCCTGGTCACCGTCACGAAGGCCCAGGCCGAGGCCCAGCAGGCGGCCGACGCCGCCACCAAGGAGCTGGCCGCGCTCCAGGCCGCCGCGCAGACGCAGGCCGAGGCCCTGGCCAAGGCGCAGCAGGCGTTCGCCGCCGCCGAGGCCGCCCTGGCCGCCACCACCAAGGCCGCCGTCGACGCCGAAGCCGCGCTGACCCGCGCCGGCGGGGTCGAGGCCGAGATGGCGAAGACCGAGGCCGCCGCGGCCCAGGCCGCCGACGCCGCCCGCAAGGCGCGCGACGCCGCCCTGGCCGACCTCAAGGCGAAGGCCGAGGCCGCCAAGAACGGCGCCCCCGACACGGCCGCCGCCCTGGCGGAGGCGACGAAGGCGCTCGAGGCCCAGCTGCCGAAGTGGACGGCCGCCATCGAGGCCGTCGCGCCCGCCAGCCTGATGGCCTCCAAGGCCAGCGGTCTGCGGATCGCCGCCGAGGCCCCCCTGCCCCTGCTCAAGCAGACCGCCACCGCGGCCACCGCCGCCGTGCCCGCCCGCAAGGCCGAGCTCGACGCCGCCACCGCCGCGAAGACCGCCGCCGACGCCGCCGTCGCCGCCAAGGCCCCCGCCGTCCAGGCCCTGGTCGCCCGCGCCGCCGACCTCAAGGCCGAGGCCGACGCCCTCGTCGCCGAGCAGCAGCGGGCCCAGGCCGCCGCCACCCAGTCGGCCTCCGTCGACACCGGCACCCCGAAGCCGTAACCTCCCGCATCGCCTCGGAGGACCGGACCTGGCCCCCGGCCCTCGATCGCCGACCGTGCCGCTTCCCCACCCCACCCCGCAGCTCCGTTCTCGCCCCGCGCGAGCCGGGGTTCGCGGGGCGGGGCCATTCCGGTCGCCACCCTCGCGTCAATCGGGGTCGGAAGCGGAGGCCCTCCGCGACTCCGGGGCGCCGCCGGCTCGTGCCGACGTCGCTGCCCGGGCAACCGAGTCGTCGGCGTGGCCACGCTCCGCTGGGGCCACGCCACACCGGCCGTCTCTCCGGGGCCGGCACCCTGGCAACCCGGCGGATTGCTCGTCCCGTAGGTCGGATGAGCGGAGCGAAATCCGACGGGCTGGAGCGAGGGATGGATCGTCACGACTGACCGCAGGACCCCCGATCGGCGGGCCGACTGGCGGGCGCCTCCGAGGCCGTCGGATTTCGCTCCGCTCATCCGACCTACGAGAATTCCCCGTCCGAGGCTGCTGGTGCCGGGCTCGGCTCGCGGCACCCGGGCGCCCTGGCCTGTCCGGTGTGTCGTCGGGCGGATCCGGATGGCGCGCGGCTGGAGCCTCGCGATGGGTTCGGCTAGGATGCGGGGCTCTCAGGCCCGCACGCGATGAGGTCGATCGACGGATGGATCGACCGACCGCGTGCCAGGCGAGGGACCTCCGGAGCGACGCGCCGATGATCCGACCCCAGCCTCGGCCACCGACGGTGCGGCTGCGAGTGCTGCCGCTCCTGCTCCTGCTGCTGATCCCGCAGGCCGCGGTGGCGCAGCCCGCCACCGGGTTGCCGCAGGGTGAGGCCCACGCGCTGGGCTTCCGGCCCGAGCGGCTGACCGCGATCGACGCGCTGCTGGACGACGCCGTGAAGGCGGGGCGAATCGCGGGCGGGTCGGCGCTCGTCGCACGATATGGCCAGGTGGCGTATCTGCACACGGCCGGTCAGCGCGATCGCGAGGCGAGTTTGCCGTTCACGCCCGAGACGATCGTCCGGATCGCCTCGATGACCAAGCCGATCACCTCCGTGGCGATCCTGATCCTGGCCGACGACGGCAAGCTCAAGCTCGACGACCCGGTGGCGAAGTATTTGCCTGAGTTCGCCCAAATGCAGGTGCTGGTGCCACGAGAGCCGAACGCCGAGGGGCCGCCGTACACGGCGGTGCCGGCGGCGCGACCGATCACGATCCACCACCTGCTCACGCACACCGCCGGCCTGGGCTACGGCCTGGCGAACTCTGCCCCCTTGAGCCCGCTGTACCTCGACGCGGCGGTCTCCGACGGCCTGGTGCAGACGCCCGGCAGCCTGGCGGCGAACATCCGGCGGCTGGCCCGGGTCCCCTTGCAGTTCCACCCCGGCGACCGCTGGCAGTACAGCCTGGCGACCGACGTCCTGGGCCGGGTGGTCGAGGCCGCGTCGGGCCAGACCTTTGGCGCCTTCTGCCGCGAGCGGATCTTCGCGCCGCTGAAGATGGTCGATACCCACTTCCTCGTGCCCGAGGCGAAGCGCGAGCGCCTGGCGGCCGTGTACGGCGTGGGCGGCGACGGCCTGGCCCATCGCACCGGCGCCCAGCCCGTGCAGCGCGGGGCCCTGGTGTACTCCACGACCTATCCCACCTGGGACGACGGCCAGTACGAATCCGGCGGCGCGGGGCTCTGCTCGACGCTGGGCGACTACGCCCGGTTCCTCCAGATGCTCCTGAACAACGGCCAGCTCGACGGCGCCCGCGTGCTGAAGGCCGAGACCGTCGAGGCGATGACCCGCAACCAGATCGGCGACCTGCCGATGCCCGACTGGGGCCACGGCGACCGCTTCGGCTACGGCGTCGCCGTGGTCACGCAGCCGGTGGCCGGTGGCGCGAACGCCGGGGCGTTCTCGTGGGGCGGGTTCTTCACCACGTACTTCTGGGCCGATCGCCAGCGCGACGTGATCGGCATCCTGTTCACCCAGACCTATCCGGCCGGCACGCTCAAGCTCCGCGAGGAGTTCCAGCGCCTGACGTACGAGGCCCTCAAGGACGACACGCGATGACTGCAAGTGCGAGTGCCCCGGCCGCCGGCCCGTTCGCGGCCGAGCTGGCCCTGGCCGTGGCCGCCGTGCGCCGCGCCTCGGCGCTCTGCCAGGCGGTGCGGGCGACCCTCGACCCCGGCACGCTGGCCAAGGCCGACCTGAGCCCGGTCACCGTCGCCGACTTCGGCAGCCAGGCCGTCGTCGCCCACGCCCTGGCCGGCGCCCTGCCGCACGACCCGCTCGTGGCCGAGGAGGACGCCGCCGATCTGCGCCGGCCCGAGAACGCCGGGGCCCGCGCGGCCGTCGCGCGCCATGTTGCGGCCGTCGTGCCGGGGGCCGACGCGGCGGCCGTGCTCGACTGGATCGACCGCGGTGGCGCCGCGGCCGGCGCCGGTCGGTTCTGGACGCTCGACCCGATCGATGGCACCAAGGGGTTCCTGCGGGGCGACCAGTACGCCGTGGCCCTGGCGCTGGTCGTCGGCGGCCGGGTCGAGGTCGCCGCACTGGCGTGCCCCGCGCTGCCGGCCGGGACCGACGGCCAGGGCTCCCCCGGCGTCATCTTCGCCGCCGTGCGGGGTCAGGGGACCACCGGCGTGCCGCTGGACGACCCGCACGCGACGCCGGTGCCCGTGCGCGTCGCCTCCGATGCTGACGCCGCGGCGATCCGGTTCTGCGAGTCGTTCGAGTCGGGCCACAGCGCCCACGGGCACGCCGCGCAGGTGGCCGAGCGGCTCGGGATCACGGCCGCGCCGATCCGCATGGACAGCCAGGCGAAGTACGGCGTGGTCGCGCGCGGCCAGGCCCATCTGTACCTGCGGCTGCCGACGCGGGTCGACTACCGCGAGAAGATCTGGGACCACGCCGCCGGCGCCCTGATCGTCACCGAGGCCGGCGGGGTCGTTTCCGACGTCGACGGCCGGCCGCTCGACTTCGCCCTGGGCCGCGAGCTGGCCGCCAACCGCGGCGTGGTCGCCGCCGCCGGCCCGGCGCTGCACGCCCGGGTGCTGGAGGCGCTCCGGGCCGTCGACGTCTGATCGGCCCGCGACCTCCCGTCCGCTCCACTCCACTCCGCTGCACTCCACTCCGCTGCACACCGCGCCACTCTCCTGCCCGCCCCTCTCCCCGGCCGGAGGCCATGCCCCGATGATCGCCCTGCCCCGACTGCACCGTGCCCGGACCGCGTCGCTGTTCGCCCTGCTCGGCGCCGGCCTGGTGGCGTCGGCCCCCGCACCGGCCGAGGACCCGAAGCCGGCGGCCCCCCAGACCGCCGCCGTGCCGCTCGACCAGGTGACGGCGCGGCTGAAGCTGCCGGAGGGGTTCCGGGCGACGCTTTTCGCCGGCGAGCCCGACGTGGTGCAGCCGATCGCCTTCGCCATCGACCCGCGCGGGCGGCTCTGGGTGGCCGAGTGCTACAGCTACCCCGAGTGGAGCCGCGATGGCACCGGCCGCGACCGGATCCTCATCTTCGAGGACACCGACGGCGACGGCCGGCACGACAAACGCACCGTCTTCGCCGAGGGGCTGGCCAACGTCTCCGGCCTGGAGCTGGGGCACGGGGGCGTGTACGTGTGCGCCACGCCGAACTTCCTGCACATTCCGGATGCGGATGGCGACGACCGGCCCGATGGCCCTCCGGTCGTGTTACTCGACGGCTGGAACCTGGACGCGCAGCACAACGTCTTCAATGGACTGACCTGGGGACCCGACGGCTGGCTGTACGGCTGCAACGGCATCCTCTCCAACTCGAAGGTCGGCAAGCCGGGCACGCCCGAGGCCGAGCGGGTGAACCTGAACTGCGGCGTGTGGCGGTTCCACCCGACGCGGCACACCTTCGAGGTCGTCGCCACCGGTACCACGAACCCGTGGGGGCTGGACTTCGACGCCGACGGCGAGATGTTCATCACCAACTGCGTGATCCCGCACCTGTTCCACGTCGTCCCCGGCGGCCACTACGAGCGCATGTTCGGGCAGGACCCCGATCCCCATGCCTACGAGCTGCTGAAGACCTGCGCCGACCATGTGCACTGGGACACGGTGGAGAAGTGGAGCGACATCCGCAGCCTGGGCGTGACCCGCACCACCGACGAGCGCGGCGGTGGGCATGCGCACGTCGGGGCGATGATCTACCAGGGGGACAACTGGCCGGCCGAGTACCGCGGCAACGTCTTCACCTGCAACGTGCACGGCCACCGGGTGAACCGCGACACGTTGCAGCCGAAGGGCTCCACCGTCGTCGCCTCGCATGCGCCCGACTTCCTGCTGGCCCGCGACGACTGGTTCCGCGGGCTGGAGTTGCAGTCGGGTCCCGACGGCGGCGTGTACATCACCGACTGGTCGGACACCGGCGAGTGCCATGAGCACGACGCCGACGGCGCCCACCGCGAGAACGGCCGCATCCTCAAGGTCACCTACGGCACGCCCGGGGCCCGGCCGGTCGACCTGGCGAAGCAGACGGACCGCGAGCTGCTCGCGTACGTCGATCACCCGAACGCCTGGTACGTCCGCACCGCGCTGCGGCTGCTCTGGGAGCGGGCGGCGAAGGTGGCGCAGGGGCCGTCGGTGCATGGCCGGATGGCCTGGCAGCAGGGGATGCTGGCGGCACTGGCACCCCGGCTGAAGGCAATCCCCGAGGCCGACGCCCGGATGCGGTTGCGAGGGTACTGGCTGCGGGACGCTATCCAGATGGCTGCGCCCGACGGCCCGCGCGAGCTGTACCTGGAGGCGCTGGCCGACCCCGCCCCGGTCGTCCGGGCCTGGGGCGTGCGACGGCTGATGGCGTGGTCGGTGCCGGTCCCCGAGATCCACGAGCGGCTGATCGCGCTGGCCGGCTCGGACCCCTCGCCCCGGGTTCGTCTGGCCCTGGCCTCGGCGCTCCAGACGCTCGACCCGAAGGGGGAAACCCGCCGCAAGCTCGCCGCCGCGCTGGCCGCCCACCGCGAGGACGCGGCCGATCCGATGCTGCCGCTGATGGTCTGGTACGGCGTGAGCCCGACCGTGGCCGGCGACCTCGACGCCTCGGCCGCGCTCTGGGCCCGGGCCGAGCTGCCGACCGTGCGGCGCCTGCTGGCTCGGCGGATGGTCGAGGCCGATCCGGCACGTGGGCTGGGCTTGATGCTGACGGCGATCGCGCGGGCGACCGACCCGGCGGCGCGGTCCGACGGGCTCGACGGCGTGCTGCTGGCGCTGCGGGCCCAGCGCTC
>CAZUZD010000304.1:0-7352 GCA_964624465.1 uncultured Isosphaeraceae bacterium
GAAGATGGACCAGTGACCCACCGCCCAGGCGACCCGTCCCGCCGCGCCGGACGGGTCGCGGGGCCGCTCAGGGCGACAGGTAGCGGGCCAGCGTCTCGTTCAGGAGCCGGACGCTGACCGGCTTCGACAGGTAGTCGTCGCAGCCGGCCCGCAGGCACTTCTCGCGGTCGTCACTCAACGAGTGCGCCGTCAGGGCGATGATCGGCCGGGTGTAGCCGTCGCGGCGGAGCGCCTCGGTGGCCCCGTAGCCGTCGAGCTCGGGCATCTGCATGTCCATCAGGATCGCATCGAAGGCGTCCCCCCGCACGGCGGCGATCGCCTCCAGGCCGTTGGTGGCGGTCTCGACCTGCACGCCCATCCGGGTCAGGAAGTACTGGACCACCCGCTGGATCTCGACGCTGTCCTCGACCAGCAACACGCGCCCGACGAGTGGCATCGGCTCGGGCGTGGACCGCGGTCGGGCCACGGCCGGGTTGCTGGCCGAGAGCTGGTCGGGGGCGAGCCAGGGGCGCGGGGCGGTCTCCCCCGGGGTGCCGGCGGTCTCGTCGGCCAGCCAGACCGGCAGCACCATCCGGAAGCAGCTGCCCTGGCCGATCTCGCTGCGGACCGTGATCGTGCCGCCCATGAGGTCGACCAGCCGCTGCGAGATGCTCAGGCCCAGGCCCGTGCCCCCGAAGCGCCGGGTGGTCGAGTTGTCCGCCTGCTGGAACGGCAGGAAGATCAGGTTGAGCTGCTCGCGGCTCATCCCGATGCCGTCGTCCTTGACCTCGACGATCAGCTCGGCTGCCGCGGGAGTGGCCCCGGGGTTGGCGGCGAGGCGCACCTCGACGCGGCCCCCGGTCGAGGAGAACTTCAGGGCGTTGCTGACCAGGTTGATCAGCACCTGGCGGACCCGCGTCGGGTCGAGCCGCACGCTGGCGGGCAGGTCACTCAGGGCGCGACGGGCCAGGGTGATCCGGCGCTCGTCGGCCCGCACTCGCAGCGCGGCGAGCACCTCGCCGGCGAGTTCCCAGATCGAGCACGGGATCGGCTCGGTGTGCATCTTGCCGGCCTCGACCTTCGAGAGGTCGAGGATGTCTTCCAGGACCCGCAGCAGGTGGGTGCCGTTGGAGCGGATCGCCTCGACGGCGCGGTCGGCCTCGGCGCGGGGCAGGTCGGGCTCGAGCAGGATCTCGGCGTAGCCGAGGACGGCTGCGACCGGGGTGCGGACCTCGTGGCTCATGTTGGCCAGGAACTCGCTCTTGGAGCGGCTGGCCGCCTCGGCCGCCTCCTTGGCCGCCTGGAGGTCGACCTCGGCCTGCGCCCGCCGCCGCTCGTTCTGATAGGCGTCGATGATGCTGGCGCTGGAGCTGATCAGTGGCTCCAGCCGCCGCAGCAGCGCGTCGTCGAAGCCCGCGGCCCGGTTGGCCAGTCCGATCACGCCGACCAGGTGCTCGCCGTGGTACAGCGGCAGCCCGAGCAGGTTGCGCAGCGCGGGCACCGGCCAGGGCGGGGGGGACGCCGTGGCGGCGTCGAGGTGCTCCCAGCGCAGCTGTTGACCCGACTGGCTGACCCGGGCGACCAGGCCCTGGAGCTGCTCGCAGAGGCCCCGGCAGCCGCCGGTCGCTGCGGCGTCCGACGCCTCGGGTCTCGGTTGCTCACCGTGACAGGCCAGGGTCCGGAAGGCCACCGGCTGGCCCGGCTCGGCGCTCACCTCGGCGATCAGGCCGGCGTCGCACTCGCAGAGCCCCAGGATCGCGCCGAGCATGTTCCGGAACAGCTCGGGCGCGGGCGTCTGCGACATGAAGCTCAGATGGATCTGGTCGATGGTCTGGAGCAGCGCGTTGGTGGACCGCAGGTCGGCCTCCACCCGGCGGCGGCTGCTCAGGTCGCGCACGATCCCGGTGAAGGTCACCTTGCCCTCGAACTCCATCACGCTCAGGGCGAGCTGGATCGGGAACCGCGCGCCGTCGCGGCGCAAAGCCGTGAGCTCGACCTCGCGGCCGATGACCTGCGAGCTCCGGGTGCGGAGGAAGCGCCCGATCGCCGAGTCGTGCTGCGCGCGCAGCTCGGGCGGGATGAACCGGTGCATGTTCGAGCCCAGCACCTCGGACGCCTGGTAGCCGAAGAGCCGCTCGGCGGCCGGGTTGAACGCCTCGATCCGGCCGCGGTCGTCGAGCACGATGATCCCGTCGGCGGCGGTCTCGACGAACGACCGCAGGCGCGCATCGCGGTCCGAGAGCAACAGCTCGGCGCGCCGCCGCTCGGCGAACTGGCCGATCTGCTGGCCCAGGGTGGCGAGTAACCGGCCGGTCTCGGCATCGGCGTCCAGGGGCCTCCTGGCGAAGAAGACCATCACGCCCAGCAGGTCCGCGCCCCCCAGGATCGGCAGCGCCACGGCGCCCCGGAGCCCGTGCGCCACGGCCCGCCGGGAGAGGGCCGAGTCGTCGGGTTCGGGGGCGGCCAGGTCCTCGACCCAGGCCGGGGCCCGCTCGTCCCAGACCCGACCCGCCAGGCCCTCGCCACGCGCCACGGCGATCGCCTGGGTCGCAGCGCCGAAGTCGGACGCCAGGTCGGTGGCCGTCCAGGTCTGCGGGTGACGCCGGAGCCGGCCGCCCGAGGCGTCGGGCACCCAGTACTGACCGGCCTCGAGCTGCAAGCCGCCGCCGATGACCTCCAGGAGCCGGCCGATGCCCGTCTCGAACCCCGGCAGCTCGGCCAGCGCCACGGCGGTGGCATGCTGCACGGCCAGCCGTGCCCGGGCCCGCTCCAGCTCCCGCTTCTCGGCGTCGAGCGAGACCTCGGCCATCACCGACGTGGCCAGCTCGCGGAGGATCTCGATGTGCTCGGCGGTCCAGGCGCGGGGCCGGAAGTCGACGACGCTGAAAACCCCCAGCACCTGGCCGTCGGCGGCGGCCAGCGGGACCCCCAGGTACGCGACCACGCCCAGTCCGGTCACCGACGGGTGGCCCTTCAGGGTCGGGTCGGCCCGCGCGTCCTCGACGGCCCAGGCGCGGCCCTGCCGCACCACCTCGGGGCAGAGCCCGCACTCCAGCGGCACCCGGGACCGCGACGCCAGCGGATCGCTCAGCCCCACCTGGCTCTTGAGGTAGATGCCCTCGGCGTCGACCAGCGACACCATGGCCACCGGCGCCTCGACGAGCCGGGCGGCCAGCCGGCTGAGCCGGTCGAACCGCGCGTCCACACCGCTCGCCACCAGGCCCGTCTCGCGCAACGCGCGCAGCCGAGCCGGTTCGAGGATCGGGTCGGGGATCATGCGGTGCCTCGGCGTCGAGCTCGGGGGGAAGCTGGAACCGATCGGCAGATGGATCCAGAGGACGGGCGGCAAGGCACTCCCCCGCCCTGCGGGTGGCCGAGCACGGTCCGGGCGCTGTGATGGCCCATCCTGGCCCATCAAAATTAACTCGACACCGCCCCCCGGTTCAATTGCAAAGGCTGCGGAACTCAAGATCTTGAATGATTTCTAAGACGGTTGGAAAAGTGTGATGGGTAAATCCGTCCCGGCCGGTCGCGGCGGGGGGGGGCCGGGGTCGGATCTGGCCGGTCTGGCGCCCGCCCCCGGCGCCGGTGGCCTCCGGGCACGGCGGATCGCCCGACGCGCCGCGTCGGCCGGTTGGCGTGAGCCAGGGGGACGTTCCTGGCGCCGCGACCGGTGCCCGGTGTGTGCTCACCGCTCCGGCAGGGTGGCGTAATCGGGCGCATCGTGCCGCGGGGCGGGCCCCGGCTCAGGCGACGGAGCAGCTCAGGACCCGGACGGTGCCGTCGGGCACGATCAAGGCGGCGCCCCCCTCGGCCGGCAGGAGCACGGTGCGGCCGACGCCGATCGAGACCTCGCCGGCGTCGGTGATCACCCGGGCCGACCCGGCCAGCCCGACCAGGACCGTGAACCGGTCGAGCTGCCCGACCCGAGCCGCCCCGACCAGGTTCAGCCGGTCGATCGCGAAGTGCGGGCAGCGGACGAGTCGCTCGCCCAGGCCGCCGGCGACCGAGAACGCCACCGGCCGCACCGGGTTGACAGGCCCGGCGGCGAAGTCGATCGCGGCCAGGGCCTCCTCGGTGTGCAGGCGGCGCGGGGCGCCGTCGGGGCCGCGCCGGCCCCAGTCGTCGATCCGGAAGGTGGCGTCGGAGGACTGCTGCACCTCGGCGACCATCACCCCGGCCCCCAGCGCGTGCACGGTGCCGGCGGGGACGAACACGCAGTCGCCGACGCGGGCCGGGAACCGGTGCAGCAGCGGCTCGACCGAGCCGGCGGCCAGGGCCGTAGTGAACTGCGCGCGGGTGACTGCCGGACGCAAGCCGGCGTAGATCAGGCTGCCGGGGTCGGCCGCCAGCACGACCCACGCCTCGGTCTTGCCGCGATCGCCGACCAGCCGCTGGCCCAGGGCGTCATCGGGATGCACCTGGACCGACAGGTTCTCGCGGGCGTCCAGGAACTTGACCAGGATCGGGAACCCGGACCCGGACCCGGCCCCGGTGGCGGTGCGGCCCAGGACCCGGGCCGAGGCGGCGTGCAGCAGGTTCCGGAGGCTCAGCCCCGCCAGCGGGCCGGCGGCCACCCGGCTCACGTCGTCGCCGTGGTCGACCAGCTCCCAGCTCTCGGCCACCTCCTCGAGGATGCCGAGCGAGCGGCCCAGCACGCCCTCGAACCGCCGCCCGCCCCAGGGCCGATGCTTGTAGATCGGATCAAAGCTCAGCGGCGGCAGGGGCGCAGAGGTCGGCATCGGACTCGGTCTCCGGTCGGGGCGGCGAACCGAGGGCGCCGGGCGGCGGCCTCTGGGGCGGCGCAAACGCTCCAGCGCAGGATTGTGTAGCGAAATGTGCGCCAATCGATCGAGGGACACTCACAATTTGTCATGATCCCGGGTCAACCGGTCGGATTCCGGCCGCCGGCGGCCGGCGGCCGTGCCTCATCGGGAGGATCGGCGTTCTCGATCCGACGCGCCCCGGGGCGACCGTGAGGCGATGTCGCGGATCGAGCGGGAGCCCCCTAGGGTGGAGGCCCCAGGCGGGGTGCTGCCCCGGCGGAACGGGGGGCGGATTCGCTCGGGAACTCATGACTGAAGTCATCCGGATCGAGTACAATAGAGGATAAGATTGCAGCTCCAACTGTGGAATCCGTCATCCGCGTCCGCCCCGCCCGCTCACGCCGTTCGAGAGCCCGCCGCGATGGCCGCCAGGCCCCGAGTCCTGATCGCCGACGATGACGTGTCGATCCTCAAGGCGCTCGAGTTCCGCCTGAAGGGGTGGGGCTACGAGGTCAGCTCGGCGCGCGACAAGATCGAGCTGCTCCGTTCGCTCGAGGCGGAACCCCCGGCGGTCATCCTGCTCGACGTGCGGTTCGGCGAGCACGACGGCATGGAGCTGCTCCAGGACGTGCTCCGCGGCCCCAGCCCCCCGACCGTGATCATCATGACGGCGTATGGCACGATCGCCGGCGCCGTGGCCGCGATGCGACTGGGCGCCCAGGATTACCTGACCAAGCCACCCGACCTGCCGCGGCTGAAGTTCCTGGTCGACGATGCCCTCGCCGCCAGGGTGCAGGCGGCCGAATCGCCCGGGCCCGCGAAGTCGGGAGCCGGGGTGGGGCCGCCCGGCGGCCCGCCCGTGATGATGGGCGACGGGCCGGCGTTGAGTCGGCTCCGCGAGCTGATCGCGGCGGTGGCTCCGACCGACGCCACGGTCCTGATCCTGGGCGAGAGCGGCACCGGCAAGGAGGTCACCGCGCGGGCCATCCACGCCCAGTCGAATCGCGCGGCCCGTCCGTTCCTGCCGCTGAACATGGCGGCCCTGCCGCGGGAACTGGTCGAGAGCACCCTCTTCGGTCACGAGCGCGGCGCCTTCACCGGTGCCGATCAGGCGCAGCAAGGCGCCGTCGAGGCCGCCGACGGCGGCACGTTGTTCCTCGACGAGATCGGCGAGATGGACATCGACCTGCAGGCCAAGCTCCTGCGGTTCCTCCAGGAGCGCACGGTCCAGCGGGTCGGCTCCAGCAAGCTGCAATCCGTCGACGTGCGGTTCATCGCGGCGACCAACCGCGACCCGGTCGAGCTGGTGCAGAAGGGCCGGCTGCGCGAGGACCTGTACTACCGGCTCAACGTGGTGCCGATCCTGCTCCCGCCCTTGCGGGAGCGCCGGGAGGACATCCCGGGGCTGCTGCGGCACTTCCTGGCCCGCGCCTCGGCCCGCTATGGCAAGCGCGATCACGGGCTGACCGTGGCCGCCGAGGCGCTGCTGAGGGGCTACGACTGGCCCGGCAACGTCCGGCAGCTCGAGAACCTCGCCGAGCGGCTGGCCATCTTCAGCCAGGGCCGGCCCATCGACGTGCCCGACCTGCCCGCCGAGCTCACCCACCGGGCCCAGCGCGGCGTCGAGCCGACCGTGACCCGGGTGGACCCCGGAGTCTCGAACAGTGCCGCGGCGGCCGTCGCCGAGGAGGACACGGAGCCCCTGCGCCCGATCGACCAGATCGAGAAGCAGGCGATCCTCGACGCCCTGCGCCGCTCGGGGGGCAACGTCCGGGCGGCGGCCAAGCTGATCGGGCTGGGCCAGGCGACGGTTTACCGCAAGATCAAGCGATACCGGATTCAGCTGGGCTGAGCGCCCGAGTCGTCCAGGCCCGCCTGGATGCGACCGACCAGCCGTCCCAGCGCGGCGACCATCAGGGTGATGGCCCCGCCGGTCGTGCCCGAGCCGATCGCGTCCTCGACCCGGCCGGCCGACTCGGAGAGCTGATCGTAGCCGTACATCCCGCCGCTGCCGCGCAGGGTGTGGGCCAGCTTGGCGACCTCGGTCCAGCGTCCGTCCTGATTCAGGTCCACCATCCGCTGGATCTGCGGCGTCAGGCCCGCAACATAGTCGCGCACCAGCTCCATGAATTCCGGGTCGTCCGCGAATTGCGACCGGATCTGCTCACTGGCCATGGTCGGCTCGAGGTCGGTGATCATGGCGGGCTCAGTCCTCTCGGAGTGCGGGGAGGGCACAGCGAAGATCCACTTCGAGGGGCACGACGGCAGGGGGGCCGGCCTCGGGGCGATCGGCGAACCGGCCTTCGAGTGCTCGGACGGCGAGAGCGGCGACCGGGTCCATGCTGGCGCGACGTCCAGGCCGGGCAGGGCGCCGGTGGCCTGCGACGCACGGGAGGTCTCGAGGTAGCCGCTGGAGTCGCTCATCTTCGAATCCACCGAGGGTCAGGGGGAGATGACCGGACCGGAGGGAGTTCTGATCAGGGCCGCGGCTCAGTAGGCGCCGCGGCCGGTGAGCACGGCGGGAATGGTGCGGGCCATCAGCTCCAGGTCGAAGCCGATCGAGCGACGCTCGATGTACTCGATGTCCAGCTCGACCTGGACCTCGAA
>CAZUZD010000305.1:0-7289 GCA_964624465.1 uncultured Isosphaeraceae bacterium
GGCACGATCAGGGCGCCGGCGGTGCTGGGCGTCGGGGCCCGCAGGTCGGCCACCAGGTCGGCGACGGTGACGTCCACCTCGTGCCCGACAGCCGAGACGACCGGCCGGCGCGCGGCGACGATCGCCCGCGCCAGCGGCTCCTCGTTGAAGGCCCAGAGGTCCTCCAGGCTGCCGCCGCCCCGGGCCAGCACGATCAGGTCCACGCCGTCGAGCCGGTCGGCCAGTTGCAGGGCCCCGACCAGCTCGGCCGCCGCGCCCGGCCCTTGCACCCGCGAGGGCACGACGATCAGCTCGGCCGGCGGCCAGCGGCGCTGGATGACCTCGATCAGGTCGCGCACCGCCGCCCCGGTCGGGCTGGTGACGACCGCGATCCGCTGCGGGAACCGGGGCAGGGGGCGCTTGCGGGCCGGGTCGAAGAGGCCCTCGGCCTGGAGCCGGGCCACCACCTGCCGGAACGCCAGCTCCAGGGCGCCGATGCCCGCCGGCTCGAGCCTGCGGACGACGAGCTGGTACTCGCCGCGCGGCTCGTAGACGGTCAGGCCGCCGAAGGCGCGCACGGCCAGGCCGTCCTCGGGCTCGAAGACGAGCTTCCGGGCGTCGGTCTTCCAGAGCACGGCGCGGATCTGGGCGCCGCCGTCCTTGAGCGAGAAGTACACGTGCCCGGAGCGCGGCCGCGCCAGGTTCGAGATCTCGCCCCGGACCCCGACCGACCCGAACCCCTCCTCGATCGTGGCGCGGATCACCGCCGTCAGGCCGCTGACCGACCAGAGCCCCTCGGCGTCCGGCCCGGCCGTGGCGCCGGTGGCGTCGTCGTCCCAGCCCAGCGTGTCGAACAGCGGCAGGCTCGCGGCCATGCGGCACTCCTTTGCGGCCCCCCAACGCGGGCGGTCTGGATCCATCCCGGACGGCTCGTGCTCCACCGCTCCCCACTCCCGGCTGGCCAAGCTCCTGGAGTGTATCAGGGCCTCCCCCCCACGCCCACGCCCTGGGTCGCCGCAGCCCTCGATCGGTCGCGGGCCACCCGGCCTCGGCCCCCAGGTGCAAATTCCAGAAAACAATTTTATTCGAACCTTGGCCAGTTTGCGCGCGTTTGAGTGTTGCGATGGTGATTGAATCCATCCAATAATTGGGCCGCCGTCTCCGTCCGGGGGGCCGATGGTGATGGGATCGGGGCGGAGCCTCGGGGATCACCGGGGTCCGCACCGCCGGGGAAACGGCATTGCTCGACGGCCTCTGGCCATTTCGTTTGCTCGTGCGGGACACCAGCGATGCTCACCTCCGGTCCAGGGATTGCCCCCGGCAAGTTGCCCCTCCTCGCCAGCCACCGTGCCCGTTTGGCGAAGCGAGTTTCGACCTGGCGGGCGCTGCCGCTGGTCGAGCGGCTGAGGCACGCCTGCGCCCTGGCGCTCCCCGGGGCCGGGGCGCGGCGGGTACTGGCCGGCCTCGCGGTCGGGCGCGTCTCGGGGGGGGCCCGTCCGAGGCTCCGGCCGCAGCTGGGCGGACTGGCCCTGGAGCCGCGCCAGCTGATGGCGACCGACGTGGCCGGGCTGAGGGCCGGGGCGCTGGTCCGGGCCCTGGCGGTGTCGGATGCGGGCGGCGACGCGATCGACCTGGGCGTCGGCACCGATTCGAGCACGTACCCGACCGTCGTCGCGGTCGGCGGCGGGGTCCGCGTCGTGGCCCCCAACGGCCAGGAGACGGTGATCCGCCCGTTCGGGGGCCGGGGTCAGTCGCTGTCGGCCTGGGTCGCCGACACGTCGGGCGATCAGGTGCCCGAGCTGGTCGTCACCGGCCACGCGGCCGGTCGGTATCGCCTGGCGATCTACGACCTGGACCGCCTGGAGCCGGTCAGCCGCCGGCTGAGCAACCTGCCCCTGTTCCCGTGCGCCGATCGGCACGTGGGCGCGGCCCCGCTGTTCGTCTCGGACGTGGCGGCGGTCTCGGCGGGCAACGAGGTCGTGACCCGGTTGCCGCTGGCCGGCGGCCGGTTCCTGGAGTGGACCCTGAGCGGCCAGTCGGGCCGGGTGCTGCGGGCGCGGCGGGCGACGACGGCGGGGCTGACGGCGCCGGCGCCGCTGACCGTCTCGGTCGGCTCGGGCACGGGGGTCAACTCGCTGCCGTGGGCGCTCTCGCAGGTGCGGCAGGGGGACAACACCCTGTCCTGGGCGATCAACGTCAATCCCCGGTCGGTGGCCCGGATCACGCTGGAGACGCAGCAGGTCCTCTACGCCAACCTCACGCTCGACGGCGGCAACACGACCATCGACATGCAGCAGAAGGACCGCGCGTTCCTGGTGCTCGGCGGCAACGTCACGCTGGCGAACCTGACGATCACCAACGGCCTGGCGAAGGGGGGCGACGGCGGTGACGGCGGCGGCGGCGGCGCCGGCCTGGGCGGCGCGATCCTGGCAACGCACGTCAGCAACCTCACCGGCACCTGGCCGCAGAGCTCGTACCTGCCGGCGACGAACCTGACCCTGGACCGCGTGCAGCTGACGGCCAGCGAGGCCCGCGGCGGCGACGGCGGCACGTTCACCGCCATCACGCTGCCGATCCCGAACACGGCCGCCGGCGGCGCCGGTGGCGGCGGCGGCCTGGGCGGCAACGGCGGCTTCTCGCACAACAGCCTCGACTACCCCAAGGACAAGCGCTACGGCGGCGGCGGTGGCGGCGGCTTCAGCACCGGCGGCGGGGCCGGCGCCAGCGCCACGGCCGGCGGCGGTCAGGGGGGCGATTCCCGGGACATCCTCACGTCCCTGGTCGCGGGCGGCGACGGCGGGCTGCTCTGGTACGCCCTGAACTCCGCCGCGCCCGGCGGCAAGGGCCTGAACAAGGATTCGAGCACCACCACGCCGGGCGGGTCCGCCGGCGGCGGCGGCGGCGGTGGGCTGGACACCTACGGCGGCGGCGGTGGCGGCGCCGGCGGCGGCAACGCCGATGACGGCTCCAAGCGCAAGCGCGACGGCGGCGACGGCGGCTGGGGCGGCGGCGGCGGTGGCGGGATCAAGGCGGGCGGCGGCTGGGGCGGCTTCGGCGGCGGCGGCGGCGGCACCCACAAGTCGCAGTCGGCCACCGGCGGCAACGGCGGCTTCGGCGGCGGCGCGGGCGCCGGCGTCAATGGCACCGGCACCCCCGGCTTCGGCGGCGGCCTGGCCGGCATCACCGACAAGGGGAACGCCCTCTGGGACGGCTCCGGCGGCGGCGGCGCGGCCCTGGGCGGCGCCCTGTTCGTCGATTCCGCCACCGCCAATGGCCAGCCGCTGGTCAGCGTGACCTTCGTCAACTCGGTGCTCGGCGGCGAGCTGCCGAACGTCTCGAACAAGACCACCGAGGGCCTGCCCACGCTCGACGGGGAGCTCGCGGGCGCCCAGCGGGGCCAGGCGCTCGGCACCGACCTGTTCCTCCGCGGGCCGCTGGTCATCAACGCCGGCACCGACTTCCTGACCGACCCGATGCGGATCCACGGCTCGATCGCCTCGGCGCCCCTCGCGGCCGATCCCGCGGCGGCCAGTGCGCGGCTCACCAAGACGGGACCCGGCACGCTCGAACTCCACGGCAGGAACACATTCGCCGGCGGCGTGCTCCTGAACCAGGGCCGCATCGACCTGGCCGACGCGGCCGTGCTCGGCACCGGCACCCTCACGGCCCAGGCCGGCGACGCGACGCCCGTGACCCTCGGGGTCCCCCTGGAATCGACGGCCATCAATCTGCTGAACCCGATCGCGATCGCCCCCGCCACCGCGCTGCGGTTCGACACCGCCTTCGGGTCGCTGCTGACCCTGGGCGGCGCGATCGCGATGCAGGGCCCGACCAGCAGCCTGGTCAAGTCCGGGCCCGGCGGCCTGAGCCTCACCACCAACGGCCAGACCAGCAGCCTGCCCGGCTCGATCGTCGTGACCGAGGGCGCCCTGACCGTCGCGGGCACCACGGACGCCCAGACCGGCCCGATCCGGATCGAGCGCCCGGTCACGGCCACGACCGACCCGGTCCTGGCCTTCGTGGGATTCGCGGCGACGACCCCCAGCCTCTCGGGCGCCGGGACCCTGAGCCTGCTGAACTCCAGCGGCATCATCGCCGACGACGCCGCTGGGTTCACGGGCCGCATCGACGTCGGCGGCACCGCCGTGATCCTGGCGCCGAACGCCGGCGGGGTCCTGACGATCGAGCCCGACTGCCAGGCGACCGTCTTCGGGGCGCTCAACTCCGACATCGCCGGCGCGGGCACCCTGGTCCTGGGGTTCGCCCTCACGCCGGCCGTCCTCAACGGCGACCTGGACGCGTTCACCGGGCCCCTGGTCGTCAACTCGGGGGCGCTGCAGTCGGCCACCATCACCCGTTCGATCCCGAACGCCGCCTCGGTCCAGATCCAGTCGGGCAGCACGCTCGTGGCCGGCGATTCGATCTCCGCGCCGGTCACGGGGCCGGGCACGCTGATCGCCGACCCGGGCGCCGGCAAGGCGCTGACGCTGAGCAACCTGGCCGGGTTCGGTGGCGCGCTCACGATTCGCTCCGGCACGGTGACCCTGCTGGGCCCGATCCGCGCCGGCACGATGATCACGGTCCAGTCCGGGGCCACCGTGATCCTCAAGGGCCAGGTCGATGACATCGTCCTGGCCGGCGCCGGCAAGGTGAACTACGACCTCGGGGTCGCGAACGCGGCGCTCAACACCCCGCTCGGCTCCACCGCGAGCCGCTTCACGGGCGCGGTCAACGTCGTCAGCGGCACGCTCGTGCTCCCGCAGGGCAGCGCCAGCTCCCGGGTCGGCTTCACGATCAACGCGCCGGCCACGCTCCGCTCCCAGGGTTCGATCGCCGGGTCGATTTCCGACAAGGGCACCCTCAGCCTCGCCGCCCCGACGGTGGCGACGCCGATCAGCCTGCCGCAGGGGCTGCCGTTCTTCCAGGGCACCCTGGTCGTCGGCAATGACACCGTGCTGGCGGTCCGCCAGGATGTCAGCTTCAATCCGAAGCGGATCCAGCTCGGCGCCAACGCCAGCCTCGCGCTGTCCCGGAACCTCAGCTTCACGCAGTCGGTCACGGGGACCGGCGTCCTGCTGATCCAGGCGAACCCGGCGACCGACAACTTCGAGCCGGACCTGTCCGGGTTCGCCGGCCAGATCCGCGTCTTCGCGGCCGACGCCAGCCCTGGCGTGCTGGTCCTGCCCGAGGGCCTGCCCGCGGCGGTCTCGCTGGGAATTGCCTCCAACGTCACGGTGCTCACCTCGGGCTCGATCGCGGGCCCGATCGACGTGGCCGATGCCGCCCGGAGCGCCCGGCTCTCGGTCGCCGCGCGGGCCCGGGTGACGCTGGGCAACGCTCTGAACACCAACCTCGGCGGCATCCAGCTCACGATCGGCGACGGGGCCACCGTCGAGGTCCTGTCGCCGGGGCTGCTGCAGCTCGGCGCGACGGCCGTGGGCCAGGGGGCGACGTTGACCACGGGCGCGACCACGCTGGTCGGCGGCTCGACCACGACCCTGGCCCGGAACGCGACCTGGCGCGCGGCCTCGATCGTGGTGCCGGCCGGCACCCGCATCCAGGGCGCGCAGGGGGGCACGACGATCGCGGCGGCCACCCTCGCCAACCTCGGGGTGATCGAGGGGCCGCCGCTCGACAGCGGCACGGTCCTGAACCGCCCGAAGCTCGAGCTGTACGCCGCCTACTCCGGCAACGGCCTGCTGGTGGGCCGCGTGATCACGCACCCGCCGAAGTGATCGCCACGGCCCGCCGCCCGTCCGGAGCCCCCCCGGCGCCGGCCGGGGGCGACTCCGGGCCGTGGTCGAGAACCGCCTTGCGAGCGGGGTCTCGGGCTGGGATGGTCGTCGTGACGCCGACGGTCCCGGGAACTGGCCCCGGCCGGGCGGTGGGCGGCACCGTCGGCGGGGGGCGAGGACCGATGAAGCAGCGACTCTGGACCATCGTGCTCTCGGTGGCCGCGACCGCCGGCTGGTTGCGGCAGCCGGCGCCCGAGCGGCGGGTGGAGCGGGAGCTGGAGGTCGATCGGCTGATCGTCCGCCGCGAGCTGATCGTCTCGGACACGGGGGACCCCTGGGAGGCCGGGTTCGAGACGCAGCAGATCCCCAGGGGCCTCTATGCCCGGGCGCTGCACGACGGGCCGGGCGGGCTCTGGGTGCGGAGCCGGCTGATCAAGGGCGAGATCGACGACCCGTTCGATGACCGGTTCCACGCGATCGAGCGGGACGGGAGCCTCCGGACGGCGCCGGGGCACATCTCCTGGAACGTCTGGCTCGACGGGGCCTGGCGGCAGCTGGCGATCGTCCAGGGCGAGGGGGTCGAGTTCTCGGAGGTGCCCCGCGCGCGCTGGGACGGCGGCACGCACCCGGGCCGGATCCGGCTCCAGACGTTCCGGCCGGGCCACGGCGAGCCGCTGACCGACGCGCTGGTGGGTCAGGGGAAGATGGCGATCGGTGGTGGCGGCTACGGCGGCGGCGGCCTGCCCGAGCCGGCCGACGTGCTGCACCTCTGGGGCGGCGCGTTGCGGGCGACGCCGCTGGCGGCGCCGGCGGCGCCCACGGTCGAGCGCGACGACGGGTCGGGGCCGCACACCTACTCGCTGGTCGCCGTCGGGCCGCAGGGCGATCGTTCGGCGGCCTCGGCCCCGGTGCGGGCCGCCGGCCGGGCCACCTTGCAGTGGGACAGCGTGCCGGGTGCCGACGCGTATGTGGTCGTGCGCGACGGGCGGGACCTGGCCGGGCCGCTGCGGATCGAGGGGGCGCGCAAGGCGTGGACCGACCGACCGGCGCCCTAGTGCCGGCGATCGGCCCGGCCCGCAGGCGTGTCCGTCAGGGCCCGCGGTCGAGGTCGGCGGCCAGGCGGATCAGGACGTCGCGGCGCTCGTCGAGGCGGGGGATGCGGTCGGTGCAGGCCAGGGCGGTGTCGAGGTCGCCGGCGCGGAGCCGCGAGAGCGCCAGGCCGGCGAGGGCCTCGCGGCGGGCGAACTCGTCGTCGATGTCCCGCGCCTTGGTCTCGGCGACGTCGAGCTGGCCGCGGCTGATCGCGAGCCGGGCCTCGGCGGCGCGGGCGGCGTTGGCCAGCTGCCGGCGCCGCAGGGCCGGGTCGTCGGGGGCGATCTCCTCCGGGTCGGGCGGCGGCGGGTTGCGGCGGGCGTGCTCCAGGTCGGCGCGGGCGGCGTCGAGCAGGGCGCCGGCGCCCGGGTGGTCGCCGACGCGGGCCCGCTCGTCGGCCAGGTCCAGCAGGATCGGGTATCGGAAGCCGACGGCCGCGCGGTCGGCCGCATCTCCGCGCAGGTCGATCAGCTGGTGCTGGAG
>CAZUZD010000306.1:0-7197 GCA_964624465.1 uncultured Isosphaeraceae bacterium
CGTCCCGGCACGATCCGCCCCGCGGGGGACGCCGGCCCGTCCGACCGCCGCACCCGGCGGTCGGGGCCCGCGCCCGTTCCTCGACACGGATGCAAGGGATGGCCACGGCCCCCCGGCCGTGGCCCCAGCCCCGGATCGAACCGCCCCATGGATGTCGCCCTCGTGCCCGCCGAGCTCGGATCGGTCCTCGCCCTGCTCGGCCGTGAGCTCGACCGCCCGGTGCGGGCCCTCCGCGCCGCCGCCGCACCGGCCCCACCCGCCCGTGTCCCCGACGGACCCCCGAGGCCCACGCCCGCGGCCCCTCCCGAGGCCGACCCGCTGGCCGCCATCGGCGGGCTCTGCGACGAGCTGCTGGAGCTGACGGCCAATACCCTCGACCTGGCCGCGCTGGAGCGGGCCGCCCTCGGACCCGAGCCCGGCCCTGGCCCCGACGCGCCCGACCGTCGCGCCCTGGTCGAGGCACTCCGCGACCGGCTCGCGAACCGCCCCGACGCCCGGGCGGTTCACCTGGCCGGCCCGCCCGACGAGCCCCTGCCCGCCGACGCCGCCTGGTGCCTGCGCCTGCTGGAGCTGGCCGCCGCGGCCGCCCTCGACCAGCAGCCGGCGCCGCTGGGCGCCGACGCCCGGCTCATCCTGGACCTGACCCCGCAGGGGCTCCCCACGTCGCCGGCCCCGGAGCGTCCGACCGAGCTGGAGTCGGAGGCCGACCGCCGGCGCGCGCTCCGCCACGCCCTGGAAGACCGGCTCGGCCTGACCGCCGCCGTCCGCCTGGAACCGGCCTGAGTCCCGGCCGCCCCGCCCTCGGGACGCGGCGCGAGGGGCCCCGGGGAGAAGCCCACATCGCCGACGGCACTCAGCCGCTGCGGCGGGCTTCCTGGAGGCGGATCGAGAGCCGCAGCCGGGTGCCCTCACCGGGTCGGGTCTGGATCGAGACGGTCCCCTGATGCCGGCGCCAGGTGGCGTTGGCGATCGAGAGGCCAACGCCCAGGTGGCCGGCCCGGGTGGTGAAGAACGGCTCGAAGACCCGCTCCTGCACGGTCGGCGGCATGCCCTCGCCGTCGTCGGACACCTCGAGCACCAGCCAGCCCTCGGCGTTGACCGAGGTGCCCACCCGGATCGTGCCGCCGTGGGACGGCAGCGCCTCGACGGCGTTGTCGAGCAGGTACCGGACCATGGCGCGGAGCTGCTCGCCGTGCCCCTTGATCGGCGGCACGGGCACCAGGCTCGTCTCCCAGGCGATCCGGGGCGACTCGGCCGCGCGCCGGCCCTCGACCACCTCGGCCACCAGCCGGTCGAGCCGCACCGACTCGTCGCCGATGGCGGTGATCGGGCGGGTGTAGTCGATCAGCCGCCGGGCCACCGTGGCGGCCTCCAGCGCGCTGTGGATGATCTGCTCGGCCAGCGCCACCGGATCGGCCGGGGCGCCCGAGCGCGCCGTCAGGCTCAGGATCTCGGCGCTGCTGACGATGGCGCTGAAGGCGTTGATCACATGATGGCCGACGGCCGAACCGAGGTGGCCCAGGTCGGTGAGGGGCTCGGTCGTGGCGGCGTGATCGGTGGCCATGGGGCGAGCCTCTCGCTCGGGTCGCGACGCAGCCGGCCGGGCCGTCGCGCCGGGCTGTCACCAGCACGTGCTGATCTTCGCGTGTTCGAACCTTGTTGGCAAGGCAACGCCCGCGCCAAATCGGGCTCCCGATCACCGCACGATGCGAGCCTCGACCCAGTCAGCCGAGTCCTGCACGTCCCCGCGCTCGCCGAACTCAACGATCAGGATCAGGACCTTGCCGCCGGCCAGATCGAGGTCCACCGCCAGGGGCGCATCGTGCCGGCCCAGCGGCGGCGAGACGAACCGCTCCTGCTTGTCGACCAGCACACGGAACACGACGCTGGAGAGGTCGCCGGCGCGGTCGTCGGGCCCGACCAGGGCCTGGAACCGGCGATCGCCGGGCTCGATGCGGTAGGCGATCAGGCTCCGGGGGAGCATGCCGAGGCCGTGGTCGGCGGCGCGGCCGGCCTGGCGCAGGGGCAGGCCGTCCCAGGTGCGGTCGCGGCCGAAGCGACCCGGGTGGCGATCCAGGTACGGCTCGAACTGCGTGCCGGCCGGCTCGCGGTCGGCCAGGTACACGACCGACCCGCCCCGCGGGTGCACGGCGGCCAGCTCCTTCAGCGGCAGCCGCAGCACGGGCCCCAGGCGGGTCTGCACCTCCAGCTGCCCGCCGTCGAACCGGCAGGCGGTCACGCCCAGGCGGGAGCCGTCGGCCAGGGTCAGCTCCAGGTACGGCCCGGCGGCCTTCGGGTAGGCGATCAGGGTCGGGTCGAATCCCAGCGCCACCACGCCGCCGCGGTCGACGGCCGACTTCGCGTTGCCGGCCTCGAAGGTCAGGGTGCGGTCGTCCAGGGTGCCGAAGGCCCCGACGAGCCGGTCGCCGCCGCGGGCGCCGCCCAGCAGGAGCACGTCGCCGTCGCGCGGCTCGGAGCGGAGCTGATCGACCAGCCGGGCGCGCTCGGCCGCGTCGCCGGGGGGCTCGAAGACCAGGCCGAGGACGCGGTCCAGCGGCACGGCCACCTCGGTCTCGGCCAGGGCGTGCGGCCGGACCTTGAGCGTGGCGCCGTCGGCCGTGCCCAGGGCGGCGCGGAGCCGGTCCCCCTCGGGCAGGACCAGGCCGCTGCCCTCGGGCAGGCCCGGCGGGTTGATGCCGGCGCGGGTGAGCTTGACCAGGGTGTCGAGCCCGACGCGACGCTCGCGGCCGTCCTCGCCGACGAGCGTCGCCAGGGCCGTGCCGTCGCCGCCCAGGGCCAGCGCGGCCAGGCGGCCGGTGGCGGTCGTGCCGTCGGTGAGCGTGGCCTGGAAGACCGGCGCCGAGGGGGCGACATCGGCCACCGCCGGCGGGTCGTCGGCCGCCGGGACCGCCCCGGGCGGCGTCAGCAGCAGCAGCAGGCCGGCCAGGGGCAGTCGCTGGCGGGGTCGTGACATCGGCGGCGGGCTCCGGTTCGATTCGGGGCGCGCGGGCCGGGCGGGCGGCCGCGCGACGCGCCATCCCTCAGCGCTGGAAGATCGGCAGGAAGTTGTTCGGCATCTGCAAAACGATCAGGGCCATGGCGGTGCCGTACTCGTTGCCGATCGAGTCGGACCAGTACCCCTCGCCCGACTGCTTGCCGATCAGCTCGTCGCGGACCGAGGCGTACCATTTGGTCCAGTCGTCGCCGCCGCGGATCCAGAAGGCCTGGGCGGCATAGTAGTGGCCGTAGAAGTAGTGGCTGTAGCGCGGGCCCATGCGGGCGTCGGGGGTGTACTGCCGCAGGTAGTCCAGCGCCTTGTCGATCTCGTCCCCCTCGTACAGGCCGGCGCTCATGAGTGCCACGACGCCGGCAGCCGAGCGGGGGAAGGCGCTGCCGCCGCCGGTGAGCATGTACTTGAAGCCACCGTCGGGGTTCTGCGACTGCTTGACGTAGCGGATGCAGGCCTCGACGGTCTCCTTGGGCACCGCGATGCCGGCGTTGCGGGCGGCGCGCAGGGCGTTGATCTGGCAGATCGTCACCGAGAGGTCGGCGTCGTTGCGCACCGGCTGATACCGCCAGCCGCCCTCGCCGTTCTGGGTGTCGATGATCAGGCGGATCGACTTCTCGAGCTTCTCGCGGATCTCGGGCCGGTGGGTCATGCCGTAGGCCTCGGCCAGGAACAGGGCGCCGAAGCCGTGCGAGTACATGGGGCCGTGGGTGGCCGCGTTCGGCACGCTGATGAAGCCCGAGGGACTGGTGTTGTCGAGGATGTACTTCAGGGCCCGGTCGATGGCCGCGCCGTAGGGGCCGCGGCCGGGGGTGGAGCCGCTGGCCATGAAGGCGATGCCGGCCAGGCTGGTGACCGCCACGTTGCCGCGGTAGGCGCCGCTGCCGAACGAGCCGTCGTCGTTCTGCTGGGTCAGGAGCCAGTCGAGCCCCTTGCGGGTGGCCTCGTCGACCTGGGGCGTGACCAGCTCGGCGGCGCCGACCGGCACCACGCCGCTGCGCCCCTCGACGAAGCCGCCGTCCCCCTTGGCCGCCGGCGCCGCGGGCTTCGGCGCCGGGTCCTGCGCGGTCGCGGTCGTGGTCGATCCGAGGGCCAGCAGGCCGCAGAGCGCGGCCGCCAGCGGGCGGGAGCGGGTCGGGCTCGGGTTCATCAGGGGTTCCCCCGGCTGACGCTCTTCTTGTTGATCGAGATGTAGTAGCGGTCGATCAGGCCCTTGCGGCGCGGGAGGGCCTCCTCCTTGAAGACGTTCTCCATCTCGCCGCGGAGCTCGGGCGGCAGGTGGCCCCACTCGTCCTTGTTCTCGGCGAGCACGGCCTTGCCGTCGGGGCGCTTGGGCTTCTGCGGGCTAGTGCCGCTGCCGGTGTTGCCGTCGGGACCGGGCTGCTGGCCGCCGGGGTTGTTCCCCTGCTGCACCGAGCGGATCTGCTGCCCCTTCCCCTTGCCGCCGCCCTGCTGCGCCTGCTTGATGAGCTGCTTCAGGCCGTCGACGATCTGCTGCTGCTCCTCGCGGGTCTTCTCGCCGGTGTCCTTCTCGCCGAGCTTCTGCTCGACCTGGTCCATCTTCTTGATCGTCTCGCCGAGCGGGCCGTCGGACTGCTCGCCCTGGCCGCCCCCCTGACCGCCCTCGCCCCCCTGCTGCTGCTGGTTCTTCTTGCGGTTCTTGCGCCCGAGGATCTCCTCCAGCCGCTCGTCGAGCTGCTGCTCGCCCCCCTTGAGCTTGCCGGCGTTCACGTCCCCGGGCGGCTTCGGCGGCTCACCGCCGCCACCGGGCATGGGCGGGGTCTCGGGCTGGTCGGCGTCGCCGCCGCCCGGCATGGGCTTGCCCTTGGCCTCGGGCTCGTCGCTGGTCTGGCCCAGGCCTTCGAGGAGCTTGTCCAGCGACTCGTCGGGCGCCTCCCCCTTCCCCTCGGCGGGCTTGCCGGGGCGATCGGTCGGCTTGTCGGCAGGCTTCTTGCCGTCAGTGGCGGGCTTGTCGGCCGGCTTCTTCTCGTCGGCGGGTTTGGCGGGCTTGGTGTCCTTGCCGGTCTCGGGCTTGGGGGTGTCGGAGCCCGCGGGCTTGCCCTCGACCTTTTCGAGGAGCCGGTCCAGGGCGTCGTCGGTGGGGGCGTCCTGGGCGCGGGCGACTGAGCCGCCGGCGCAGAGGATCGCGAGGGTGAGCGTGGCCAGGGTGGCGGCGAGACGATTGGTCGGCATCGTGGAAATCACTCCTCCCCATCGTCCCGCTTGGGACGGGTCAGGTCGCGGGCCAGGTCGGCGACGTTGCGCTGTTCGTCCTTGAGGCCGGCGAGCTCGGCCTCCTGCTCCGGAGTGAGGGCCTTCTTCCGCTCCTGGATGGTGGCGATCTCCTCGGTGCGGCCGTTGATCTCCTCCTGGAGCACCTTGAGGATCTTGAGCTGGGCGACCGCCGGGATGCCGTCGCCGCCGCCACCGCCCTGCCCCCCGCCGCCGCCGGGCTGCTGGCCGCCGCCTTGCTGGCCGCCGGCGCCCGCCTGGTCAGGCTTGAGGGCGTCGAGCAGCTGCTCGATGCGGCGGGTGGCGAGCTTGAGCTCGGCCTGGGTCTGGGGGCCGGGGTCGGCCGAGCGGAGCCGCTTCGAGGCCTCGGCCATCGCCTTCGCCGCGCGTTCGAGGGTCTGGGCATAGACCGGGGCGGCGTCGAGCTGCTCGGCCAGGTCCTTCGCCTCCTCGCCGATGGCCTCCTCCGCACGTCCGAGGCCGACGACCGACTTCTTCTGCGGGAGCGTGAGGCCGTCGCCGCCGAGCTTCTCGCCGTAGCCGGCGACCTCGCCGGTCAGCTCCTGCTGGCGCTTGCCGAGGTTGGCCAGGTCGTCCTTGATCCGGGAGAGCTGCTCCATGGCGAGCTGCTCCTCGGCCTCCTGCTGGGCCTCGTCGACCTGCTCCTGCACGTCCTCGAGGTCGGCCAGGGCCTCGTCCTGCTGCTCCATGGCCTCGTCGGCGTCGTCCTGCTCCTGCTGCTGGCGGGCCTTGCTCATCTTCTCGCTGGCCCGCTGCCCGGCGCGCTGGGTGTCGACCTGGAGCTTGCGGAGCCTGGCGAGCTGGCGGCGGAGGTCCTGCTCGATCTGCTGCTGCTCCTTGGCGAGCTTGGCCAGCTCCTGGGCCCGCTGCTGGGCGTCGGGCATGGCCTTGGCCTGCTCGGTCTTGAGGCGGTTGAGGGCCTGCTGCTTGCGGAGGCCTTGCAGGTCCTTGCCGGCGTCCTTGAGGGCCTGGGCGAGGCGGCGGAGGTCGTTCTCGCGGCGATTCTGCAGCGAGTCGACGAGCCGCTTCAGGTCGCGCTCGACCTCCTTCTGGGCCTCGCGGGCGCGGCCGGTCTGGTTCTGGCCAAGCTGCTGGCCGGCCTGCTCGGCCTTGCCGGCGGTGTCGCGCTGGCGGCGGCCGGCGGCGGCCTCCTCGAGGGCCTGAGCAGCGAGGGGGTCCTCGGGCTGGAGCCGGCGGGCCTGCTCGTCGAGCTTGTTCTCGAACTGCCGCAGCTCCTCGGCGACCTTGGCCTGGCGGGCGGCGGCGTTCTCGACGTCGGCGCGGGCCTCGGGCGCCAGCGCCTCGGCGGCCTTGCCGTCGAGGGCGTGCTTCTCGGCCGCGTCCTGCGCCGCGCGGTTGGCCTCCTGCTGCTCCTTGAGCAGGGCCTTCGCCTCCTGGGTCATGCCGCGCATGGTCTCGAACTCGCCGAGCTTCTCGAGCATGCCCTTCAGCTCGTCGGCGATCGCCTTCTGCTCCTGCCCGGCGCGGGCCAGGTCCTGCCCCGCCTTCGTCGGCTCGTCCGGCGGCTGCCCGCCCTGGGGCTGCCCGCCCTGCGGCTTCGAGCCGCCGGGGGGCGTCTGGCCCCCCTTGGGCTCGCCGCCGGCGGGATCCTGCGGGGCACCCTCGGGCGGAGATTGGGCGCCGGCGGGCTCGCCACCCGACGGCGGCTGGGCCCCCTTGGTCTGGGGCGCCTGGGCCCCCTTCGACTGCGGCGACTGGCCCCCCCTGGGCTCACCGCCCGCGGGGTCGCCCTTCGCCTTCGGGGTGTCAGCCCCTGCGGGCTTCGAGCGATCCCCGGCGGCCTCGGCCCCCTGGGCCTCGGGCGTCTGTTCCCCCTTCGAGGCCTCGCCGCCCTTCGGGTCGCCCTGGGCCTTCGGCGTGCCGGCGCCGCCCGGTTCGGGCTGGCCCTTGGGCTGGGTGCCGGCGCGATCGGCCGG
>CAZUZD010000307.1:0-7145 GCA_964624465.1 uncultured Isosphaeraceae bacterium
GTCCGCGGTGTCGAGCGCCGGGAGCTGGAGGCCGGGGTCGTGGCGCACGGCCGGCTCGGGGTCGAGGCCCCGTACCTGGCCGCGATCGACCCGCTGGGCGGCGGCCCCGAGGCGGCCCCGGCCGCCGGTGCCAGCGCCACCGGGACCGCCAGCCGCAAGGCCAGCAGCAAGGCCCGCAAGGCCGCCGAGGAGGCGCCCTCCGGCCCCGAGCGGAGCCTCGCCGGCCTCCTGACCGAGCAGCTCGGCCAGGCCGCCGTCGCCGCCGGCGGCAAGGCCCCCCGCTGGCTGGCCGAGGGCCTGGGCGCCGCGCTCGCCGCCGCCGTCGAGCCCCGCAGCGCCTACTATGCCCGGCTCCGCCAGACCGCCGCCGAGCAGTACCAGCTCGGCTGGTCGGCGCGGGCGACCGAGGCCCTGGGCGACCAGGGCGCGCCCGAGACCCTGCGCGCCATCGGCCTGAGCCTCTTCGACTGGCTCTCGGCCGACCCGGCGGCCCGGACCCGGCTGCCGCTGCTGGTGCGCGGGCTCTGCACCCAGGGCGGGGCCCGGATCGATGACCTGATCCGCGACGGCTACGACGGCGTCACCCGCGACGAATTCCTGGCCCTCTGGGGCCAGTCCGTCGCCGGCCGCTCGGGCGCCGGCCGCCGCCGCTGAGCCCGCCGCCCGCGCCACCGATCGGCCGCTTCCGGATCCGTCCCAGGAGTCCGGCACGGCCGCGCCACCGGCACGATTCCCCCAGGCAGGCCCTTGCCCCGGCGCCAGGGTGCATGGTTGAATGCGCCGCCGGGGGAGCCGGGGCCCGGGTGCGGCGGCGGCTACCGTGGCCGCGGCGAGTCGGTTATGGTGGTCGCATTTCCTCAAGATTGCCCTGTCCGCAGGGTTTACCACCGGGTGCCGGCCATGAGGGCGGCCCGCGTGGGGGCGACGGCCGTCGGGGCCAGGCGTCGCGCCGGGGCAGGGTGGGTTGTCAGGACGGAGGACGGCATCGATGAGTCGCGCAACCGGTCGGTCGGGTCAGTCACGGCGTCGTCGCCATGCGCACGCCCCTCGGGTCGAATCGCTGGAGGGGCGGCAATTGCTGGCCACCTTCACGGTGACCGGCACCGGCGATAGCGGGCCCGGCACGTTCCGGCAGGCGATCCTCGATGCGAACTCGACGTCGGGCCCCGACACGATCGCCTTCAACATCGCCGGCACGGGGGTGCGGACGATCGCGCCGACCTCGGCGCTGCCGGACATCACCGACCCGGTGACGATCGACGGCTTCACGCAGCCCGGTTCGAGCGCCAACACCCTGACGGCCGGCAGCAACGCCGTGCTGCTGGTGGCGACGCCGGTGCCGGCGATCAGCGGCGGGTCGAGCCTGGTGCGCGGGCTGGTGATCACCGGCGGCGGCGTGGTGCTCAAGGGCCAGGGCAACAACCGGGTCGAGGGCAACTACATCGGCACCAACGCCGCGGGCACCTCGGCCCCCAGCCTCCAGCCCGGCTCGGCGCCCCAGACGGGCATCACGGTGCAGTCGGCGAACAACTCGATCGGCGGCACCACGCCGCAGACCCGCAACCTGATCTCGGGCAACAACAGCATCGGCGTGCTGATCACCGCCGGGGCCACCGGCACCCAGGTGCGGGGCAACTACATCGGCACCGACCTGACCGGCGCCAAGGCCCTGCCCAACGGCCGCGGCGTGGTGATCGACAACGGCTCGACGAACCTGATCGGCGGCACCGACCCGGGCGCCGGCAACGTGATTGCGGGCAACGCCAGCTACGGCATCGACCTGGGGGCCACCGAGGCCAGCGCCGTGGTGCTGAACAACTCGGTGACGGGCAACCTGATCGGCCTGAAGGTCGGCGGCACCGAGGCGCTCGGCAACGGCGCCGGAGTGATCATCGGCAAGGCGACCGGCACGGTCGTGGGCGGCGAGGCGACGAACTCGCGGAACGTGATCGCCGGCAACACGCAGGGCGGCCTGGGCATCTTCGGGTCGACCAGCACGACGGTGCAGGGCAACTTCATCGGCACCGATGTCAGCGGCAGCCAGGCCACCGGCAGCCAGATCGTGGGCATCTCGGTCCAGCAGGGCAACTCGAACCTCTTGATCGGCGGCATCACGACCGCGACCCGCAACGTGATCTCGGGCAACACCGGGCCCGGCGTGTTCCTCTCGGGCGCCGGCACCGGCGTGCTGATCAAGGGGAACTTCATCGGCGTGCGCGCCGACAGCAGCGGGCCGCTGGGCAACGGCGGCGCCGGCGTCGACCTGGCCAGCTCGACCGGCGTGAACATCGGCGGGCTCTCGACGGCCGAGGGCAACGTGATCGCGTTCAACCGCGGCACCGGCGTGCTGATCCGCTCGGGCAACAAGAACCCGATCCTCTCGAACGCGATCGTCAGCAACGGGGCGCTTGGCATCGACCTGGTCGCCAGCACCTCGGCGACGACCACGATCTCCGGCGACGGCCCGACCCCCAACGACACCGGCGACGGCGACACCGGGGGCAACGACCTGCTGAACTTCCCGGTGCTCGGGCGGGTGACGACGGTCAACAACACCGTCACCGTCAACGGCACCTACACCGGGGCGCCCAACACCAGCTACCTGCTCCAGTTCTTCATCAACGACTTCGCCGACCCGACTGGCTACGGCCAGGGCGGCGCCCTGCTGGGCCAGGTGGAGGTGACGACCAACGCCCAGGGCCAGGCGACCTTCGCCCCCGCGCTGCCGGGTGCCATCACCCTGGGCCAGGTCGTCACGGCCACCGCCACCGACACGACCAACGGCAACACCTCCGAGTTCTCGATCGGCTCGCCGTTCACGACCACCAGCGAGTCGGCGCTCTCGGTGGCGATCGCCACGCCGAGCGACACGATCGTCGCCGGCCAGACGCTGACGTACACCGTGGGCGTCAAGAACGACGGCCCGAGCCCGGCGACGAACGTCGACCTGATCTTCGGTCTGCCGCCGGGCACCGTCGTCGTCTCGGCCACGCCCAGCCAGGGCACCGCCTCGACGACGACCCCCGGCACCGTGAACATGGCCGTGGGCAACCTGGCCGTCGGCGCCACCGCCACCATGACGGTCGTCGTGCGGCCCACCACCCCCGGCACCCTGCTGGCGCGGGCGCTGACCTACGGCGGCCAGTCGGACACCGACCCGACGACCAACGCCACCACCAAGACGATCACCGTGACGGCCGGCCCCGACGTGAGCATCACCGGCTCGGCCAGCCCGCAGTCGGTGTCGGTGGGGCAGAACATCACCTACACCTACGTGGTCCGGAACACGAGCACCACCTCGGGCGCCAGCAACGTCACGTTCCGCACGGTGCCGGTGCCGGCCAACGCCGCCCTGGTCTCGGCCGTCAGCACGCAGGGCACCGTCTCCGGCGCCGACGGCGCGGTGGTGGTCAACATCGGCTCGCTGGCCGCCGGCGCCAGCGCCACGGTGACGATCGTGCTCAAGGCCAACGCCGCCGGGGTCTTCGGCCTGCCGGCCGGCGTGAGCCTGCAGGAGCTGGACCCGAACCCGGCGAACAACACGACCGACGCCTCGGCCGTCGCCGTCGGCGTGCCCGACCTGGTCGTGCAGGTACGGGCCAACCCGCTGGAGGCGCAGCCCGGCCAGCCATTCACCTTCGTGGTGACGGTCACGAACTCCGGGCCGGGCGTCGCCACCGGTGTCGGCGTCCGCGCCGACCTGCTGCCCGGCGGGACCATCCGCACCGCGAACGCCAGCCAGGGCTCCGCCAGCATCAACGGCACCGTGGTCATCGGCCAGCTCGGCACCCTGGCCCCCGGCGCCAGCGCCACGATCACGCTGGTCGCCGTGCCGCAGTCGACGACCGCGGCCGCCGGCGTGCAGGCCGGGGCCATCGCCGCCGAGCCCGAGGCGAACACCGGCAACAACTTCGCGGGCGCGGCGGTCAACATCACCGCCACCCCCGGGGTGGCGACGACCGTCGGCGGCCAGCAGGCGGTGCTGGGGCAGGGCGTGGTCGCCGGCTACGTCCTCGGGTTCACGGGCCCGCTGAACCCCGCCCGCGCCGCCAACCCCGCCGCCTACAAGCTGATCGGGCCCGGTAAGGACGGCCTCTTCGGCACCGGCGACGACGTGAACATCGCGGTCGGCTCGGCCACCTACGACCCGGTCAACTTCAAGGTCGTGGTCGTGCCCCGCACCCGGATCCGCCAGGACGACTTCGTGCAGCTGATCGTCGACGGCACCACCACCAACGCCGTGCTCACCACCGCCGGCCTGCCGATCGACGGCGACCGCAACGGCCTGTTCGGCGGCAACTACATCACCGTCGTCGGCCGCGGCCGACGGCTCGGCTACTTCGACTCGACCGGCGACCTGGTCCAGATCACCATGAGCGGACCCGGCAACTTCGAGATGACCCTCGACGCCCGCGGCGAGGCCACCGCCCTGGTCATCTACGACGGCGTGCCCGGCCGCTCGACCCTCCGGGGCACCGTGAAGCGGAGTCGCAACGGCGGCGACAACATCACCGCGCTGCCCCTGGTCGTCGGCCTGAACCGGGTCACCAACCGGCTCGCCACGCCGCCGTTCCTCATCGGCACGGTCATCAACACCTGAGCCCTCGGGCCACCTTCCGGGGACCGGCCGGATCCCCGGTTGATCTGGCTGGCCGGCGCGCCTATAGTGAGATCGTCGCCGTGGGGCACACTCCCGCGGTGGACTCGGGTCGCACGCAACGTGGTGCGACGGACTGAAGCCCACCCCTGCTCGAGGCTGGACTCCGGTATGGCTGGGAAGTCTCATCCGAAGGGAGGTGATCACGTGTGTAGTGACAACCAGAGGCGGCTCGCCTGAGGGCGGCCGACGGGTTGCCCGTCGGGCAAGCCGCATCTAGTCGCATCGCACTTCCGATAGAGCGATCGGCGAGCTCGGTCGGGATCGGTCCGCCGGTCCCGACCGGGCGTATATTTCCGGACCCCTGAATCCCATTCCGTCCTGCATCGATCCGATCTCTCGATGGCCCGAGCCCGAACCATGACCCCGAGCGTCATCGCCACCTCCGGTCTTCGCCCCGCCCCGATCCGGGTCGGCGGTCGTCGGCTGCGCGGCTGGTGGTCGGGCTCGTATCGGTTTACCGGGGTGTTTACCGCCGGTCGCCGGGCCGCGGGTGCCGCCTAAGAGCACCCGCCACACCAAGACACCCAGAGGCCCCGGGGACCCGCCGCCAAGGTCGGTCCCCGGGGCCTCTGTTCGTTTCGCGACCGCCCCCCGTCGGGGCGTCGCGTCGCAGCGACCCGACCCGGTCGCCCCCGCCCGCGGGGGTGGCCACGGTCCCGCCTCTTTGCCGCCCGGAGGAGCTTTCGCCGTGATCGTCGTGATGAAGCCTGACGCGTCCCAGTCGCAGATCGACCACATGGTCGCCCACATCGGTAGCCTGGGGATGCGGGCCCAGGTGATCCAGGGGACCCACCAGACGGTCATCGCCGCCATCGGCGAGGAGCGCGTCGGCCTGGTCGAGGCGCTCGAGCCCGCCGAAGGAGTCGAGAAGGTGTTGCCGATCATGGCGCCCTACAAGCGGGCCAGCTCCGAGCTCAAGAGCGAGCGGTCGGTCGTCAAGGCCCTCGACCTGGTCGTCGGTGGCACCAGGATCGCGGTCATCGCCGGGCCCTGCTCGGTCGAGGACGAGGCCCAGATCATCGGCCTGGCGCGGCAGCTCCGCGAGCGGGGCGCCACCGGCCTCCGCGGCGGCGCGTTCAAGCCCCGCACCAGCCCGTACAGCTTCCAGGGCCACAAGGAGGACGGGCTCAAGATGCTCGCCGCCGCCCGCGACGCCACCGGCCTGGCGATCGTCACCGAGGTGATGGCCCCCGAGCACGTGCCGCTGGTCGCCAGGTACGCCGACGTGCTCCAGATCGGCGCCCGCAACATGCAGAACTACCAGCTCCTGCAGGCCGTCGGCGACGCCCGCAAGCCCGTCCTGCTGAAGCGCGGGATGGCCGCCACGATCGACGAGTTCCTGCTGGCCGCCGAGTACATCCTGGATCGCGGCAACCCCGACGTGATCCTCTGCGAGCGCGGGATCCGCTCGTTCGAGGACCACACCCGGTTCACCCTGCCGCTGGCCACGGTGCCGTACCTCAACGAGAAGAGCCACCTGCCGGTCGTGGTGGACCCCTCGCACGGCACCGGCAAGGCCAAGCTCGTGACCCCCATGGCCCGCGCCGCCATCGCCGCCGGCGCCGACGGCCTGATCATCGAGGTCCACGACGACCCCGAGCACGCCATGAGCGACGGCGCCCAGACCATCACCCCCGCCGCCTTCTCCGTGCTCATGACCCAGTGCCGCCGCATCGCCGAGGCCATGGACCGCACGCTCTGAGCCGATCGGCCCGACGGGAGAGCGGGGTGCCCGGGTTCCGCTGTGCGGAGCCCGGCCGCGGAGGGCAGCGAATCGTCGGCGTGGCCACGCCCCGCTCTGGCCACGGCCCACCTGAACCGATCACGGTCCGAGGCCGGGGATCCGGGCTCCGAGGGCGGAACCCGGGCACCCCGGTTTTTCGCGATTGGTCGGGCGGATCAGCGTGAGCGGCATACGCCGCGCCGGGGGGGCGGCCTAGCTCCGGCGCGGCCCCCCTGATAGAATAGAGGGCCGCACATGGGGGGGGGGGGATGACGCTCCGCTGATCCGCCCTACAAATCGGATAACGTCGGCGGCGCCGGTCAGTCGACCTTCAGGCCGCCGCGGTGGAAGCGGCCGACGATGTTGGGGTCGGGGAAGATCGAGGTCTTCGCCCTCTCGGCGCCGGGGTAGTTCATGATCGAGAGCACGTAGCGGATGCTCTCCAGCCGGGCCTTGCGCTTGTTGTTGGCCTGCACGATGGTCCACGGGCTGAAGCTCGTGTGGGTGCGGCTGAACATCACTTCCTTGTAGCGGGTGTAGGCGTCCCAGAGGTCCTGGGCCTTGTGGTCGATCGGGCTGAGCTTCCACTGCTTCAGCGGGTTGCTCCGCCGCGACTCGAACCGCGCCTGCTGCACGTCCTTGGCGATCGAGAACCAGAACTTCACCAGCACCACGCCGTCCTCGACCAGCATGTGCTCGAACTCGGGCACCTGGCGGAGGAACCGCTCGTACTCGGTCTCGGTGCAGAAGCCGTTGACCGGC
>CAZUZD010000308.1:0-7128 GCA_964624465.1 uncultured Isosphaeraceae bacterium
GGGGCCGGACGGGAGCCCGCGGGGGGCGCCTGACCCGGCCTCGGCCGCCTCTCGGGGCCCGCCCCGTGGGGCCCGGGCCCGCAATCGCGTCGGTGGGATGAGCGGAGCGAAATCCGACAGGCCGGGTCGGCGGCGTGCGAGACCCTCCCGTGCCCGACCGTGACGAGCGGCCGGCCTCCTGACGCGTCGGATTTCGCCCCGCTCATCCGACCTACGGGAACGGGCACGAGCTCGACCCTGCGCGGGGTGCCCGGGTTCCGCTGTGCGGAGCCCGGCTGCGCGGGCCTCCGAAGCGTCGGCCTGGCCAACCTGTGCTCAGGCCACGCCACAAGGCCACTCAGTCCGAGCCTCCTGGATCCGGGCTCCGCACAGCGGAACCCGGGCACCCAGGCCCGTCGCCAGGGCCATGTCGCAGGACCGGAATCGGTCGCTCAGCCCGGCCGCAATGATCCGGTTGGTGACGGTCCGCCGGCCCCGGGCCAGGATGATCCCGAGGAACAGCAGGGCGAGCGTCGGGGCGGCGAGCCGGGAGAACCACTGGCAAGTGACGGGCAGCGGGGGAAAGATGTCCTCGGGGCCGGCTCCGTTCGGGGTATCAGGCTGGTGCGGTAACCGCCATCGTCCCGATCGGGGCCGGTCTTCGTCTACTCGATGCACTTTATGCGGGGGCGGCAGGTGTTGGACGAAATCACGGCTCTCCTCGATCGGATGCGTGAACTGGAGCCTGAGGTCTACGTCTACGGACCCGCCCCGGAGGACGCGATTCGAGAACTGGAGGCCGCGTTCGGAGAGCGGATGCCGCCCAGCTACCGGGCATTTCTTTCCCATCTCGGCGGGGTGAGCATCCTCGATTTGTCGTACTCCGGCATCATCGACCACAAGATTGAAGAGGGGCGTGGCTGGGCCTGGTCAGACACACTTACCGCCCGAGCGGAATGCGATCTCGCTCCGCACCTGCTCGTGGTGGGGCCGGACGAAGACGGGTTCAAGTGTTTGGATTTCAGCCGTCGCACGACGGACGGCGAATGCCCGGTTGTCTACCAGTGGCCCCACTCGCGGCAAACCCACCAGGTCGCTACCAGCTATGGTGCATGGCTATCCGAAGATCTACGGTGCATGATTGCAGCACGAGAAGACACCCCTTGAATCTTGGCAGCAACGGCCCGGACTGAGAAACGATTGCCACGAATTCAGAATGTATAAAATCGCGGAAAGTACAGTCAAAGTCCAAACCGGCCCCCAAAATCCCCGACGGCGACGACACGCCCGGCCCTGGACTGAGGTCCGGTGTGCCGTGGCGTGAGCGTGGCCACGCCGACGATTCGGGGCCCCCGCCGCCGGGCTCCGCATCGCGGAACCCGGGCACCCGGAATTGCTCCCGAATGGGTTGAGTCTGGTGTGGCGTGACCTGGGCGGGGCGAGGGCCACGACGACGACTCGGAGGCGGACGAGTCCGACGGACCCCGCGGGCGGCCTGAGTGGACCATGGCCGATGGGTCCGGGGCGATGGCGGGCAGCGGCTGGGCTCGGGATGGGGGGCGGGGTTACAATGCGGGCCGGACGCGGGGGTCACGATGCGGGTGATCGGTCGCGATCGGAAGAGATTCCCCGTTGTGATCCTGCCAGGGTGGCCATGAATCCCGCTGCCGACGACAACGCCGAGGGCTGCAGACCGGAGCCGGGGCCGGTGACGGGCGCGGGGGGCGGCGGGCCGATTGCGTTCGAGGACGTCGCCTGCCTGGGGTGCGGGTGCCTGTGCGATGACATCGGGCTGACGGTCGCCGGCGACCGGATCGTCGGGCTGCGGCGGGCGTGCGAGCGGGGGGAAGCGTGGTTCGCGGTGGCGTCGGGACGCCCGGAACTGCCGGCGGCGACGGTCGACGGGGTGGCGGTCGAGGTCGAGGTGGCGCTGGCGCGGGCGGTCGAGCTGCTGGGTGGGGCGCGGAGCCCGCTGGTGCTGGGGCTGACGGGGGCGAGCGTCGAGTCGCAGGCGGCGGCGGTGGCGCTGGCGGACCGGATCGGGGCGGTGATCGACCCGGCGCATTCCACGTCAGCGATGCCGAGGCTGGCGAGCTTGCAGCGGGTGGGGCGGGTGTCGGCGACGCTGGGCGAGGTCCGCAACCGGGCCGACCTGGTCGTCTTCTGGCACGCGGACCCGGTGACGACGCACCCGAGGCACCTGGAGCGGTACTCGGCGGAGCCCGTCGGGCGGTTCGTGCCCGCGGGACGCGCGGGGCGAACGCTGGTCGTGGTGGCCGATCGGCCGAACGCGACGGCGGCGGTGGCCGATGAGGTCCTGGCCGTTAAGCCAGAGGCGCAGCTGGCGACGCTGAGCACGCTGCGGGCGATCGTCCGGGGGGCGCGGCTCGCTGCGGATCGGGTGCTGGTGACGACGGGCCAGCGGCTGGCGGAGCTGGAAGCGCTCGTCGAGCGGTTCCGGCGGGCGCAGTACGCGGCGGTGTTCCACGGGGATGCGCTGGGGGCCGGGCCGGACGGGGCGGCGTGCGTGGAGGCGCTGGCCCTGTGCGTGCGCGACCTGAACGTGCTGGCCGGCAAGCGGGCGGTGCTCTTGACGCTGGGCGGGCCGGGGAACCCCTCGGGGGCCGAGGCGGTGCTGGCCTGGCAGGCGGCGGCGCCCTTGGCGTGCGACTTCCGCCGCAACGGGCCCCGGTTCCTGCCCGGCGAGGCGACGGCCGAGGCGGTCCTGTCCGGTGGGCTGGCCGATGTGGCGCTGATCGTGGCGGATGACCTCGATGGGCGGCTCTCGCCCGCGGCGGCGGCCCACCTGGCGCGCATCCCGACCATCCGGATCGGGCCCGATGCGACCGACCCGGCACGGCCCACCACCGTCGGCCTGATGACGGGCGTGGCGGGCGTCGAGACGGGCGGCACGGTGACGCGCTGCGACGGCGTGAGCCTGCCCCTGCGGCCGGCGCTGGCGGGACGCGGGCGACCGTCGGAGCGGCACTGGCTCGAACGGATCACGGCCCGATTGCCCCTGAGGCTGGCCCCGGCATGACGACCTTGCGGATCCTGGGCGGCCGGGTGATTGACCCGGCCAACGGCATCGACGCGGTGGGCGACCTCTGGATCGCCGACGGCCGGATCGTCGCGCCGCCGACCGACCCGGACGTGCGGGCGGATCGGACGATCGATGCGCGCGGCGATGTGGTGATGCCCGGTGGCGTGGACGTGCACTGCCACATCGCCGGCGGCAAGGTGAACACGGCGCGGGCGATGCGGCCCGAGGAGGCGCGCGACGGCGGGCTCGTGCCGCGCACGGAGTGGTCGCGATCGGGGACCCTGGGCAGCGTGCCGACGACCTTCAGCACGGGCCTCAAGTACGCCGGCCTGGGGTACACGACGGCGCTCGACGCCGCGATCCCGCCGCTGGCCGCCCGCCACGCGCACCACGAGTTCGCCGACACGCCGGCCATCGACAAGGCGTTCCTCATCCTGATGGGGAACAATCATTTCGTCATGGACCGCATCCGCGACGGGGAACAGGACCGCCTGCGCGACTACATCGCGTGGACCCTGGGCGCGACGCGGGCGTATGGCATCAAGGTCGTGAACCCGGGAGGGGTGGAGCGCTGGAAGCAGGGGCACGGCAACGTCTCCTCCCTGGAGGACGAGGTCCCGCACTTCGGCGTCACCCCGAGGCAGATCCTCACCGGACTCGCCCGCGCCGCCGACGAGCTGAAGCTGCCGCACCCCGTGCACGTGCACGGCCTGAACCTGGGCCTGCCGGGCAACGCGACGACGACGCTGGAGCTGATGGAGGCCCTCGACGGCCACCGCGCGCACCTGGCGCACATCCAGTTCCACAGCTACGGCGGCAGCCTCGCGAACCTGGCCGCGTTCGACTCGCAGGTGCCGCAGCTCGCCGACTTCCTCAACACGCACGAGGGGATCACCGTCGACGTCGGCCAGGTGCTCTTCGGCGAGACGACGAGCATGACGGCCGATGGCGCGGTCGGTCAGTACCTGCACACGGTCACTGGCCGGAAGTGGTACAGCCTTGACGTCGAGCAGGAGACGGGCTGCGGCGTGGTGCCGATCACCTACGAGGACACGAACTTCATCCACGGATTGCAGTGGGCCATCGGCCTGGAGTGGTTCCTCCGCGTCGACGACCCCTGGAAGGTCGCCCTCAGCACCGACCACCCCAACGGCGGCTCGTTCCTGGGCTACCCGCAAATCATCGCCCTGCTCATGGACAAGAACCGCCGCGACGAGGCCCTGCAGGGGCTGCCCGCCCGGGTGCGGGCCCGCTCGGGGCTGGGGGACATCGGCCGCGAATATTCCCTCTCCGAGATCGCCATCATCACCCGCGCCGCCCCGGCCCGCATGATGGGCCTGCCGCACAAGGGGCACCTCGGCCCCGGCGCCGACGCCGATGTGACCATCTACCGGCCCGACATCGACCACGCCCGGATGTTCGCCCTGCCGCGCTGGGTGCTCAAGGCCGGTCAGGTGATCGTCGACGACGCCGAGCTCCGCGCCGCGCCGATTGGCCCGACCCTGCACACCGCGCCGACCTATGATGAGGCGGTGGTGCCGGCGATCCGCGAGTGGTTCGACCGCGAGTCGTCGATCCGGTTCGCCAACTTCGGCGCCGGGGCGCCAGAGGCTCCGGGGAACGGACAGCCATGAGCGATCCGGGTGTCGTCGCGACCGCGCCATCACGGCGGCGAGGGCTCTCGCTCCGGCTGCTGCTGGCCCTGGTCCTGCTCATGGGCGGCGGGGTGGGGTGGTACGCGTCCCGGGTCCGGGTGCAGCGCGACGCGGTGGCGCTGGTGCTGCGCCATGGCGAGGCGGTGTACTACGCCTGGGAGGAGTCGAAGGTCGGCTCGATGGCCTGGTCGATCGGGAAGATCGTGCCGGGGGCGACGCAGCCGCCGCCGCAGTGGCTGCTGGACCGGCTGGGTCCCGACTGGCTGGGGAATGTCACGGCAGTGTTCCTGGGCCCGAAGGAGGCCGACGCCACGCTGGCGGCGGTCGCGCGGTTGCGGCACCTGCGGCTGGTGGCCGACATCCCGATGGGCCCCTTGACCGACGCCGGCCTGGGCCACCTCCGGGGGCTGACGACCCTGGAGGCCTTCGAGTCGCACGGCAAGTTCGCGCCGGAGGCGCTCGGGGTGCTGGCGGGCCTGACGGAGCTCCGGGCCCTGGTGCTGACCCAGACCCGGCCCGGCGACGCCGGCCTGGCGGCGCTGCGGGACCTGTCGCGGCTCCGCTACCTCGACATCAACCACGGCGAGGGCGTCACCGACGCCGGGTTCCGGCACCTGGCCGGGCTGACCGCCCTGCAGCGGCTGGGCCTGCCCGGCACCCAGGTGCGGAGCCTGGAGCCCCTGGCGGGCGCCTCGGAGCTGATGACGCTGACCCTCAACAGCGCCCCCTTGACCGACGCGAGCCTGGCCCCGCTCGCCCGGCTGACCCGGCTCAGAGGTCTGGCGATCGCCGACGCCGACCTGACCGACGCCGGTCTGGTGCACCTGGAGCCGTTGACGGGCCTGATCAGCCTCACGCTCAGCGGCACCCGGATCACCGATGCCAGCCTGACGCAGATCGGTCGTCGGGATTCGCTCCAGGTGCTCGACCTGAGCCGGACCGCCGTGACCGACGCCGGCCTGGCCGAGCTGTCGGGCCAGATCGCCCTCCGCAACCTGACGCTGATCGACACGGCGGTCGGCGACGCTGGCCTGGCGCACCTGGCCGGGCTCCAGGCGCTGAGCGTGCTCAATCTCCAGGGCACCCGGGTGGGCGACGCCAGCGTGCCGACGCTCGCCAGCCTGCCCGCCCTGACGTTCCTCGCCATCAGCCGCACCGCCATCACCCCCGAGGGGCGCGATTCGCTGCGACAGCTCCGCCCGAAGCTGAGGATCGCGGGCCCATGACCGATCAACCCATCTCAAAGACGCCCCAGACCCTGACGCTCGCCGGCGTCGCCATCGACGACACGTTCGCCGAGGCGTTCCCGATGACCGCCGCGCGCTTGATCCTCACCGCCGACACGCCGGGCTGGGCCGAGATCGCCGCGCGCGAGGTCAGCGGCTATGCGACCAGCGTGATCGCCTGCGACGCCGAGGTCGGCATCGAGCGAGTCCTGGCGCCCGACGAGACGCCGGACGGGCGGCCGGGGGTGAGTCTGCTCGTGTTCGCGTTCAGCCGCGAGGCGCTGGAGAAGGCGCTCGTGAAGCGGGTCGGCCAGTGCGTCATTACGTGCCCGACGACGGCCTGCTACAACGGCCTACCGGTGGGCGAGAAGACGGTCGTCATCGGAGGCAAGCTGCGGTACTTCGGCGACGGCTGGCAGAAGAGCAAGCGGCTGGCCGGTCGGCGGTACTGGCGGATCCCGGTGATGGACGGCGAGTTCACCTGCGAGGAGACCTTCGGCACGACCAAGGGCGTCGCCGGCGGCAACCTGATCCTGCTCGGCGTCGACCGCCCCACAACCCTGGCGGCGACCGAGGCGGCCGTCACGGCCATGCGGGCCTGCCCCGAGATCATCATGCCCTTTCCAGGCGGCATCGCCCGCTCGGGCTCGAAGGTGGGCAGCAAGTACAAGGGGCTGCTGGCGAGCACGAACACCGCCTATGCGCCCGCGCTCCGGGGCCTGGTCGCCACCGCGCTGCCCGAGTGCGTCGGCTGCGTCTACGAGATCGTCATCGACGGCCTGACGCTGGAGGCCGTCGAGCGCGCGACCGCCGTGGGCGTGCGGGCCGGCTGCCGGCCGGGGATCGTGCAGATCACCTCGGGCAACTACGGCGGCAAGCTCGGTCCGTTCCACATCCGGCTGCACGAGGTGCTGAACCGCCATGTCTGATCACGCCTTCAGCCCGTCGCGGCTGGACCGGCATCCTTCGCGAGCCACCAGGCGCCCCCTGCGAACCATCCGGGGGGCCCGGCCATGCCGCTGATCGTGCGCTGGCGCAGCGGCGACACGCCGCCGGTCGAGGGCGAGATCCTCCGGGCCGACACCCTGACGGCGCTCGACGCCGCGGCGGCCGCCCGGCTCCTCGTGCCGGTCGGCAACGGCGCGGCCGAGCTGGGCGAGCTGGCGAGCGTGACCGGCGATGGGGCCGATGGCGCGCTGATCGTCGAGGGCGACCTGCGGCGCCT
>CAZUZD010000309.1:0-7121 GCA_964624465.1 uncultured Isosphaeraceae bacterium
AGGTCGATGTCCTCGAAGCGGTCCTGCTGCATCTGGTAGGCGGCGTTGTTGACCAGGATGTCGAGCCGGCCGAACTGCCCGACGGTGCGGGCCACGGCGTCCTGGCAAAAGTCGAAGCGGGTCACGTCGCCCGGCAGGAGCAGGCAGCTGCGCCCCTCCTTCGCGACGGCGGCGCGGGTCTCCTCGGCGTCGACCTGCTCCTCGGGCAGGTAAATGATGGCGACGTCGGCCCCCTCGCGGGCGTAGAGCACGGCGACGGCGCGGCCGATGCCGGAGCCGCCGCCGGTGATCAGGGCGACCTTGCCGAGGAGCTTGCCGGCGCCCTTGTAGTCGGGGGCCTCGTATCGCGGCTTGCGCTGCATCTCGGCCTCGATCCCCTGCCCCTCCTGCTGCTCGGGGGGCATGGGGCCGGTGCCGGACTTCGACGATTGGGTGGCCATGGCAGAACTCTCGGGGCCCAGCGGGCGAGGGGGAACGCACTCCGGATCATCGGGCCCGGTGGGGCCCTCGGCCGGCTGCTTCCGCAAATCGCTCGCCAGCGGCGAGCCCTCGAACTGGCTCGCCCCGGAACCGATCCCGTCGCCGCCCCCCGCGCTCAGCGGCGGGGCCGCTGACCGGTCGGCCCGCGGCCGGGAAAGGCCCCATTTCCGCTTCCGCCCCCGGCGCCCTCCTGGGGGCCGAAGACCGACCGCGGCGGGCCGCCGTTGTTGGACGGGATCTTGAAGAATCCGCTCATGCGCTCGGCCGAATCCATCTGGTCCAGGGCTTTTTGCGCCCGCTCGACCCACTCCGGGCCGGGATTCGACGCGATGTAGTCGCGGAGCAGCGCCTCGGCCTCGGCGCGGCGTCCCTCGACGAGCGCCAGGCGTCGGGCCCGGGCGATGGGCGCATTCCTGGCGTCGAAGTCGGACTTCTGCTGGATGACAGCCGGGGTGACCAGGGCGGATTCGAAGTGGTACGGGTTCAGGAGCCGCCGGGACAGCTCCCCGTCGGGGCCAATCTTCACGACGAGCGTCAGTCGCTCCTCGCCCACCGGCAGCGGCAGGGTGACCTCGGGCAGCCGATCGGGTGGTGCTCCCCGTGCCAGGCTCTGACAGGTCCCCTCGGCGTGGATCTGGCCCGGGTCGTCGCGACGGTACCGCGCCACGCGGGCGGTCACCTTCAGGCCGTCCCCCTCGGGCTGGACCGCCGTGAGCGTCACGCCATATCGGGGGTCGACCTCGCGGGTCAGGTACTCGGTCCCCTGCTGGAACGCCTCGCTCGCATACTCGACCTGCGCGGCGGTCTTCGACAGGTCGGTGGCGGCCACGTCCTCGGCGGCCAGCTGATCGCACCAGATCGAGTATCGAGAGCTGGACAGCTCGACCTCCCGGAACGTCGAGTTGAGGCCGAGCACCGGCGCGGCGCGGAACCGCTCGCCGGGCCCGAGTCTCGGGAGATGATAGGCCACCCGGCGCGACACGGCGCCCGACTTGATCTCGACCAGGAGCGTGACCCGGGTCAGCGGCATCTCCGCCCGCGAGGTGACCGTCAGGTACCCCTCGGACCAGCCCTGGCGCCAGCCGCCGAAGCCGCAGCGGACCTCGAGCGGCGGGGCCTCGGTCCGGGCGCCGGCCTGCGCCCGCAGCGGGGGACGCAGATGATCGGCGAGCACCGTGGCCTGCTCGGCCTCCACGAGCTGACGCAGGCTGCGGCCGGCCTGTCCCGCGAGGTACGAGCTGGCGAACGCGCGCACCAGGGGGGCCATGGACATCGCGGCGCGGACCTCGCGGTCGGCGGCGGCACTCCGGATGGCGTTGGCGGTGTCGCGACTGATCGAGCCGTTCTCGACCTGCTCCTCGAGGTCGGCGGGCACGCCGTCGAGGAGCCCCACGAAGGCGTCGGCGTTGCGTCGGATCAGCTCGTTGGCCTCGGCGCCCAGGGCCTGATTCGTCTGCCCGGTCTGCTCCCGGAGCTCGTCCGCCTGCACTCGCCCGAGCGCCGCCCGGGCGCAGGCGGTGGCGGCCGCGGCCACGGCGGGGTCCGCAGCCCCCTTGAGCCGGCCGATGCCCACGAGCCAGGCGGCATCGTCGGGGGTCTGGAGCCGCGTGTCGGCGAGGAACCCCTCGCCGCCGAGCAGCGGCAGCAAAACGTCGAGGTCCTCCCGAGCATCCCCGGCCGGCCGGCCCCCGGCCCGCTTCCGGGCCGCCCCGCCCTCCCTGGCCATCCCCTTCTGCGGTGCGTCGGCGCCTCCCCGGCGCCGGGCACCCTTCGCGGCGGGGCCGCGTCGCGCCCCCTTCGCGGGGGCCGGGTCGTCCTCCTCCGCAGCGTCGGACGCGTCGAGGGTCTCGGCCGCGGCCAGCAGCGGCGCCGGATCGGCCGGGGGGCTCGACCGCCAGACCGCCAGCGCAGCGACGGCCAGCAGGAGGCCCGCCACCGCCGTGACGGCCGCCCAGCGTCCCCGACCCCGCGGCCGCACCCCCGCCTCGGCCTCGGAGTCCGCCCCGGACGGGGCCTCCGGCTCGGGCGCCCGCAGGCGGTCGAGCAGCAGGGCCGCGTCCACCCACTCGGCCGATCCGGGCTCGCGGAGCCGGGCCCCGGGGCGGATCTTGTCAGCGCGCGCCAGCCCCTGGATCTGCGCCAGGGTCATCGGGCCGAAGTCGCGCCCGCGGTGCTGGATCCACCACTGTTCGCTCATCCACGCGACTCCTCGCGCAATCGCTTGTGCCACTGTGCCCGGCTGCTGATTCTATCGACCCGAGCGTCGGAATCTCGCTAAAATCCGCCAGGGAGCCTGCCAGCGCCAAGCTCTGAGGCTACCGGAGTCCGGTGACCGATCCCGGCCGGCCGCCAGCCGCCGCAACGCCCCACGATGCGGCTCCCGGGCGGCTCAGCGTCTGCGATACACGGTGGTCGCGCCCCGGCGCTCGCAGATCAGCTCGGGGCAGACGCCGAAGAGGCTCTCGGCGGCGCCGATCAGCAGGAATCCGCCGGGGTTGAGCGCCTGGTGCAGGCCCAGCGCCAGCCGGCGGCGGTCCGATTCGTCGAGGTAGATCAGCAGGTTGCGGCACAGGATCAGGTCGAACGTGCCGGGGCTCGCCGCCGCCCCGGTGCGGACCAGGTTCAGGCGCCGGAACGTCACCTGGCGGCGCAGGGCGTCCCGCACCCGCCAGCCGCCGTCGCAGGGCTCGAAGTGGCGGGCCCGCTGCTCGGGGGTCAGGCCGCGGGCCACCTCGGCCTCGGTGTAGCGGCCGGCGGCGGCCGTCGCCAGCGCGACCTGGGAGACATCAGTCGCCAGGATCGGGAAGTCGGCGCCCGTGAGCCCGGGGCGCGGCCGGTGGGCCAGGGTGTCGGTGACGGCCATCGCGACGCTGTAGGCTTCCTGCCCGCTGGCCGCCGCGGCGCACCAGATCCGCGCCTGCGACGCGGCCGAGCCCGGCAGCCTGCGACGCGCCTGCAACCGATCGGCCAGCTCGGGCACGATCGTCCGGCGCAGCTCGTCGAACGGGTGGCCGTCGCGGTGGAACGACGTCTCCCGGGTCGTGATCGCCTCGATCAGCGCGTCCGTCAGCCCCGGCGGGCTCGCCGTGCGGAGCCCCTGCACCAGGGCCTCGTACGACGGCAGCCCCAGGCGCCGCAGGACCGGCTCGAGCCGGGAGGTCACCAGGTACTGCTTGTCCGGGCCGATCACGACCCCGCAGAGCTCGTGGACCAGGCGGCGGATCTGGTCGAACGCCTCGGGGCTCAGCGTCATGGCTGCCGCCCGGCGGCGAGCAGCGCGGCGGCGGCCGGGCCGATCCGGTCCAGGGGCAAGACGGCGTCGACGTGCCCGGTAGCGACCGCCGCGCCCGGCATGCCCCAGACGACGCTCGACGGCTCGTCCTGCGCGAGAATGTACGCCCCGCTCCGCTTCAACGGGCCCAGGCCCATCGCGCCGTCGGTGCCCATCCCGGTGAGCACGATCGCCAGCACCGACCGGGGATACGCCACGGCCACCGAGCGGAACAGTACGTCGGCCGCCGGCCGGCAGCCGTTCTCGGGCGGCTGGTCGTTCAGGCCGATCACGCGGTCCGACCCGCGGAGCCGCACGACCATGTGCCGACCCCCCGGCGCCAGGTAGACCGTCCCGCGCTCGACGGTCATCCCCTCGGCGGCCTCGACCACCGGGCAGGAGCAGATCCGGGCCAGGCTCTCGGCGAAGTAGTGGGTCATGCCCGCCGGCAGGTGCTGCACCAGGAAGACCGGCACCGCGGCCGCCCGGGTCAGCTCGGGCAGCACCCGGGCCAGAGCCTGGGGGCCGCCGGTCGACGAGCCGATCGCCACCGCCCCGAACGGCCCGGGCCGCGGCGCCGAGGCCGGCGGGCCCGGAGCGAATGCCGGGCTGGCCCCCGCCGAGCGCCGCCGCGACTGGCGGAAGGCGGCGATCTTCTCGTGCATCTGGCGGCGCAGGCTCTCGGCGTTGGCGCGCTCGTCGGGGCCCTCCGGCTTGCGGAGGAAGTCGAAGGCGCCCCGGGCCAGACCCTCGACGGTGATCGCCGCCCCGCGCTCGGTCAGGGCGCTGACGATCAGGACCCCGATCGGCGGGCGCTCGGGGCTGGCGGCGTTGAGCCGGCCGATGTCGCTGAGCGTCGCCAGGCCCCCCCGGCCGGGCATGTTCAGGTCCAGCGTCACCAGGTCGGGGGGGGTCGCCTGGATGAATTCGAGGGCCTTCTCGCCGCTCCAGACCGAGCCGACGACCGTCACCCCCGGCAGCCCCTTCAGCGCCTCCTCCAGCGCCGACCGGAAGATGCGGGAGTCGTCGACGATCAGGATCCGGAGCGAAAGTGACGTCATGAGTCGACCGGGTCGCTGACGATGGGCGGGGTCCCCTGGATCACGCTGCGGAGCCGACGGCTGATGGCGCCCAGGGACTCGGACGAGCCATGCACGCGGGTGGCCGACTGGGTGGTCGAGCGGGCCGAGTCGCTCACGGCGTGGATGTCGGCCGAGATGCCGCGGGCGGCCTGCGCGGCCTCGCCGACGTTGCGGGAGACCTCGGTGGCGCCCCGGGCGGCCTCGGCCACGTTCCGCGACATGTCGCCGGCCGCCTTGGCGACCTCGGCGATCGAGCGGGCGATGTCGCTGACCCCCTGGTCGGCCTCCGAGACGTTCTGCGAGATCATAGCCGCTGCGCGGGTCTGACGCTCGACCGACGACGAGATCCGGCCCGAGGCATGGTTGATGTCCTTGATCACCTGCGACACGTTCTGGATCACCTGCACCGCCTTGCGGGTGTCGTCCTGTACCCCCTCGATCTTGCGGGCGATGTCCTCGGCCGCCTTGGCGCTCTGGTTGGCCAGCTCCTTGATCTCGTGCGCCACCACCGCGAACCCCCGGCCCGCCTCGCCCGCCGAGGTCGCCTCGATCGTCGCGTTCAGGGCGAGCAGGTTCGTCTGCAAGGCGATCATCTTGATCGTCTCGGTCACCTTGCTGATCTCGGCGCCCGAACGGTTCAGGAGCCCGATCGTCTCGGAGGCCGAGTCGGCCATCCGGCTGGCCTGGCCGGCGATGTTCGAGCCCTCCTGCACGTCCTTGAGCACGTCGGCGAACGAGCCCGAGATTTCCTCGACGGCGTTCGAGACCACGCTCACGTTGGTGGCCGTCTGCTCGGCGGCCGACGAGATCGTGCCCACGTTGATGCTCATCTCCTCGCTGGCCGAGCTGATCGACGCCACGCTCACGCTCATCTGCTCGGCCGCCGAGGCCATGGTGCTGATGTTCATGGTCAGCTCCTCCGAGGCGGTCGCGACGCTCGAGGCCTTCAGCGACGCCTCCTGGCTGAGCCCGAGCAACGACTCCGAGACGCCCGCCAGGTCCTGCGACGACCGCACCAGCCCGTGGGACACGCCCCGGACCTCGGCGACCACCCGCGAGGTGATCCACCAGGTGAGCAGGCCCCCGAGCGCCAGCCCGGCCACGGTCATGCCGAGGATCCAGCCCAGCGCGCTGCGGTAGGCGCCGGCGCTCAGGTCCCGTCCCGTGCCGGCCTCGGCGGCGAAGAGGCGATCCAGCGCGTCGATCTCGGTGGCGCAGTCCTGCATCGTCGTCACCGACTCGCCCAGCGAGAGGGCGATCGAGCGGTTGCTGGAGTCGACCTCGGAGAGCTTGAGGATGCCGGCGGCGAGCGAGCGGATCTCGGTGACCAGGGCGCGGGCCTCGATCTGGCCAGCGAGGCCCGAGTCCGACAGGGTCGTGAGCCCGGCCTGGACCCGGTCCTGCAGCTCGACCAGCGTCTTCGCGTCGGCCGTCATGTCGTCGCGGGAGGAGGCGTCGATGTGCTTGAGCAGGACCGGCGGCATGCGCAGCAGGGCCGCGTGGATCTCGTCGAGGGCCCGCAGGCGGGCCAGCTCGGCCTCGGTGGCGGGGGTGACCGTGGCGGTCTCCTCGACCCACGTCTCCAGGAGCCGGCTGAGCTGGTCGATCTGGTGCTGGAGGTCGCCCTTGACGATCTCGCGGGCCTTGAGGTTCGTGTTCAGGACGGCCAGGTCGAGCGCCTGAGTGTTTACCCGCTCGAAGCCGTCGACGGCCCGCGCCAGCCGCTCGACGGCCGCCGACTGCTCGGGCTCGGGGTCGGCCGCGACCAGGCCCTTGAGCCCCGCCAGCGCCTCCCGGACCTCGCCGATCGACGACCGGGACCGGTCGGCGAACTGCCGCGAGGACTCGTCGTCGTGGGCGAGCACCGCGTTCTTCTGGGCCCGGATGCTCGCCAGCAGGTCGACGTGCAGCTCCACCAGCCGCTCCCGCTTCACGACCGTCTGATTCACCAGCCGCTGCATCCGCGTGTTCAGCTCGGCGAGCCGGACCGCGGCGACCAGGGCCACCGCCACCATCGCTCCCATGAGGATGGCGGCGAGGATGAGCATCTTGTGCGCCAGCTTGAGCGTCTTCATGGCAACGGCCCGGGGTGCGGTGGGTGGTTCGGGGGGCGAATCAGGGGGTGGCCGCGGGGCCGCCGTCGAGCGCGGCCAGGAATCGTCGGGCGCGGAGCACGACCAGCAGCGTGCCGTCGAGCGGACAGACCCCCTCGATCAGGGCGCCGCGATCGGCGGCCGGGGGCGCGGTCGGATCGGGGCCGGCCCCGACGAACGGCTCGACCCCGCCGG
>CAZUZD010000310.1:0-7086 GCA_964624465.1 uncultured Isosphaeraceae bacterium
GGGCCCCGCCCCGCCGGGGGGGGGGGGGCGGGACCCACCCCCGGCGGGGCGCCCCCCGCGGGGGGGGGCCCCCGCCGGGGCCCCCCCCGGCGGGCGCCCCCCCGCCACCCTGGCACCAGTTCGACCCGTGATGCCGATCGCCCGGCGACCGGAGTCAACGACCCGGCAAGGCGGGCTTCTCGTGCGGCAGACCGCCATCGTCGATGTCGAAATCGGGGTCGAACAGGGTGCCGCTCTGGGCGCCGAGGAACGAGGGCTGGGCCTTGATCCACTCGCTCGGCTTCATCTGCCGGGCGTAAGCGATCAGGCGGTCGTTGAGGTCCTTGACGATCTCGGGATGCTGTTCGGCGACGTTCGTCGTCTCCCCGGGGTCGTCCGCGAGGTTGTAGAGTTCGGTCTTCCCCGGGAACGTGGCCATCCTGAAGAGTTTCCAGTCCCCCTTGCGGATCGAGCCCCGGATGGCCTCGACGTTCACGAGGATCTCCTCGTGCGGAGAGGGCTTCCCCTCGGCCAGGGTGGCCCACATGTCCTTGCCATCGAACGGGTGGTCGGCACGGCCCTGACCGCCCGCGAGCGTCACGAGGGTCGGCATCACGTCGACCATCGCCAGCGGCTCGTTCACGACGGCGGGCTTGAGCTTGCCGGGCCAGTTGACGAACGCCGGGACCCGGACGCCGCCCTCGTAGAGCGAGCCCTTGCCCGCACGGAACTTGCCGTTCGAGGCGGGCGGCTTCTCGCCGAGGCCGACGCCGCCGCTCTCCTTGCGGTCCTCCTCGGAGCGGGCACCGGTGGCGAACAGGGGGTTGGTGGCGCCGCCGTTGTCGCTCGCGAAGACGATGAGCGTGTTCTCGCGGAGCCCCTTCTTTTCGAGGGCCGCGACGACCCGGCCGACCTGTTCGTCGAGGGCCGTGATCATGCCCGCGTACTCCCGTCGCTTCTCATTCGGCAGCGCGGCATAGCGATCCGAATACGCCTTCGGGACCTGGTAGGGGGAGTGGGCGGCCAGCGAGGCGAAATAGAGGAAGAATGGCTTGGTCGCGTCCTGGGCCTCGATCAGCTTGACCGCCTCGTCCCCGATGAGGGTCGTGTAGTAGCCGTCTTCCTGGAAGAACTTCCCGTTTCGCTGCCAGTCGACGAGCCCACCCCGCTCCTTGGTGAAGTAGTCGACCTCGCCGACGAGGTTGCCGTAGAAGTGGTCGAAGCCCCGGTTCTGCGGCCAGTACTTCTGGTCCGCGTGGCCGAGATGCCACTTGCCCACCATGTAGGTCTGGTAGCCGGACTCCTTCAGGGCCTGGGGGAGCGTCCGCTCGTCGGTCGGCAGGCCGTAGCGGTGGCTCGGGAAGATCACGAGCGTCTGGAGGCCGTGCCGGATGGGGTAGCGACCCGTCATCAGGGCGGCCCGCGAGGGGGTGCAGACGGGCATCCCGTAGAACGACTCGAGTCGGACCCCCGAGGTGGCCAGCCTGTCGAGGTTCGGGGTCTGCACCTCCCCGCCGCGATAGCCCAGGTCCGCGTTGCCGAGGTCGTCGGCCATGATGAAGACGATGTTCGGCCGGTCCGCAGCCTCGGCACGACCGACGCCGAAGATCAGCAGGCCCAGGGGAATCAGTAGTGACGGCCACCGCTTCATGTGAGTCGCTCCGCATGGGCCCGGCGGGCGAACTTCGGCCAATCCGAATCCGAACGCGGGTCGGTTCTGCCGCATGGCTGCCACGACGAAGCCAGGAGGGCATCTTCCGGGGTTCGCCTTCTCCACGCAATGAACCGCATCAGAACGCGGGTCGATCGCGCCCGTGGACCATCGATCGCCCGGCCACGCCCAGCCCGGGCGCCTGAGGGCGGCGTCGCTGGCCTCCGTTCCACCCGGGGCTCCGTCGAGGCCCTCGCGGACCTGCCGGAGATCTTGGGGAGGATCTCCGGCACGAGGGCCCGGCCAGGAACCGCCGCCCGACGGGTCGCGTCGAGCAGCGGTTCGGCATCGTGGCGAGCGTCGGAACGCAGACGGCTGGATCACCACAGCTCGACGGTCGCCTTCGCGATCGTCCCGCTGAACGGGAACGGGGCGCGGGCGGCGTACGCGGGCGAGACGGGCGAGCCGAGGTCGACGCCGATGTCCAGCGTCTCGCTCGCGGTGAAGGCCCCCGGCACCGTCCGCGGCACGGTCGTCCGGCCGACCTCCTGGCCGTCCACCTTCAGCACCACCTCGGCCGCGGCCCCCGGCCTGGCGATCGTCTCCTCGACCTCGATGGTGTGCTGGCCAGGCGCGAGTGCGGCCGCGCTCCTGGCCGTGGTCCGCTCGATGATGAGCATGTTGTATTCGTACACGAGGCGTCCCTCGTCCATGTACAGGGCCACGCCGCCGCTGGCACCGCCCAGCGCGTAGAGGACCCCGGAGGCCCCGGCACCCACCTCGACGTCGAGGGCGACGTGGTTACTCCGTTTGCCGAGGCCGGGGGCGGCGAACTCCGGCATCCGGGTGGTCGTGGCGTCGAACCGCCAGGACCGGTACGGGCTCGCGATGACGTCCTCGGGGTGGAAGCGGGTCCAGAGCCCCCCGCCGATGGGGAACGCCTGGTTCGCCTTCGCCTCGGCCAGGAACAGCGCCTTGAGCTCGGCGAGCTTCTGCGGCTCCCTGGCGGCGAGGTCCTCGGCCTGGGAGAAGTCCTTCGACAGGTCGTACAGCTCCCAGACGTCCTGGTCCGCGTCCCACCCCTTCAGGCGGGCGGCGGTGCTCGGCGTGTCCCACGGCACGAAGGGGCCAAACGTGCCGGCGAACCAGCCGTCGCGATAGACGCCACGGCTGGCGTTGTTCTCGAAGTACTGCGTCCGCTTGCGGCCGGGGGCCTTCGCGTCGGCGAAGGCGTACGCCAGGCTCACGCCGTCCAGGGGGTCCTGCTTGAAGCCGTTGACCGACGAGGGGGGCGTGATCCCGATGACCTCGTAGAGCGTCGGCACGACGTCGTTGACGTGATGGAACTGCGCCCGCGGCGTCGGGTCCGGCTTGATCCCCTTCGGCCAGGAGACGACCATCGGGTTGCGGGTGCCGCCGAAGTGGGCCGCGACGAGCTTGGTGGAGCGGAACGGCGTGCTGCCGGCCCACGCCCAGCCGGCGTGATACATGTTGTCGACCTTCGGGGAGCCGAGGGCCGGTAGCCCGCCGAGCTTCGCGAGGGCGTCCTGCTGCTGCTCGATGGTATTGGCGATGTTGTTCTGGGCGAGCAGCTCGCTGATGCTCCCCTTCTGGCCCTCGGCGCTCGACCCGTTGTCGCCCCAGACGTAGAGGATGAGCGTGTTGTCGCGGAGGCCGAGCTCCTCGAGCCCGTCCACGAGCTTGCCGACCTGCGCGTCGGTGTGCTCGACGAACCCGGCGAACACCTCCATCAGGCGCCGCTGGAACGGCCGCTCCGATTCGGGGATGCTGTCCCACGAGGCCATGGTGTCGGCCCTGGGCGTCAGCTTCGTCTCGGCCGGGATCCAGCCAAGCTGCTTCTGACGGGCGAAGACCCGCTCGCGATACTGGTCCCAGCCGTCGTCGAACTTCCCCTTGTACTTGTTGGCCCACTCGGGAAAGACGTGGTGCGGGCCGTGGGCCCCGCCAGGGGCCCAGTACATCAGGAACGGCTGGTCGGGCGAGAACGCCTGGTGCCGCTTCACCCAGGCCAGCCCTTTCTCGGCCATGTCCTCGGTCAGGTGGTACTTCTCGTCGTGCGGCGGCTCGACCGGGTTGAGGTTCTCGTACAGCCGCGGTTCCCACTGCGAGGTCTCGCCCGCGAGGAATCCGTAGAAGTAATCGAACCCGTGCCCGGTCGGCCAGCGGTCGAACGGCCCCATCGCGGTCGTCTGGTTGGCGGGCGTGTTGTGCCACTTGCCGAAAGCCGCCGACTTGTAGCCGTAGTGGTGCAGGGTCTCGGCGACCGTGGCCGAGGTCTTCGGGATGATGCCCGTGTAGCCGTCGAAGTCGGAGGCGCGCTCGGCGATGGTGCCGTTGCCCACCCGGTGATGGTTACGCCCGGTCAGCAGGGCCGCCCGGGTCGGCGAGCAGATCGAGGTCGTGTGGAAGCCGTTGAACGCGATGCCTGTATCCCGCAGCCGGGTCAGCGTCGGCGTGTGGACCTCGCCCCCGAACGTGTCCGGCACGCCGAAACCCACGTCGTCGATGAGCACGATCAGCACGTTGGGCGCGCCCGGCCTGAGCCGCTCGGGGGCCTTCCGCCACTTCATCGTCGACTGCTGGAGCGTCGGGCCGGCGACGCTCGCCGTCGGGACCGGCGGGAACGGCAGCACCGGGCCGTCGTCGCCCGCCGCGGGGGGTGCCAGCGCCAGCAGCAGTCCGCACAGGGCGGAGCCGACCAGGGGATTCATGCGGGTCCATCCCGTTCGAGGGTGCAACCGACCGTTGCCGCAGACTCGTCGCAACGCGGCATTCCGATGTAAAATTGACAGAGAACATAATCGTCGATGTCATGCAGATTTTCCAGGCTCTCCCCCGGCCGCGCGGGGTCGAGTCCGCCCCACCCCCCGTCGGGCCGCGACCGGGAGACTGTCCTCGGCGTTCGTGGCGATCGCGGTTCACTTCCCGATGCCGACGGTGCCAGGCCCGAGCTTCGACCTCTCCGGCGCCCGGCAGACCCCGCTCCGGCACGCCTGGCTCGCCGAGCACTTCCCCCAGCCCGCCGAGCCCAGCCCGGGCGCCTGAGGGCGGCGTCGCTGGCCACCGTCCCGCCCGGGGCGCCTGGCCTTCCCGTAGCAAACAGACAAAAACCAACGCACAGACGCTCTCATTCCCTCCCGGTTGCCTCCCGCAACCGGGTCAGGACGGGGCTCCGTGAAGTCAGGCAGCCGCCCGCTCTGGGGGTGGCAGACCATCGGTCGCGAGTGGCTGTCTTCCTACTCCTTGCTCTCCTGATCGCCACGTACGCCCCGCAGCTTCTCGCGGATGAACTTCGTCACCTCTTCGTTGTCACCGGCCGTCTCGATCGGTCTCAGGTTCGCTTCCGCCTGTTCGGCGCAGGCCAGTGCCGCTGCGCGGCGGCCCGCCTTGCTCAGGACCAGCGCCTGTTCCGCGAGGAGGTTCGCCCGGACCAACGCCGTCAGTGACTGCACACCCAGCGCGGAGTCCAGGATCGCGACCGCTTCGGTCTGCCGACCGAGGCGTGCGAGCAGGCGGGCGCGGAAGACCTCCGTGTCGAGCCAATGGTCCGTCCCCACCTCGACAAACCGCCGCGAGGCTTCCCACGCCGCCAGCGCCTCGGCGGGCCGATCGGCGCCGGACAGACCGTCGGCTTTGTCCCGGAGGAATCCCCACGCGACCGCGTGGTCGTCGACCCCCTCAGCGATCAGCCTGTCATAGACCGCCACCATCTCATCGATCCGCCCGAGCTGTCTGAGATGGAACGCGACCCTGGTGCGAATCCGCCGAATCTCTTCGGACGAATAGGATTCATCCTTGGTCAACTCCGTGGCGTAGGCCAGCGCCGCTTCATTGAGGTTGCCCCATTCGAGGTAGGTGAGGCGGGTCCGCTGCAACCGCTTCCGCAGTTCGGCAGACCCGGCTCGCCCCAGGGCTTCGTCCACGAGCTTGAGCGCCGCGCTGGTCCCCTCGTCCTTCATGGCGGCGGCAAACCGGGCGTGCAGCTCCGCGAGCTGACCCTGCTCCGCCGCAGCTCCGAGAAGGCTGCGATATTTCTCCCGGAGTCCGGTCTCGTTCGCCGGGTCGAGATCGAGGATCTGATCGATCTCCGGGCGATAAAATCGGACCAGCACGTCGCGCTGCGCCTCGGTAAAGCTCCCGTCGGCAGCGATTCCCATCGTGGCGAGCGCCGCATTCAGACAACATGCCTTCTCGACGCCATGCGCCGTCACCGCTTTTGACAGGGCCGCATCGCGCAGCCGACGGGCCTCGCGAAGCTGGCCCAGGTGACGCCCGTATGCCGCGGCCCCGATTCCCAGGTGCCCCATGACGGCATAGGGCCGCCCATTCGCTTCGGCAAGGAACACGGTGGGAAAGGCCTGGACGCCGTAGCTCGCTCTCCATGCCATGAGATTCTGCCGTTGACCAGGCGGAAGGTCCTCGTCGGATTGCGGGAACTCCAACTTCACGAGGACGAACGGGGCAGTGCTTTCGACGAACTCGGCCCGGCTGAGCACGTCGCTCTCGAACTGGACGCAGGGTCCGCACCACGCGGTCCCCGTGAAGAGGATGAACAGATCCTTGCCGTCCCTCACGGCGAGGCGTTTCGCCTCATCCAGGTGGCTCAGCCACCTGTCGCCCGCCATCGCTGTGCCGGCATGCAGAAACCAGAATCCGAAGACAACCGCTCCGCGGAGAATCGCTCGGGGCATTGTCCTACCTCGGGTTCAGCGTTCGATGGATCGCCGGGTGTGCTCGGATCGAATGCGTCAGGCAGGCTTTGCAACGCCCGAGAAGGACGGTTGTCACAGGAGCGATTCTCTCACGAAATCCTTGCGCGCTCGACCATTTGCCCGTCGATACGTCCGGCGGCCGATGCCGGACGACACCACTTGCTCACCCTCAACCATCACCCGTCCCGAACAGGAGCGATTTTGAGGCTCAACCGGCTCGCGAAACCTCAAGGTCCTTCCGCGACGATCGACCAAAGGGCGAACCTGGGTAGCCCGGACGACTTGGTCGTCCGGGCTACCGGTTGGTGGGTGACGAGGGCTGGTGCGAGCGAGGCCGGTCGCCTGGGCCCGGGTGGCGCAGGACTGGGCTCAACTCCGAGCCTCAATTCGAGGGATTTCCGTCGGTCCTGGTCGTCGCCGGCGTGCTGGCCGATGCCGCGGCCACGCCGTCGAGACCGGCGGCGGGCAGCAGGGCGACGGCGAAGACCTCGTCGAGGGTGGCCACGGGGTGGAAGGTGAGGACCTGGCGGACCTCGTCGGGGATGTCTTCCAGGTCGGCCTCGTTCTGCAACGGCAGGACGATCTGGGTGATGCCGGCGCGGTGGGCGCCCAGCACCTTTTCCTTGACGCCGCCGATGGGCAGGACGCGGCCGCGGAGGGTGATCTCGCCGGTCATGGCGAGGTCCTTGCGCACCGGGCGGCCGGAGAGGGCCGAGGCCAGGT
>CAZUZD010000311.1:0-7053 GCA_964624465.1 uncultured Isosphaeraceae bacterium
GAGCACAACCTTGCCAAGGTTGGGGTCGTGAGTTCGAATCTCATCGCCCGCTCCATTTAGAAGATCGATTTCGTCAAAGGCCGGGCCCAGCGCCCCCAGCGCCGAGCTGATCAGGGTCGCCGGCTCGGGGACCGGGGGCACCACCGTCTTGGTCATGAAGTCCGGCATCACGACCCCGAAGCTCGAGATCGTGAACGTCACCGACGTGAACGGCGTGTCGGTCAGGAACCCCAGGAAGGCATTCGTGTTCGAGGGGAGCGTCGGCACGCTATACGTATCGCCGTTGCTGAAGACCGCCAACATCAGCGTGCCCGTCGTCGCGGCTCGCCAGGTGAACCCGAGCCCCTGCGTGTTCGGATCGAGGTTCGCAAACACGATCTGATTGCTGATCGACGTGAACTCCAGCCCGGTCCCGCCGGTGATCACTGCCGTCCCGGTGTCCAGGCTGACCGTCCGGCCGCTGGGGTCGGTCCAGGGCAGATTCTGGTTGCCCTGCGCGGAGAGGTCGGTGGTCACCGTCGTGCCGGTGAACGGCGTGTTCGTGGTCACCACCCCCGCCTGCACCCCCGAGCCGCCGCACAGGATCGCCACCGCCATCATCAGCTTCCGATTGCGTCGCATCATGTCGTCTCCGTTCGTGGAAATCCTCATCCGCGGTCGCCGCGGATCGCGCCGGGCTCACCGTTGAGCCCGGCTCTCTCGGACCCGGATGGCTCCGGGCCTCACCAGCAGTCCGTCTTCGGAGTCGGCAGCGCGGCTCAGGCCGACGCGCGCAGGCCGCGTCGGCGCCAGGCCCGCAGGCCGATGGCCCCGGCGCCCAGCAGCGCCAGGCCCACCGTGCCCGGCTCGGGCACCGCCGCCGGCACGGTCAGGACCTCCGAGATGCCGTACAGCGCGTAGGTGTCCGTGGTCGAGTAGAAGTCCTCGTGAATCCACCGGTTCGTGCCGAAGGTGATCAGGCCCACCGTCGCCTGGCCCAGACTCCCCGGGGTGTCGCCGCCCAGGGCGCCGTAGTCGGACGCAGCCGTGCCGTCGGCGGCGGTGCCGGTGAAGACGAGGTTCGACGGGGTCACCGCCGCGGTGCCGTCGAGCCGGGTGTTGATCGGGTTCAGGATCGACCCCGACCAGAGACCGCCCGCGCCCGTGGTGGTGCTCAGGGCGATCAGCGTGCCGTTGGACAGGTAGACCGGCACCGCGAACGCGCCGATGTTCGTGGCCGCGTCGACGGTCTGCGTGCTGCCGATGACCTTCCACGACACCACAGCAGCGTCGTACGTGGCGCCCGCCGCGTCCGTGTTCACGAACGCGTTGTAGGTGGCGATGTCGGTCGAGGTGGCGTTGGTGCTGGCATTCGTCACGAACACGATCCGGAACTGATCGCCGGGCGCCAGGCCGGCCGGCGTCGCGAGCACCACCCCCGCCCGGGCCACCACCGCCGGACCCCCCAGCGCCACGCAGGCGAAGCCCAGCCACAGGGCCAACCGCGCCGTCCGATTCATCCGCATCATGTCCCGGTCTCCTCAATTCCCAGTCTGGTGCGATCCCGAACCCCGGCGACCCTGCAGGACCAGCCCGCCGGCGTCACCGCCGGGCAAAACCCACCAGAAGCCGCTCAAGACGACCCAAAGGCGAACATTTCGCGGCTCGCTACCCCCCCACACGCAGCGGCGGGCGGCCGTGATTCGCCGAGGACGAGATTTGGTCGAAAAATCGGGGGGACGGGAGGGAACCGCCTCAGACCAGGAAAACTGGGCAAACCAGGAAAGCAATTTGAAGGCTGGCCAGGGGCGCAGCCACGCGAACACCCCCACCGCGGCCCCGACGCTGCGGGACCCCGGTGGGGGTGTGGGTGTGGGCCATCGGATTGTCGGTGGGCGGGTTCGCCCGTCAGGCCGGCCGGGGCCGACGCGACCGCCGGCGGTAGGCGGTGACGACCAGGCCCGCGGCCAGCAGCGTCGAGCCGATCAGCGTCGACGGCTCCGGCACCGGCGGCGCCGCCCGGGTGGTGAAGTTCGAGATGTAGACGGTCGGGCCGGTCCACGTGATGGTCGCTGACGTGAACGGGGTGTCCGTCAAGAAACCGAAGAACTCGGGATCCGCGGACAGACTCACCGGCCCGGTCCACACGTCTCCGTTGCTGAAGACGGCCTGGGCGATCGCCCCTGGAAGTTCTCCATCCATGGACCCTTGCGAGAATCCAATGCCCACGGTGTCAGTCGAAAGATTCGAGAAAACTATCGTACTAGAATTAAAATTTTGCGTGAATAACGCGCTATTACTATTCCATGTAACGTCTGTCGAGCTAACGATTCGACCATAGGAGTCAGTCCAGGGGAGGGTCTGAGAGCCTTGGCCAGAGAAATCGGTGGTCAGCGTCGTGCCGGTGAAGGGGGTCGTGGTCGTCACCACCCCCGCCTGCGCCATCGTGCCGGCGCACACGAGCGCCACCATCACCGCCATCAGTTTCCGGTTCCGTCGCATCTGGCCCGCTCCTCGGAAATCCCACGCAGCGGCTCCACCACCGGAGCCCACCGGGGCACGCGGCCCTCCAGGAGCCGTACGCCCGCAGCATCAACAATCTAAGTTAACCACAATAAACCAAATCGGAACCAAATCAATCAATCCGGACGCCTGTCGGGAGCCAGGGTTCCGGGCCGCGGTAGCCATGCGGGGGGGCGGGTTGGATGGCCCGGGGGGGTCTGCTAGGCTGGAGGGAGCGCGGGGCCTACGGGTTCACTGGGGTAAAAACGGTCCCAGGGCGCGGGTGGGGCCAGGGGCCGGGACGAGGCGGTCCGGGGGCCGTGGGCCGCGATCGTCGGGGCGCGCGGGCCGGGCCGCGGTGGGGTGGGGTGAACGGCTCATGACCGACGCGTACCGCAGGCTGGTGAGCTGGGCGTTGTTGCTGGCGGCGGCGCTGCCGGGGGTGACGGTCCTGTGCAGCCGGCTCCAGGGGGGGGACCTCCGGCCCGGCGAGGAGCCGTGGACGGGGGCCGGCGAGGCGGTCGTGATCCTGGGCTGGCTGGCGGCGGCCGGGCCGGCGGCCGCGGCGGTCGCGTGGGGCTTCCGGCGATTCGCGGGGCCGATCGAGGCGCTGGCGACCGGGCAGGCGCGGGCGTGCGAGGGGCTGACGGGCCGGGCGGTGCCGCTGGCGATCGCCGGCGCGGCGGCGCTGAGCCTCCTGCTGGAGCTGGCGGTGATCCGCTGGCAGGGGGCGGTCTTCGAGCTGTTCGCCTTCTACAAGAACCTGAGCCTGCTCGCCTGCTTCCTCGGGCTGGGGCTGGGGTACGCCCTGGCGCGGCGGGCGGCGATCCCGCTGGTGCTGACGGCGCCGCTGCTGGGGGCGCAGATGCTCGCCCTGCTGGTGACCCGGCATGGCCTGAGCCTGGGGCAGCGGGCGAGCCTGCGCGGGCTGCCGGTGCTGGAGCAGCTGAACATGGGCTCGCGGCTGGCGCGGTCGGCGCTCGAATTCGTGGCCGTGTACTGGTTCCTGGGCGCGGTGTTCCTGCTCACGGCCCTGACGTTCGTGCCGGTCGGCCAGCTCTGCGGCCGCCTGATGGCCCAGGCGCCGACGCTGCGGGCCTACGGGCTGAACCTCGTCGGCAGCCTGGTCGGTGTGGTGGTCATGTTCGTCGTCAGCGCCCTGTACCTGCCGCCGGTCACCTGGTTCGCGATCGGCCTGGGGGGGCTCCTGGTCTTCCAGGGCTTTGATCGCCGCGCGCTCGGCCTGGGCGCGGCGAGCACCCTGGCGGTGCTGGTGCTGCTGGCCTGGCCGGTGTCGTTCGGCTGGGAGCCGATTTATTCGCCCTACCAGCTCCTGGAGCGGGGGCCGGGGGAAAACGGCCTGTCGCAGGTGCGGTCGGCGGGCACGTACTACCAGCGGATCCACAACCTCAGCGACGCGATCACGACCACGACGACCGACCCGGGCATCATCGAGACGGCCCGCTACTACGAGTTCCCGTACCGGGTGCGGCCCGAGCCGCCTCGGGACGTACTGATCGTCGGCGCCGGCAGCGGCAACGACGTGGCCGCGGCGCTGCGGCGCGGGGCCAGGCGGGTGGACGCGGTCGAGATCGACCCGGCCATCGTCCAGATCGGCCGGCTGTTCCACCCCGAGAAGCCGTACGACGACCGGCGGGTGACCTCGATCGTCAACGACGCCCGGACGTACCTGCGCACCACCGACCGCAAGTACGACCTGATCGTCTACGGCCTGCTCGACTCGCACACCCTGCTGAGCCACGCCTCGAACGTGCGGCTCGACTCGTTCGTGTACACCGTCGAGGGCCTGCGCGAGGCCCGCGCCCGCCTGAAGCCGGGCGGGGTGCTGTCGCTGTCGTTCAGCGTGATCACCGAGGAGCTGGGCCGGAAGATCTACCTCATGATGCAGCAGGCCTTCGACGGCCGCCCGCCGAAGTGCGTGCAGGCGCGCTACAACTACGACGACTCGGTCCTGTTCCTCCAGGCCGAGGGGGCCGAGCTGCCGCTGCCGACCGCATACATGGCCGAGCACGGCTTCCGGGACGTGACCCGCGTGCTGGCCGACCCGAGGCTGCTGGCCGACGTCTCGACCGACGACTGGCCGTTCTTCTACATGCCCCGGCGCATCTACCCGACGAGCTACCTGGGGATGATCGCCCTGATCCTGACGCTCACCGTCGTGCTGCTGCGCCGGCTGACCGGCGAGCGCCCGACGGCCGCCGACGCGCCATTCTTCCTGCTGGGCGCGGGGTTCCTGCTCTTGCAGACCAAGGGGATCACCGAGCTGGGCCTGGCCTTCGGCAACACCTGGCAGGTGATCGGGATCGTGATCGTCGGCATGCTCGGCTTCGCGTTCCTGGCCAACCTGCTCGTCGAACGGCTCGGTCTGCGCGACCCGAGGCCGGCGCTGGTGCTCGTGCTGCTGACGCTGGCCGGCGGCTGGTCCGTCTCCCAGGCCGGCGGCCTGCCGCCGACGACCCTGGGACGGCTCGGCACGGTCGCCCTCCTGACCGGCCCGGTGTTCTTCTCGGGCATCGCGTTCTCGAGCCTGGCGGCGCGCCGGGTCGACCTGCCCCGGGCGATGGCGGCGAACCTGTTCGGGGCCCTGTGCGGCGGGCTGATGGAGTACAACTCGATGTACTTCGGCTTCCGCTTCCTCTACGGCCTCGCCTTCGCCCTCTACGGCCTGGCCCTGCTGTCCTGCCTGGTGCCCGGCCGCCAGAGCACGCCCGCGCCTGCGCCACCAGAATCCGACGTGTCGTCGGCCGCGGCCTGATCGGGCCGCCGCACCGAGCCCCAGAGCACGGCGCCTGGAGCAGATCCGCGTCCGCCTTCCCTCATCCGGGCGACCGACTCGCGTCTACCGAACCCGAGCCCGGCCTCCGCGACGTCCCGATCGAAACTGCAAGGTGAGACGAGGGAGCGGCTGGTGGTAAGATAAGGCATCAGGAACTCACCGGGGGGCCGTGGCCATGGAACTCAAGACGATCGAAGGGACGTGGGAGGAGGTGATCCGGAGAGGCCACGAGCTCGTCGGGCACCGGGTCCGCGTCACCGTGCTCGATGACTTGGCCCCCCCCGATGCCGGCAACGGTCCCCACGCCGACGAGGCGACGGAACCGACCGCCTTCGACATCCTGAGCCGGTCGGGACTCATCGGCTGCCTGAAGGGCGGCCCCGCGGATCTCGCCACCAACCCGGCCCATCTGGAAGGCTTCGGGGGTGAGTAGGCGTGCCGTCGTCGACACGGGCCCCCTGGTCGCCATCGTCCGCGACCGCGAGGCGGCCCACGCTCGCTGCGTTGCGACGCTCAAGGTGCTCCGCTCGCCGCTGCTGACCAGCTGGCCGGTCATCACCGAGGCCGCCTGGCTCCTGCGTCGCGAGCCGGGTGCGATCCAGGTGATTGACCGGCTCGTCGCGAGCGGGGCCGTCCGCCTCGTCGAACTCGAGCCCCACGCTCTCTCGTGGGCCGTGGAGTTCATGGGGCGTTACGCTTCGCTCGGCGCCCAGCTTGCCGACGCATCCCTCATGTTCCTCGCCGAGCGCGAGGGACTCGAAACGGTCTTCACCCTCGACCGCCGAGACTTCAGCGTCTACCGCACCAGCGACGGCCGGGCCCTCACGGTCGTTCCCGAGGAGTAACGGGCAGACGCCCCCGGATCGGGGCGTGTGGCCGTCTCAAATGACGCGCACACGGCTCATCCGCCTGGGACGGTGCTCGCCCGCCCCAGGCCGACTCGGACGCCGCACGCTGTGACCTGCTGCCCGTCGGTGGTCCAGCGGCAACGGGCGCCCGGAGCGTCCCAGGCGTTCGTGAGGCAATTTCCGGGGTCGCCGCAGCCACGCTCTTGGTTGGAGCGACCGGGAGCCAGCCTGTGGCACGATCAGGCTGGGGTGTCCGACCGCCAGGAGGGCGTCGGTGGGGCGTGCTGGCGAGGGGGGAGCAGAGGAGTGCGCGGCTTGGAAGGCTCCGGTGCGTCTGGTAGCCTAGGCGGGAGGGCTCGGTCGCGGCAAATCGCCCGTTCCGAGCCAGGTCCGGGTCGGCCCACGAGCTGCAAGGCGGGGGGCTCGAGTCCTGGCCGCTTTCGATCCCTCAGGAGTATTCACGCATGGCCGACTACACCCTGCCCGAGCTGCCGTACGCCAAGGACGCCCTGGAGCCGCACATCGGCGCCCGGACCATGGAGATCCACCACGGCAAGCACCACGCCGCCTACGTCACCAACCTGAACAAGGCGCTCGAGGGCCACGCGCAGTTCCAGGGCCAGCCGATCGAGACGCTGATCAGCAACCTGGCCGCGCTGCCCGAGGCGATCCGGGGCCCGGTGCGCAACAACGGCGGCGGGCACGCCAACCACAGCCTGTTCTGGAAGCTGATGAAGCCGGGCGGCGGCGGCGCCCCGGTCGGCGCGCTGGCGCAGGCCATCGACGCCGAGCTGGGCGGCTTCGAGGCGTTCAAGGACGCCTTCACCAAGGCCGGCATCGGCCGGTTCGGCTCGGGCTGGGCCTGGCTGGTCGTCCGCGATGGCAAGCTGGTCGTCACCTCGACGCCGAACCAGGACAGCCCGCTGA
>CAZUZD010000312.1:0-7052 GCA_964624465.1 uncultured Isosphaeraceae bacterium
ACCGCCACCGCCGCCCTGCGGACGACCACCGCGCTCGCGGCCCTCGCCGCCGGCGGTGGCCTCGCGACCCCCGCTGGCGGCGGACTCGGAGGCTGGTGTCTCGCTGCCCTCCCCGGCCACCGGTCGGGGCGCCTCGCGGCGCGCCGGCCGGTTGGAGATCCGCGACAGGTCCCAGACCACGCGCTGGAGGCCCGGCTCGTTGGTCGGCGAGAGGGTTCGGATGGCCTGGCCCTCGACGTCGAAGATCTTGAGGCTGATCTTCTCGGCCTTCGAGGCCAGGTGGTAGTACAGCGGCAGGCCGTTGGGCGGGTTGGTGCCCACGTAGCGACGGTTCGTCTGGCCACGGCTGGGGTCGCGGTGAGACCGCTGGTAGACGATCGGCTTGAACAGGTGGGCCTTCTCCTTGAGCAGCGCGGCGCTGGCCTGGCGGATCGGCTCGATGTCGACGATCCAGAGGCTGCGGCCGTGAGTGGCCGTGACCATCTCACCCAGCGTCGGGTGCTGGACCAGCTCATGGATCGCCACCGTCGGCAGGTCGCCGTTGATCCGGGTCCAGGCCTGCCCACGATCGATCGAGGCCCAGACGGCGAACTCGGTGCCGAGGTACAGGACCTCGGGGTTGGTGATGTCCTCGCGGAGGCAGCGGGTCGAGCCGCGCGGCAGGGTCGAGCCCAGCGACTTGAACGTCTTGCCGAAGTCCTCCGAGACGAAGATGAACGCCCCGTCGTCGTCGGTGCGGTGCCCATCGAAGCAGACATAGACGCGGCCGGTGACCGACCGCGACGGCTCAATGGTTGCCACGCACATTGGCCGCGGCAGGCCGACGTTGGCGTCGATCTGCGTCCACTCCCGGCCGCCGTCGCGGGTCACCCAGAGGTTGCCGTCGTCGGTGCCCACGTAGAGGACGTTGGGATCCCTCGGCGACTCGGCCAGCGCCGTGGCCGAGCCCTTGTCGGTGCGGGTGATCTCCTTCGAGATCGCCGCCAGCTCGTTGCCGCGGTCCAGCGAGCGGAACACGTAGTTGCCCGCGGCGTAGTAGATCTTGGTGTTGTGGCTGGAGAGGATGAACGGCGTGCTCCAGTTCCACCGCAGCGGCTTGTCACGCTCCACCGGCCGCGGCCGGAACGAAGCGACCTCGCCCGTCTTGAGGTTGCGGCGCCCGATGGCGCCGTTCTGGCTGGTGTAGTAGATCAGGTCGGGGTCGTTCGGGTCGACCTGGACGCCGAAGCCGTCACCGCCGCCGATGTTCATCCAGTCCTCGTTGATCGGCCCGGTCCCGGTGCGAGTCCGGGTCGGACCGCCCCAGGTGCCGTTGTCCTGCAGCCCGCCGTAGGCGTTGTAGAACTGCCGGGTGTCGATCGCCACGTCGTAGAACTGCGCGATCGCCGAGTGGTTCAGGTGGTCCCAGGTGGCGGTGCGGTCGAACGTCACGTAGACGCCGCCGTCGCAGCCCAGCAGCATGTGGCGGCCGTCGCGCGGGTCGATCCAGAGGGCGTGCTGGTCGGCGTGCACGTTGCGACCGGCGTCGGGCGTGAACTTCTTGCCGCCGTCGACCGAGCGGTACATCGAGACGCCGAGCACGTAGATGAGCTGGTCGTCCGAGGGGTCCACCCGGATCTGGCTGAAGTACATCGGCCGGGGGTTCAGGCTGTTGACCCGGGTCCACGAGTCGCCGCCGTCCTCCGAGCGGTACACGCCGCCGTACTGGAAGCCGTCGGCCCCCTGGCGCTCCTGGATGTTCTCGCGCTGGCCGCCCAGCGAGTCGAGGAACGGCTTCTTCGGATCGCCCGCGGTGCGGCCCGCCGGACGCTCGCCGAGGGTGACCTCGATCTCGACCGGCTTGCCCTCGCGGGTGACCTTCACCTTGGCCTTCTCGCCGGGCTTCTTGGCCCGCGCGGCGTCGATGAAGTCGGAGTACTTCTTGACCGCCTTGCCGTCGATCTCGTTGAGCTGGTCCCCCTTCTTGAGGCCCGCCTTGTCGGCCGGACCGCCGGAAACCACCTCGACGACCTGCGCCTTGTCCTCCTCGTCCTCACCCACCAGGCCGAGGTAGCCGCCGCCGGTGTTGGCGGCCTGGGGCGGGCCGGTGCCGATAGCCTCCGATTCGACCAGGGCGTAGACGATCTTGGGGTTCTTGCGGTAATAGCTCAGGCCGATGCGCCCGAGCTGGCCGGTCGGCAGGCCCTTGGTCAGCTTCGTCCAGGTCTTGCCGCCGTCGGTCGTGCGATGCAGGCCGGCGCCGGGGCCCCACTTCACCTCGGGGTCGTTGGTGTCGTAGATGTCCCGCTTGCGCTGGTAGGTGGCGACGAGCAGGGTGTCGGGCTCGGTCGGATGCATCTGCAGCTCGATGATGCCGGTGCGGTCGTCGACGAACAGCACCTTCTCCCAGGTCTTGCCGCCGTCGACCGTCTTGAACAGCCCGCGCTCCTCGTTGGGGCCGTAGAGCCGCCCCAGGGCGCCGACGTAGACGATGTTCGGGTCCTTGGGGTGCACCAGCACGCGGCCGATCTGGAACGTGCCCTTGAGGCCCATGTTCGTCCAGGTCTTGCCGCCGTCGGTCGACTTGTAGACGCCGTCGCCGTACGAGACCGAGTTGCGCGGGTTGTTCTCGCCCGTGCCGACCCAGACGATGCTCTTGTCCGACGGCGCCACGCACACGTCACCGATCGAGACGGTCGACTCGCGGTCGAACTGGTGTTCGAAGGTCACGCCGTTGTTCTCGGTCTTGAGCAGGCCGCCCGAGGCGGTCGCGACCCAGAAGACGGTCGGGTCGGCCTCGAAGACCGACAGCGCCACGATCCGACCGCCCATGTTGGCCGGGCCGATCGACCGCCAGCTCACGCCCTTGACCCAGGTCTCCGGCAGCGGAGTTCCCGGACTGGCCTCCTTCGGCTTCGCCTCAGCAGGCTGGGCCTCCAGCGCCTTGAGCTTGGCGTTCAGCTCATCGATCTGCTTGCGGAGCTGCTCGACGTCCTTCGATCGGTCGGTCTCCTGCGCCGGCGCGGTCGCCGCGCCCAGCAGCAGGCCGCCGGCCGCGATCCCGAACGCCAGCAGGCGCCGGACCGCGAGTCGTGTCGCGAAGGGGTTCACCTGGCTCATGCGCTGCCAACCTCCCCGGTGTCGTGGCAATATCGCGGCCACACCCGATCCTGACGGGCGCCCGCCTCTGAGGTGGATCCGCCCGAACCGCCCCCGCCGTCGCACCTCCTGACGGCCAGTCTCCGGTTCGGGTGATCCCGAGGAGACGGCTTCTCGCCGCCCCATCTTTTTACCCAGATTAACAAACTAACCGATTCGGGCTCCCGTCCACAATCAGGGAAGCAATTCGATTTGTGCATCGAACGGGGTGGCCGTCGGGTGGCCCGAATGCCATCAGCTCCTGAGCCTCCCGAGCAATCGGGTCCGTCCCTGCACACTGACGGCCCGACCGACCCTGAGCCGACCGTCGCGGGGGCGATCCGTCGGGCTCCGGGCGCGGCCGCAGGCGGGGTGGGCACGGTCGTCAGGTGTTGGCCGAGCACCGGGTGCAGCCGGCCTGGAGGCAACGGTCGCGATCCTTGGCATCGCGTGAGCCATGAGGGCACGGATCGGGAGCGTGGATCCAGCCCGGCGAAGCGACCGTGCTGCGGCGTCGCCTTGGAGCCGAGGACTCAGCAGATCCAGGATCACGAGGAGCGCCGGTGGCTCAAGAGTCATCAGAGCCAGGGACCAGCGCGGTCGGCCGGTGGTGGTAGAGGCCGTAATTCAAAGGCTGGCTGGCGCCCGAGGGAGTCGTGTGCAGGATCCGGGCCTGCCGGACCAGCGCGAAGTCTGGGCCGAGTTCCTGGCTCAGGGAGTCGGCGTCGTACCGGCAGACCGCCAGGTTGCTGCAGCGCTCGGGGCCATCGGGGGCGAAGGTGGCGATCAGCAGGTGGCCGCCAGGGCGGATCGTTCGCCGGGCCCGCTCGACATAGCGGCGCCGGTCCAGCGGATCGGTCAGGAAGTGAAACACGGCCCGGTCGTGCCAGAGGTCGTAGGGGCCCAGGTCGGCCACCTCGGTCACATCCGCGACCCGCCAGTCAACCCGCTCGGACCGGGAACCCAGCCGGGCCTTGGCACGGCGCAGCGCGGTCGCCGAGAGGTCGAGCACGGTGATTCGCTCCAGCGGCAGCGCCAGCAGGTGATCGACCAGCATCGAGGCGCCGCCGCCCACGTCAAGGATCCGCCCACGATCGGCGGGTGCAAGCTCCCGGATCCACGACAGCGACGGCTCGGGCTGGTCCTGGTACCAGCTCACCGCCGTCTCGGGCTTCGCGGCGTAGACCTGCTCCCAGTGCGCCTGGCGATTCAGGTCGTTCATGGCTTCGTACTCCTGGCGATCGGGGCCACGCAACGGCCGTGGGGCCCGACGTGCTCGCGGCGCCCGGCCGGCCGGGGAGCCCGGCCGGGGCGACGCCGGCCCGATCCGGTGGGGGGATTCCAGATCGGCCCCCCTGTTTCCCGACCGTCCCCGGAACCGCTCAGGCGCCCATCAGCTCTTGCTACAGCCCGGTTGCGAGAGCGAGCAACTGCCGGCGGCGGGGGCCAGGCCCTGGCTCGTTTCCCAGGCCTTGTAGCCGCCGACCAGGTCGATCGGCTTGAGGTTCGTGTGCTTGCGGAGCAGGCTGGCGGCAATCGCCGAGCGGTAGCCGCCGGCGCAGTGGACGACCAGGTCGCGATCGGTCGGGATCTCGCCCATCCGCTCGACCAGGTGGTTCAGCGGGATCGCCAGGCTGCCGTCGATGGCGCCGCCCTCGCGCTCCTTCTCGGAGCGAACATCGAGGATGAGCGGGCGATCGCCGGTGGCCAGTCGCTCGGAGAGGGCCTGGGCGGTGATCCGCTCGGTGATCCCGACCAGCTCGGGGTGATCGGCCAGCGCGGTCATGCCGCCCTCGAGGTAGCCCACGGCGTTATCGAAGCCGATCCGGCCCAGCCGCATGATCGCCTCCTCCTCGTCGCCAGGATCGGCGATCACGACGATCGGGCGGTCATGCTTGAGGATCGTGCCGGCCCAGGTGGCGTACTGGCCCTTCAGGCCGATGTTGATCGCGCCGACCAGGTGGGCCCCCTCGAAGTCGGCCGCCTCGCGGACGTCGACCACCTGGGCTCCCTCGGCCTCGAGCTTGAGGACGGCGTCGAGCGTCAGCGGCTGCTTCGCCAGGGCCATCGAGGCGTCGAGCGCCGGCCGCTCCTGGCGGTTCTTGATGGCGTCGTAGACGAAGTAATCAGGCGCCTCGGGCTGGTCGGCGGTGACCATCGCCAGGAACTGCTCGCGGCTCATCGGCTGCAATGCGTAGTTGTAGCGCTTCTGCTCGCCGATGGTCGAGACAGTCTCCTTGCTGAGCTTCTTGCCGCAGAGCGAGCCGGCGCCATGGGCGGGGTACACCAGCGTCGAGTCGGGCAGCGTCATGAGCTTGCTGGTGATCGAGTCGTAGAGCATCTCCCCCAGCTCCTGGGCGGTGATGCCGATCGACGCCATCAGGTCGGGCCGGCCGACGTCGCCGATGAACAGGGTGTCTCCGGTGAGCACGGCCTTCGGCGTCTCGGCGCTCTCGGCCAGGTCGTAGACGAGGATCGAAAGGCCCTCGGGCGTGTGACCTGGCGTCTCCATCATCACCAGGCGGACCTGACCGAACTCGACGACGTCACCGTCCTTGACCGCGTGGAAGGCGTACTCGGCCTCGGCCCGCCGACCCAGGTAGATCTGCGCGCCGGTCTGGTTGCGGAGCTCGATGTGACCGGCCAGGAAGTCGGCGTGGAAGTGGGTCAGGAAGACGTGCTGGATGGTCCAGCCGTTCGCGCTGGCATCCGCCAGGTACTGGGCGATGTCCCGCTGGGGATCGACCACGGCGGCGATCTTCGTCGTCTCGTCGGCGATCAGGTACGAGGCGTGCGCCAGGCACCCGAGGTAGTACTGCTTCAGAATCATGACGAGGCTCCTTCGTTGGAGGACGGCGGGAGGCGTGAGCCCCCGGCCCTGGAGGTTCGTGACCCGGTTCAGGCGTGATCGGCGGTCGCGTCCGGAGCACCCCCGGCGCGGAAGGTGTGGCCCTTGAAGACGCGGAACAGGTACCAGAGCGAGGGCAGGAGCAGGAGCGAGCCCAGCCCGAGCGTCCCGAGCAGGAGCTGGAGGATCAGGCGGGGCGCGGCCGCGTCAGCGATCGTCAGCGACGGCGGCAGGATGTACGGGTACAGGGACAGGCCGCAGGCGGCCAGGATCAGGCTCACCTGCACCGCGGCGGCCACGCGGGCCGTCCGGTACCAGCCCGCCACCAGGGCGGCGATCGCCGCGATCGCGCAGGCGCCGGTGGCGACCCGCACCGGCAGGCCCCAGCCCGAGCGTTCCAGGCCGCGGGCCACCAGGGGCGCCGCGCGCAGGCCCAGCAGGTCGACCAGCCACGCCAGCGCCCCGACCGCGACGGCCGCGGCCAGGGCCCGCCGCCGGAAGTCGTCCTGCAGCGCCGGGTCGTTGGTCTCCAGCGTCAGGTACACGGCGGCCAGGTAGGCGAAGATCGCCAGCGTCCAGAAACCGACAGCGATCGGGAACGGCGCCAGCCAGGCGTCGAGCAGCAGCGCCCGCGCGGTCAACGGCTCGACCGGCACGGCACGGCCGGCGGCGATCGCGCCGGCGACGATGCCGAGCAGCACGGGCGTGACCACGCTGGGGATCGAGAACGCCTGGTTCCAGCGCCGCCGGCCCAGGTCGGTGGTGTCGTAGCTGCGGAACGTGAACGCCGAGCCCCGCAGGACCACGCCGACGAGCATCAGGGACAGCGGCAGGTGCAGGCTGGTCATGATGGCGCCGAAGGCGGCCGGGAAGCCGGTGAACAGGAGCACGATCACGAGGATCAGCCAGACGTGGTTGGCCTCCCAGACCGGTCCGATGGCGTGCGCGATCACGTCACGCTGGCGGCCGGCGCGGGGGCCGCGGGCGAGCAGGTCCCAGAGGCCGGCGCCGTAGTCGGCACCGCCGAGCAGGGAATACACGATCAGGCTCAGTAGCAGGACGGCGGCCAGGGCGTCGGGCAGGTTCA
>CAZUZD010000313.1:0-7041 GCA_964624465.1 uncultured Isosphaeraceae bacterium
CGAGTCCATCTCGCACCAGCACGGCAGCAAGTTGCCCGGGGCCGGCCGCGCCCCCACCAGGGCTCGGCCGGCCCGCCCGCTCGGCCGTTTCCAGGGCCGGCGCCCGGTGGTAGCCTTGGGACGCGCCCGGCCCGGGGCGGCCTCACGGTCCCCGGCCCGGCCTCTCCCCGACGAGCGACCCGAGCGAAAGGACCGACCCGCCGTGCGACTGGTGACCGTGCAGACCGACCGGGGCCCGCGGGCCTGCGTCCAGGATGCCCAGGGCCGTTACGTGGACCTCCACGCGGCCGACCCCGGACTGCCGGCCAGCGTCCGCGAGTGGCTCGCCCTGGGCGCCGAGGGCCGGCGAAAGACCGAGGCCGTGCTCGCCGCCGGCACCGCCACGGTCGTCTACGACCCGGCCGCCGTCACGCTGCTGGCGCCGGTGCCCGACCCGCACAAGGTCATCTGCCTGGGCCTGAACTACCGCGACCACGCCCTCGAGACCGGCGCCGAGATCCCCACCGAGCCGGTCGTCTTCAACAAGTTCCCCACCGCGATCATCGGCCCGGGGGCCACCATCGAGAAGCCGGTGGTGAGCGAGCAGGTCGACTACGAGGCCGAGCTCGTCGTCGTGATCGGGCAGGGGGGCAAGCACATCCCCCGCGAGCGGGCCATGGAGCACGTCGGCGGCTACACCGTCGGCCACGACGTCTCGGCCCGCGACTGGCAGATCGGCAAGCCGGGCAAGCAGTGGCTCGCCGGCAAGACCTTCGACACCTTCGCCCCCATCGGCCCGGCGCTCGTCACTCCCGACGAGGTGCCCGACCCGCACGCCCTCGGCATCCGCCTGCGGCTCAACGGCAAGACCATGCAGGACTCGACCACCGCGCAGCTCATCTTCCGCATCGACGAGCTGATCGCGTACCTCTCGCAGATCGTCACGCTGGAGCCCGGCGACGTCATGTTCACCGGCACCCCGCCCGGCGTCGGCATGGCGCTCAAGCCCCCCGTCTGGCTCCAGAAGGGGGACGTCGTCGAGGTCGAGATCGACGGCCTGGGCGTGCTCCGCAACCCCGTCGGCTGAGCCGCGCCGACCCACACGATTCACGCCCCACCCTCCCGCCGGCCCGTCGGCTTCGGACAAATGTCTGAAGAACGTCTGGCCGGCGGCTCTGCGCGCCGGCTATGATGCCGGCCGGGGGGCACAATGGGGCGTCGGGCAGGGGGGCGAGCATGGTCGCGTGGCGGCCCTGGCGGCGGCGGTCGTTGAGCCCGGCGGCGGAGCCAAAGCCGGAGGCCGCGCGGCGGTCGCGCGCCGCCGGCGAGGCGGGCGCCCTGGGCCGCGCGGTCGCCTGGCTGCTGGTCGCGACGAGCCTGGGCGTGCTGGGCGTGGTGGCCTGGAGCGCCTGGATGCTCCGCGGCCTGCCCGTGGTGCCCGAGCCGTTCGACCTCGACGCCCTGCGGGCCGTGCAGGTGCCCGACGACCGCAACGCGGCCGTCGTCTACCGCGAGGCGGCGGCGGCCTTCCCGGCGCTCGACATGCCGCCGTACAAGGTCAGCGGGGCGCTGGCCTGGCAGGTGTCCGACTGGGCCCGCGCCGAGCCGGGGTTGCAGCGGTACGTGCTCGATCACCGCGACGGCCTCGACGCCTGGCTGGCCGGCGCCGACCGGCCCGAGTCGCTGGCGGTGTCGCTGGCGACGGCGACGCTGATCGGCCGGCAGGAGCACCTCGAATGGGTCGAGCGGCCGGCGCGGGTGGCCCTGCTGGAGGCGTCGCGGATCCAGGCCGAGGGGCCGGCGGATCCGGCGGCGGTCTGGCGGCTGGAGCGCGGGGCGCTGCGGGCGAGCCGGCACGTCGGCCAGCACGGCGGGGCCTATGAGCGCATGACCGGCTACGGGCTGCTGCGGCAGGCCCTGCCCACCATCAAGCTCTGGGCCGCCGACCCGGCCGTCGACGCCACACTGCTGCGGCAGGCCCTCGCCGACGCCCTGAGCCTGGAGGCCCTGACCCCGCCGGACTCGGAGGCGCTGCGGGTCGATTACGTGCGGATCGCCAACGAGCTGGACGCCCCCGGGTACCGGGCGCGCCTGATCGCCCGGATGAACGCCAGCGCGGCGTGGGCGTCGCGGCTGCCGCTGGGCCCCGAGCTGATGATGGTCGGGGCCGTCGAGCCCGAGCGGAGCCGACGGCTGCTGCGGCTGCTCTACGGCCACTGGATCCCCGGGATCGACCAGCCCGCGCTGCGGGGTACGTTGACGGCGCACATGCCGGGCGGCGTGTACCTGTTCGATCCCAAGGCCGGCCGCCCCGGCCCCGCGCGGCCGCTGGCGCGGTCGCGGGACCAGATCGATGCGCACGCCCGCTCGACCCTGCTGGCGCCGCGGTTCCTGGCCCTGGTGGCCGACCTGCTGCCGCTGCTGGAGGCCGACCGTCGGCTCCGCGCCGAGCTGATCGTGACCCTGGCCGGCGCCCTCTGGACCCGCGAGCGTGGGGGCCCGCCGCCGGCGCCCGAGGCGCTCGTCGGCCCGTACCTCGACCGGCTGCCGGAGGGGTTCGCGCCGCCGCCCGCCGCGACGGGCCCCGTCGCGAGCCCACCCTCGGCGACGTACCCTCTGCCCGCGAGGCCCGACCCGGAGTTCTGACGTGAGCCGCCCCACTCCCGACCCGCGACCCCCGGCCGCCGGCACCCGCCCCCGACTGCCGGCGCCCTGGCGCTGGCTGCTGGCCCCCTTGACGGCGCTGGAGCGGACCCGGGGCTGGCGCCGCCTGCTGCTGCTCGGGTTCGAGCTGCTGATGCTCGGCCTGCTGCTCCTGTTCGCCTGGCGGGCGACGAGCCTGATCGGGCTGCCCGATATCGGCGAGCCGTTCGACGTGGCGGCCGTGGCTCGGGCGGCGGCGGTGCCGCCCGAGGCCAACGCGATGCCCGTCTACGAGCGGGCCGCGGCGGCGCTGCGACCCACCAACCGGCCCGAGTACCGGGTGGACGACACGAAGGTCTGGAAGGAGTCGGACTGGGGCGCCGCGGACCCGGTCGTGCGCCGCTGGGTCGACGACAACGCCGGGGCGCTGGCGCTCTGGCTGGAGGGTTCCGGACGCCCCGACGCGGCGCTGGAGGACCCGACGACCCGCACCGACAGCCTGCCGACGCAGCGGCTCCTCGGCGACCTGACCGAGTTCGGCCGCCTGGCCCGGCTGGCCGCGTCGCGGCGGCTGGCCGAGGCGAACGACCCGGCCGGGGCCTGGGCGCTGTATCGCGGGGTGCTCCGCGCCAGCCGGCACGCGGGCCGGAACCAGGGGTGGTGGGGCCGGTATCGAGGGCTCGAACTGATGCAGATGGTGACGGCCCCGATCGAGTCCTGGGCCGACGACCCCCGGGTGGACGCGGCCCTGCTCCGACGGGCGCTGGCCGACGTGCGGGCCGTGCAGGCGCTGTCGGCGCCGGCGTCGATGACCCTGCGGTGCGACTCTCTGAGCCTCCGCAACCTGCTCGATCAGTGGGGCGGCCGGCTCGGGGAGCGGCCCGCGAACGTCGCCGGGGTCCCGGTCCCGTCGGCGCTGACGCGGGCGGTGATGTTCCTGTCCCGCGAGCCCGAGCGCTCGCAGCGCGCCGCGCGGCTGTACTTCGCCCGCTGGCTGGCCGAATGCGACAAGTTGCCGGCCGAGCGGGCGGGGATCGACCCGCCCCCGGGCCCGGGGAGCTTCATCGAGATCATGCGGGTCGGGCCCGACGCCCCGGCCGCCGTCCGCGCCCTCGATGAGCCGACGCTCCGCGCCTGGATCGCCTCCTGCCCGTTGCTGGGCGGGTGGCTGGGCACCGGCCTGAACCTGCCGCCGGTCTCGATGATCCAGCCGATCCTGGACCGCGACCGCCGCGGGCTCGACGTGCTGCTGATCCACCTGGCCGAGGCCCTGTACACCCGCGAGCACGGCGCCCCGCCGAAGTTTCTCGGCGACCTGATCGGCCCCGACCTGCCGAGCCTGCCCCCGGAGTACGACGCCACCGAGCCGCCCGAGAACGTCGTGCTGCCCACGGGCAAGCCCTGAGCGCCCGCCGCGGCTCGCCCTGCCCGCCGAAGTCCAGGCACCCCGGAACTCCTCGGCTCTCGTAGGTCGGATGAGCGGAGCGAAATCCGACGGTCTTGGAGGCACTTGCCTGTCGGCCAGCCGATCCGGCTCCTGCGGCGGGTTTGCAGCCGGCCCTGGCCCCAGCCCGTCGGATTTCGCTCCGCTCATCCGACCTACGGGAGGGGAACCACCGGGGTGCCCGGATTCGTCCTCGGAGCCCGGATCCTCCCGGCGCCGGCCTGTGATCCGGCGTGCCGTGGCCGGGGCGTCCGCGTGGCGACGCCGACGATGCGGGGGCATCCGCAACGTGACCACGCCCCACCGGCCGCGCGTCCCGGCCGGGGGAGGCTCAGGCGGCGCCCTGGCGGCCGGACTCGGCGGCGGCGGCGGGGCAGGCGGGCAGCCGCAGGGTGAAGCTGGCGCCCTGGCCGGGGCGGCTCTCGACGCGGAGCCGGCCGCGGTGGCTCTCGACGATGTCGCGGCACACGGGCAGGCCCAGGCCCGTGCCCCCCATGCCGGTGGCGTCGGGGCCGGTCTTGGTGGTGAAGAACGGCTCGAAGATGTGCGGCAGCGCCTCGGGCGGGATCCCGCTGCCGGTGTCGCTGACCCGCACCTCGGCCCAGCGCCCGGTGGTGTCCAGGCCGACGGTCACGGTGAGCTGGCCCCCCTCGGCCATCGCCTGGCGGGCGTTGATGACCAGGTTCAGGAGCACCTGCTGCACCTGTGCCGGGTTCACCCGCGCGTGCGGCCGGCCCTCGGCCTTCACCTCGACGCTGATCCGGTGCTTCTGGAGGTCCTTGGCCGTGAGGAACAGGACCTCCTCGACGAGCCGGTTCAGGTCGGTCGGGTCGCGGCGGTCGGCGCGGGGCCGGGCCAGGCCGAGCACGCCGTTGGCGATGGCCCCGGCGCGCTGCGAGCCCTCGAGGATCTTCTCGAAGGCCCGGCGGCGGAACTCGGGGTCGGGGTTGCGCAGGCCCAGCTTGGCGTAGTTGAGGATCGGCGTGAGCGCGTTGTTCAGCTCGTGCACGATCGAGCCGGCCAGCACGCCCAGGCTGCTGATCCGTTGGAGCTCGACGACCTGCCGCCGCAGGGTCTCCAGCTCGGCCCGCTCGGCCGCCGTCAGCGGCGCCACCGCCACCGCCACCGCGGTCGGCGTGGGGCGGCCGGCGCCCCGGGCGGAGGGGGCGGAACCGGGGTTCGCAGGCTTGTCGGTCGGGGACACGGCCATCGTCCGTCCACTCCCTCGGCTCGATCGGTGCGACCGCGAAAACCCGCGGTGACCTGAACCCCTATCGGTCGCCGGCGGCGTGCGGATTCACTCGCCGGGCCCGGTTGTCGGATTCCCCCGTTAAGGCGGGCGAACTGCACCGATTGCCGGCGCCCGGGATGCCGCGCGCATCGCCGCAACCCCGGCGCTCCCGGGCCCTTCGGCGCCCGGGGCCGGCCCCCGGACCGGGGGATCGGCGAAGCCCGCCCGGCGCGGCGAGGTGGGGGGACCTGGCGCCCCCATCGGTCCGGGCAAGGCGCGTCGATCCTGGCCACGGCGCGAGGCCCGTCAACGCACACCGCCGGGCGGAGCCTGGGGGCCCCGTCCGGCGGCGGTCGTGTGGGTCGCGAGTCGGCCGTCAGGCCCGGCGATCAGCCGCCCTGGCGCTGGTGGAAGAACAGCCGGGGGAACGGCCAGACGCCGGGGCCGGGCACCAGCGGGTCGAGGTCGTAGATCGGCACCGCGCTGCCGCCGGCGTAGTAGCCGCCGACGGGCCGCCAGGGGTGCACGATGTTGCCGACGGCGCGGTGCTCGACCGGCTCGCAGCAGGGGCCGGCCGTGCTGCCGCCGCAGGTGCCGCGGAAGTACGGGTTGTAGCTGGCCACGCACTGGTTCTTGTACTTCAGGCCGTACAGGCCGCCGGTGAACGGCGAGTTCGGGTGGGTGGGGCCGTGGTGGTCGCCCCAGCGAGTGCCGTAGAACGAGTCGCGGTCGGGGTCCGGCGGCAGGGTCGGCATGATCGCCGCCTGGCGGGTGAGCAGACCGCTGCGCTGGTCCTCGGAGGGCAGATAGGGCTGGTTGTTGCCCCGCACGCCGAAGACCTGGGCCTGCACCGGCGCCGGGGCCAGCGCGGCCAGGCCGATCAGGGCGGGAACCAGCAGGACAATTCGCTCGATCGAGCGGGGCAGGCGGGCCATGTCGAGGACTCCTTCACCCATGGGCCAGTCGGACGCGAGTCGGGTCGAGGCAGGGGCCAGGGACCGTCGGGACGCTCCGCGTCCGGGATGCGGCCGGTCCCTGGCCGGGAGCCGGGCGTCGCGGGGGGCGATCCATTGGGAGGACCGCGTCGCGACGGCCGGCGGAGTCGGCCCGACCGGGGTCAGCCGGTCGGGTCGCGTGGCCCCTCGTCGGGGAGGGGCCGGGGGGAACACCGGGACCCGACCGCGATACGGCCGGACCCCGGGGGGCCCCGATGGGCAGGGATCAGCGCGGGCCGTTGCCGTTGTCATCCAGGCCGGGGGCCGGCGGGGCCGGGGCGTCGTTCATGTCGGGGGCCGGCACGTCGGCCGGGACGCCGGGGGCGGGCGGCTGGGCGACGCCCGGCGCGGGCCGGTTGATCGTGCCCATGGCCGGGCCACGCTCGACGTAGCCGGTCGGCGGGGGGACGTTCTGGTACGTCCGCAGGTTCAGGTTCTCGGAGGTGGCCGGGCGGACGACGTCGGTCGCGAAGGCCCGGTCGGAGTACGGCGGGAAGGCGAAGAAGTCGCGGGGCGACCGGGTGGTCACGACGTACGGCACATAGCCGGGCGTGATCGGCACCGGGCCGCCAGGGCCGACGAAGTACTCGATGCCGCCGTGGCCCATCTTGTACATCGCGTTCTGGCCGAAGCCGTGGGCCTTGCCCGCCAGGCCCTTCAGGGCGCCGTGGGCCCCGCTCAGCAGGCCGCAGCCGCCGCACGAGCCGCAGGTGCCGGCGCCGGTCTGACCGGTGCCGCCGCAGGGGCCG
>CAZUZD010000314.1:0-7007 GCA_964624465.1 uncultured Isosphaeraceae bacterium
GGCGAACGCGGCGCTCGACTCGGTCCGCTCGGCCCACGTCGCCACCCCGGCCGGCGACTGGTTCAGCGCCGGCGTGATCAGCGACGGCAGCCACTACGGCGTGCCCTCGGGCCTGATCTACAGCTTCCCGCTGAAGACCGACGGCAAGACCTGGTCGGTGGTGAGCGGCCTGACGATCGACGCCGACGCCCAGGCGCGCATCGACGCCTCGGCGCAGGAGCTGATCGCCGAGCGCGACGCCGTGAAGGACCTGCTCGGCCCGGCCCTCTGAGCCATCGGGTTTCCCCGCGCCCTCGGGGGCGGTCGGGGCCGGGCGATCGGCCTTGACCGCCCCGGGCGCCGGGGGTACTGTCCCCGGCCAATCCAGGGATGGATTCGCCTTGCCGCGCGCCGGGGCCGCACGGGGTCGCTCGACCCTGACGGCTGCCAACCGCGCGTGGTCTTCTCAGGGAGGAGAAGCTCACATGCCGTCCCGTGACCGTCGGGCCGCCGGGCGCCGCCGCGCCTGGGGCCGTGGGCCCGTGATCGTCCGGTTCGAGCCGCTCGAGGATCGCCGGCTGCTGAGCACCTTCGAGGTCATCGGCTCGGGCCTCAACAGCACGTCCAGCGGCAGCACCGCCGCCGACGTGGGCTCCACCACCAGCGCCACGACCACGACCACCACCGCCACCCCCGCCAGCACCGGCACGATCAGCGGGGGGACCTCGACGGCCGCCGCCGCCGTGACCGCGATCGCCAGCCAGATCGGCTCGGCCGCCAGCGCCGGCGTGGCCTCGTCGACCGCCGCCACCACCACGTCGACCACGACCACGACCACCACCCCGCCCAGCGTCCCGATCCCGGCGGCCTCCACCACGACGACCGCCGCGACCCCGACGAGCGCAGCGGCCGGCAAGCCCGACCTGATCGCGGGCCGGGTCGGCGCACCCGCGAACCTGGACTGGAACGAGACGTTCCCGCTCAGCGGCTCGATCCGCAACCAGGGCAACGGCGCCACCACCGCCGCGTTCCTGGTCGACGTGTACGCCTCGCCCGCGACCCAGGTCGTGCGGGGCGCCGTCAAGCTGGGTACCGTCACCGTGCCGGCCGGGATCGGAGCCGGGCAGTCGTACGACTTCACGCAGTGGTTCACGACCCCGCCCTCGGCGGTCGTCAACACGGCCAAGCAGCCGTCGTACTACCTGGTCATGGCCGTCGACGCCGACAGCGCGGTGGCCGAGGGGAACGAGGCGAACAACGCGAACCTGGGGCTCCAGGGCGTCGACGCCGCGATGGTGACGTACACCCCCCGGGTGCCGCCGAAGCTCGTCGCCGCCGGCCTCAAGATCGACCCGACCCAGCTCGACTGGGGCGGCACGATGACCGTGACCACCACGCTCCGCAACGACTCGACGGGCAACGCCCCGCCGACGAACGCCCGGATCGTGCTGGCCCCGGCCGGCGAGGACCCCTACGGCTCGCGCGGGTACACCGTCGGCCGGGTGCCGATGCCGGCGGTGCTGGGCAATCAGACCGTCAGCGCCACCCAGCAGATCCGCCTGCCGGCCAATCCGCCCACGGCGCTGGCCGGGGTCGGCGAGTTCCGGGCCTGGATGATCTCCGACGCCGACGAGGTGGCCGACCCGGTGATCCGGCCGCAGCGGGTGCAGGGCCAGGGCCTCGACTGGGTCGGCCTGCGGCTCACCCCCCGGGCGGCCGCCGTGGCCCCCACCCAGCTGCCCGACCTGAAGCTGGCCTCGATCGAGAACCCCGCGTCGATCGCCTGGGGCGAGTCGGTGCCGGTGAAGGCGAAGGTCGAGAACAACGGCTCCAGCAACGCCGGCCCGTTCAAGGTCCGGTTCTTCCTGACCCAGGGCACCGGCTCGACCACCACGACCATGTCGCTCGGCGACGTGACCGTGCCGTCGCTCCAGGCGCAGTACGTGCAGGATGTGATGCAGACGATCACGCTGCCGGCCAACCCGCCGGCGGGCTTCAGCGCCAACGGCACACCGGGGGTGATCGTCGCCCAGGTCGACCCCGACCGGTCGCTGGACGAGTCGAGCACGACCAACAACGTGCTCAGCTCGCCGCCGATCACCCTGCGGGTGGTGGGCACCGACGGCAGCACCACGCCGATCCTGACGACCACCGCGCCAGCCAACGTGACCCCGACGACCACCGCCGCCACCAAGGCGATCACGCCCACCATCCAGCAGCCCGCCACGACCACGACCACCACGACGACCGCGGCCGCCACCCCGGCGACCACCGCCGCCGCGACCCGCGCCGCCCGCCTGGCCGCCCTGAAGGTCCGGACGGCCGTGACGCCCAGGGCGCCCCGGACCAAGGTGGTGGTCCAGCGGCCGGTTCGCGCCAATCCCCCCAAGCTGCGCGTTTACCCGCAGGCGAACGCCGCGGCCGCGCGGGCCGTGAGGCCCCTGCTGAGGGCGAAGGCGACCCCGCCGGCCGCAGGGTCGACCACGCCGGGCGCCGCTCAAAACGCGTGACCGGAAGGGTCGGGCGCAAGCCGCAAACCCTTTCGGCTCAACGTGAAGAAAACTTGAGAAAAAACTTCCGGGGTCTGGGCAATTTGTTGAAGGCCGGCGAATTGATGGCTATGCTTTGACCGAGTTCGGGGGTGGTCCGACCACCGGCGCAGAGCCGGGGTCGGGCCCCGTCACCGGGTCGGTCCCCAGCGCCCCCGTCGACCGCCAGGAGTGATCGCGTGATGAACGGAGAGCGACAGGTCAGCCCCCCGTTCGAGGCCACCAGCGGTCCCGCCGCGCTGGCCGAGTCGCGGTTCATCCCCCAGCGGTACGAGCCCAACTACCCCTATCCGCTGCTGGTCCTGTTCCACGGCCGCGGCGGCGACGAGCACCAGATGCTCGCCTCGATGCCGGCGATGAGCTGGCGGAACTACGTGGGCCTGAGCCTGCGAGGCCCCGAGGCCGTGACCCGCCGCGGCGAGCCCTCCGGCCACGGCTGGGGCTCGGCCTTCGCCCGGCCCGACCGACTCGGCGGCCACAGCTTCCGCTCCACCGAGCCGCCCGCCGCCACCGTCAAGCGCCTGCTGCACAACGACGGCCCCGGCGACGCGCTGGACCGCCTCGAAGACGGCGTCTTCAACGCGATCCGGGGCCTGCGGCGCTCGCTGCACGTGCACTCCGAGCGCATCTTCCTGGTCGGCGTGGGCGAGGGGGCGGCCGTCGCCTTCCGGCTCGGCCTGCGGTTCCCCGACCGGTTCGCCGGCGTGGTCTCGATCAACGGCTGGCTGCCCGGCGGCAATGCCCCGCTGGTGCGTCTGAAGGACTGCCGCGACCTGCGGATCCTCATGCTCCACGGCGAGTGGAACGCCCGCGCCCCGATCGAGCGGGCCCGCCGCGACGTCGCCCTGCTGCGGTCCGGCGGCCTCCAGGTCGCCCACCAGGCGTACCCCTGTGCCCACCGCATCACCACCCCGATGCTCTCGGCCGCCGACACCTGGCTGATCAACCAGTGCACCGAGCCCGTGGCCTGACGCCGCCCTCGGACGACCGACCTCCAGTCGCCTGATCGGACCGGGGCCCCCTGCGGGCCCCGTTCGCATTTCCGGGGTTCGCTCAGCCGGGGCCAGGCGCCGATCGGGTGATCACCCGGCGGCCCTGCGTGACCAGCCGGCCCTGGGCGTAGAGGGAAATCGCCTCGGGCAGGGCCTCGCACTCGGCGGCGAAGACGCGGGCGGCGAGGGCGTCCGGGGTGTCGTCGTCGAGCACGGGCACGGCGCGCTGGAGCACGATCGGGCCGGTGTCATACGTCTGGTCGGCGAAGTGGACCGTGCAGCCCGAGAGCTTCACGCCCGACTCGATGGCCGCGCGATGCACCGCCTCGCCGTGGTACCCGTGGCCGCAGAACGCCGGGATCAGGGCCGGGTGGATGTTCAGGACGCGGCCGGCGTAGTCGTCGGGGATCTGCACCAGGCTCAGGAACCCGCCCAGGATCACCAGGTCGGCCCCATGCTCGCGGATCGGCGCGAAGACCGCGTCGCTGAAGTCGGCCAGGCTCGCGTGGCCCTTGCGGGTGACGACGTCGACCGGGATGCCGGCGGCCTGCGACCGCTCGATGGCCCGGATGCCGGGGCGGCTGGCGATGACCTGCACGACCTCGGCCCGCAGGGTGCCGGCGGCGATCCGGTCGATCAGGTTCTGCAGCGTCGTGCCGCCGCCGGACACGCACACGGCCAGGCGCAGGGGGGGCTCGTCGGGGCCGATCGGCGGATTGCGGGGGGACACGCGGCGTCCTCGAACTCGGGGAAGGGACGGACCATGCGGGGCCGGGGCCCGTGCCCCGGCCGGAGCCTCAGCGGCGCGGGACCAGCGAACTCACACCCTGGCCGGGGACCAGGGTCCCCTGCATCACGCCGCCACCGACCGGGGCGCCGAAGCCGCTGACGCCGGCGGGCTGGCCGTAGCCGCCGATCGCCGCCGGGCCGGCGAAGGCGCCCGCCGGGGGGGAGCCGAAGCCGCCGATCGCCGCCGGGCCGCCGGCCAGGCCGGTCGGGGTGCCGAAGCCGCCCAGGTTCGTCGGTCCGCTGAAGCCCTGCGACGGGGCGCCGAAGGAACCGATCGCCGCCGGGCCGCTGATGGCCAGGCCGGGCGATCCGAACCCGCCCATCGGCAGCGGCCCGCTGACCGTGCCGAGGGCTGGGCCGGCGAAGCTCGTCGCCCCCTGGCCCCAGCCGCCAGCGACGCTGGCCTCGCGGCGACCCGGGTTCACGACGCCGAAGCCGGGGACGAGCATCCCGCCGGCCACGTTGGCTGCCGGCGGGCCGGACCCGGGGGCCCCGTAGAGGCCGCCGTTGAGCACGCCGAAGCCGGGGGTGTAGTAGCCGCCGGCCACCTTCTCGGGCTTCACCGGCACGCCGTAGCCCGGCTGGTACAGGCCGCCGACGACGCGGTACGCCCCCGTGCGGCGATACAGGTCCTCGTAGAAGATCTCGTCCTGGATCCGGTCGCTCGCCGAGCGCGGCAGGGGATTGACCGGGTTCTCGTTGAGCGGGTTCCGCCAGAGCGTGGGCGGGGTCGTGATGTAGCCGGTGCCCACGCCCGGCACGAACGCGGCGGCCGGGAGGCTCGTGCCGGCCAGCCCGGAGCGCCGACCTCGCCCCTGGGCGTGGGCCGGCGTGGCGTCGGCGAGGGCCAGGCCCAGCAGGGCGCAGACGAGCATGCCGCGGCCGCTCACCGATCGCAGGGGCGTCGTCACGGGCTCACCTCCCCGGTTCCGGACCTCGGGATCCGACGGCCGATCGCCCCCCGGGCCGCACGGGCCCGGGAAGCGATCATCAGACGCTGTTCCGGATCATAGACGAATCCCGGGCCGGATCCTTCGGGCAAATCCCGGGGGATCCGCCGGATTGTTCGCGGCGCGACTCAGGCCCCGGCCGCGGGGCCGAGCACGCCAGCGCAGCGGGCGCAGAGGGTCGGGTGGGCAGGGTCCTGGCCCACGGTCGGCCGCAGGTTCCAGCACCGCTCGCACTTGGCGTGCGGCGACTTCTCGGCGGTCGCAACGGCCTCGGTCCGGCCCGCCTCGCCCACGACCCGCACCTCGGAGACGATGCAGAGGGTCGCCAGCAGCTCGGCCTTGGCCGCCATGCCCGGGGCGGCGTCCTCGGGCACGCGCAGAGTCACCAACGCTTCCTGGTTGCTGCCGATCCGCTTCTCCTTGCGGGCCGGCTCGATGGCCGTCGCGAAGATAAAGTCCCGTTCTTTCAGCAGCTGGGGGATCCGCTCGGCGATCGGCAGTTCGTCAATGCGAGAGTCGGGCTCGGGCCAATCGGCCAGGTGCACGCTCGCGGGCTTGCCGGCCGTCGCGGGCAGGAACTCCCAGAGCTCCTCGGTCGTGTGCGGCAGGATCGGAGCGAGCAGCCGCATCAGGACGTCGTGCAGCCTGGCCAGCACGAACTGGGCGCCGCGACGCTCGGGGCCGTCGGGCCGCTCGGCATAGAGGCGGTCCTTGAGCACGTCCAGGTAGAACGACGACAGGTCGACGGCGCAGAACTGGTAGATCCGCTGGTAGACCTTGTAGAACTCGAACCGCTCGTAGGCGGCCGTCACGTCGCGGATCACGCTGTTGAGCTGCCCGAGCGCCCAGCGGTCGATCTCGTGAAGGGTGGCCGGGTCGACGGCGGTCGGGTCGAAGGTGCCGTAGTCCTCGAGGTTGCCCAGGAAGTAGCGGAAGGTGTTGCGGATCTTCCGGTACGCCTCGCTGGCCTCCTTGATGCCGCGGACGCTCATGCGGACGTCGTCGGCGTAGTCGAGGCTGGCGACGTAGAGCCGCAGCACGTCGGCGCCGTACTGCTCGGTGGTGCTCACCGCCGGGATCACGTTGCCCAGCGACTTGGACATCTTGCGGCCCGAGTCGTCGACCACGAAGCCGTGCGTCAGCACCGTCTCGAACGGCGCCCGGCCGCTGCCGGCCACGCCGGTGAGCAGGCTCGACATGAACCAGCCACGGTGCTGGTCCGAGCCCTCCAGGTACATGAAGGCCGGATACCCCAGCTCGAAGTTCTGCGACAGCACGGCGCGGTGGCTGGCGCCCGACTCGAACCAGACGTCGAGGATGTCGTGCGTCTTCGCGAAGTGCGTCGAGCCGCAGCCGGCGCACGTCGCCCCCGGCGGCAGCAGCTCCTCGGCCGGCCGGGCGTACCAGGCGTCGGCCCCCTCGCGGGCGAAGAGGTCGCGGACGTGGCGGACCGACTCGGCCGTCAGCAGCATCTGGTGGCAGGTGGTGCAGCTGAAGGCCGGGATCGGCACGCCCCACTGCCGCTGGCGGCTGATGCACCAGTCCGGCCGGTTGCCGACCATCGCCTCGATCCGCGACTGGCCCCAGCCCGGCAGCCAGCGCACGTCGTCCTGGATGATCTTGAGCGTCCGCTGCCGCAGGTCGTCGTGGTCGACACCGATGAACCACTGGTCGGTGTCGCGGTAGATCTCCGTCTTCTTGCAGCGCCAGCAGTGCGGGTAGCTGTGCTGGACCTGGAACGTGTGGTG
>CAZUZD010000315.1:0-6946 GCA_964624465.1 uncultured Isosphaeraceae bacterium
GTACGTGGGCCAGGAGCACTACGAGACGGCCCGCCGCGTCCAGCAGATCCTTCAGCGCTACCGCGAGCTGCGCGACATCATCGCGATCCTCGGCATGGACGAGCTGTCGGAAGAGGACAAGCTGATCGTCGAGCGGGCCCGCCGCATCGAGGTCTTCCTCTCGCAGCCGTTCTACGTCGCCGAGGTCTTCACCGGCAAGGAAGGCAAGTACACCCCGCTGAAGGACACGATCCGGTCCTTCAAGGAGCTGTGCGACGGCAAGTGGGACCACCTGCCTGTGGGGGCCTTCCGCTACGTCGGCGTCGTCGACGAGGCCGAGGAGCAGGCCAAGAAGATGGCCATCTGAGCCCGATCTGCCCCACCGTGGTCCCGGGCGGTGACTCGCCGCCCGGGGCCGTGCTCCCGAACCCGGTCGCCCCGACACGAACGCTCTTCCAGTTGCCCGAGGGACGCAGACGATGGCCACGGCCGAGCTACGCGAGAGTGCCACATCCGGCAAGCCGGCCAGCGGTCCCGGCCGCGCCGGTCGGATCCAGTGCGTCGTCGTGTCGCCCGAGAAGAAGCTGCTCGACGAGCTGGTCGATTCGGTCGTCCTGCCGCTCTACGACGGCGAGCTGGGCGTCTTCCCGGGCCGCGCCCCGATGATCGGCCGCCTCGGCTTCGGCGAGTTGCGGATCAACGTTGGTGGTCAGGTTCGGCGGTTCTTCGTCGAGGGCGGGTTCGCCCAGGTGCGTGACAACGTGCTCACCGTCCTGAGCGCCCGCACCATCCCGGCCGCCGACATCGACCCCGACGCGGTCCGCGAGGACCTGGCCCGGTCTCGGGCACTGGCGGCGAAGACGGTGACCGAGATCGAGGCCAGGGAGCGTGCGATCGCCCGGGCCCGCACCCTGCTCCGCCTCGGCACCCGCCGCGCCTGATCGGCCGCCCTGGCCCATCGCCCCGAATTTGCCGGAACCATCTGACGCCTCGCTGGTCCTCACGGGATCGGCGGGGCGTTCTCATGCGCGAAGAAGCCGGGGGCCTGCACCATCGGCTCGATCTGCCAGGCGGTCTCGTCCCAGGCGTGGTGCAGCGCCGTCACGTCGTCGCCATCGAGGTGGATCTCGAGGAACCCTGGCGGATGCTGGCCGGAGGGGTCGCGCATCAGCGGCGCGCCCGAGTTCAGGCAGAGCTGGTTGGGCACCGTGTTGGGCCGGAACGCCCAGGCGGCGTGGACATGGCCGCAGCAGTAGAGGTGCGGGCCGATCGTCCGGGCCCAGGCCGCGACCGCCTCGGCGTTCTTGAGGCGCTTGATCGCCAGCTTCGGCTCCAGCCCGGGGGGGGCCGCGAGCGGGTAGTGGCAGGCGAGGATCAGGCGAGAGGGCCGCTCGGCGGCCAGCTCACGAGCCCTGGCGAACTGCTCGGCGGGTAGGAACCCCCGGGCCGAGACGTGCGGCCGGGTCGGGTCGAGGCCCAGGATCGCCGTCTGGTCGTCGAGGCGGCGGAGCCAGGGGAAAGTTTCGGAAGGCGCGAAGCTGCCGAAGGCCCGCTCGAACTGCCGGTGCCGCACCGAGCCCCGGGTGTAGCGATCGTGGTTGCCGGGGATGATCGTTACCCGGGACGGGTCGCCCAGCAGCCCGGCGAGCGCCTCGCGGGCGTCGGCGAACTCCTCGGGCAGGGCCATGGTCGTCAGGTCGCCGGTGATCAGGATGTGGTCGGGCTGCAGCGACTGCACCCGGGCGACCACCTCGCCGAGCCGTTCGAGCCGGAACTTGCTGGCGCGGCCGGTCAGCAGGTCGAGCACCCCGACCGAGCGCTTGGTCAGCAGGTGCAGGGGGTTGCCCGGGTAGCGCCAGATGTGGATGTCGGAGAGGTGGATGAGGCGCATGGTCGGCGGGCGGATCCGTCGCGTTCCGGGGGCGGGCGTGCGGGGCCTCGGGCTCGATCCGGGTCGGGCCGCGGGCGGCGGCGACCGCGATGGGCGGCTGTCCCCCCGGGGTCAGCCCGGCCACTCGAACGAGCCGACCAGGATATCGTACGCCGCATGCGTCCCGGCTGCGATCCCGAACCCCCGCGCCACGAAGACCCAGGCGAAGAACACCCCGGCCGTCCACCGGAAAAAGAAGACGAACCAGTGGAACGCCTCGCCGGGCGCCCCGGCATGGTGGGCCACCGAGAACAACAGCGACGAGCCGGTGACCGCCAGCGCCCCGGCCAGGACGCCGGGCACGAGCAGCAGCCGGAGCAGCCCAAAGATCAGCGGGATCAGGGCCAGCCGGAAGACGGCCTCCTCGTAGACCCCGGCCCCCAGGTATCCGATCAGCCGCGCCCGCGCCAGGTGCGAGGGCTCGGCCTGGAGCAGGACCCAGCTCCGCGCCTGCTCGATCTGCCCGAGGCCCAGCTCGACGAGCTGGCTGAGCCCGATCAGCACCAGGGCCAGCGCCAGGCTCTCGACCGCCATGCCGACGAGGTAGCCCGGCGGGAACCGCCACGACGCCCGCCGCACCGCCTGCCAGGCCAGGAGCCCGAGGATCAGCGCCAGCGGCGGCAGGCCGATGTCGGTGATGCCGACGGCCAGCAGACCCCGGCGAATCCAGAAGTCGATGCCGGTCCGCAAGGGCGCCGACCGGGGGTCGCTGAGGAACAGGATGCCGAACTCGTACACGCCGATCAGCGGCAAGATGAACAGGAGGCTGGGGATCGGCAGCCGGGTCACGTCCCAGTACGAGGCCCGATCGGTCGTCTCGGCGGCCACGGGGCCCCACCACTGGGGGTCGTAGCCGAACCGGGAACGCCGGGGCCGTTTTGGACGGGCCGGTCGGGAGTGGGAGACGGTGGTTCGCACAGCGAAGAGGATCGGTCCGGGTCCGGCCCGCGCATGAGGGCGGTCGGATGGGGCCCGCCGGCCGGCTTCGGATTTTTCGTTACGAGTGAAATCCCAGAAATCGCGCTTTGGCTTGTGAGCCCCCTCCCGGGTAGCTACGATATCGGGGATGGGCGCCCTGGCACGGTTGACGTCGTCTCGCCCCGCCCCCGCCCCGACCGTGTCCCCTGTCCGATTGAGTCCGACCCCTCCGGACGCCGCCTCCTCGCCCGAGGAGCCCGCGTCCCCGTCCGGGCGGATGGCCTGTCGCCCCGGCTCGCCGCGTTGGTTGCGGCGCCTGGGTGACGTGGTCGACCGACCCGCTGCGGCTGGAGGGGACGTCCTGTCCTGGAGGATCTGCGCGTGACTTCGCGGCTTCGCCTGGCCATCGTTGCCGGGGCGCTCGCCGTCTCCGGCTGTGTCGATACGGTCAGCACCGGTCCGCTCAGCTATTCCCACGACGGCTATCTGGATCTGGAAGGCAAGGACGTCGGCGAGAAGCTCGCCGAGAAGCCGAAACTCCGGGCCCGGGCCCTGGCGCTGGTCGACTCGCTCTTCGGAGCCCGGCCGGATACGCTCAAGGTGCCCGCCGACTCGGGGCTGCCCGAGAACGGGGCCCGCCTGGCCGGCCGGATGATCAGGGCGCCCGGTGCCGCCCCGGTGCGGGTCACCGCCGCCGCCACGGCCGGCGCCGACCCGACCCCGATCCGCGGTGGCTATGCCATCTACCGGGAGCAGTGCATGCACTGCCACGGCGTCTCGGGCGACGGCAACGGCCCGACCTCGCCGTTCCTCTGGCCCGTGCCCCGCGACTACCGCCCCGGCGTCTTCAAGTTCACCTCCACCAGCGGCAGCGATCGCGGCAGCAAGCCCACCCGCGCCGACCTGAGGCGGACGCTGGTCCAGGGCATCCCGAACACCTCCATGCCCTCCTTCGAGTCGATCCTCTCGGCCAGCGAGATCGAGCAGGTCATCGACTACGTCATGTTCCTGAGCATGCGCGGCGAGACCGAGTACGTCATGCTCGAGGAGGCGGCGTTCCTCGAGGAGCCCGACGCCGAGACCGAGCTGACCGACGAGATGGCCCTGGAGGTCGCCGCCCAGGTCTTCGAGTCGTGGAAGTCGGCCGAGGCGAACGTCGTGGCGCCCCAGACGCCGATCCAGGAGGCGACCCGCGAGAGCATCCTCCGCGGCAAGCAGCTGTACCTCGGCGACAAGAGCCTCCAGTGCTTCGGCTGCCACGGCCTGGACGGCAAGGGCAACGGCGACAGCTTCGTCGACTACAAGACGTTCAAGCAGCACGTCTTCGAGGGCAACCCCAGCCGCTCGAAGTTCGCCCAGCTGGCCGCGGTCGCCGTGGAGCAGAACAAGAAGGCCGTCGACCGCTGGGGCAACCCGATCCGGCCGGCCAACCTGCTCAAGGGCGACTACAAGGGCGGCCGGCGGCCGATCGACCTCTACTGGCGGATCGCCAAGGGGATCAACGGCACGCCCATGCCCGCCCACCTGGGCACCCAGATCGACGAGAAGGAGACCTGGGACCTCGTCAACTTCGTGCTGCGGCTGCCCTACGAGCCCCAGCTCCTCGACGGGGCCCAGCCGTACGTGGCCCCCGCCGCCGAGGCCACGACCGGGACCCCCTCGGCCGACGGCCCCGGGGACCTGGCCGATGCTCCGGCCCGGTGACCTCCGGGCCGCCCGTCCGCGAGTGAGCTCGCCGCTTCTGCCAGTGGACTGCCCTCGGCCGCGACTGACGGCCGACCCCCGACCTCGGGAGCGTGTTTCGTGCGAATCTGGAGCTTGCTGTTCGGGGCGATGGCGGTCCTGTGCGTGGCCGCGTTCGCCTATGCCCCGTTCGATCCGAGCTGGTGGCTGCCGCAGAACGTCTCGACCACCAGCCCCCTGCACCTGGGCGCCGAGATCGATCACCTGTTCCTGCTGATCCTCTGGATCACCGGGGTGGTGTTCATCGGCACCCACATCGCCCTCGTCTACACCATGTACCGGTACGGCCAGCAGCCGGGCCGCCAGGCGCACTACTTCCACGGCAGCCAGCGGCTGGAGGTGATCTGGACGATCATCCCGGCGGCGATCCTCGTGTTCATCTCGCTGTACCAGATGGGCACCTGGGCCGACATCAAGTTCCGCTCGGCCCAGCCGAAGGTGAAGCCGCACGCCGAGGTCATCGCCCGGCAGTTCCAGTGGAAGATCCGCTACCCGGGTCCCGACGGCCTGATCGGCACCCGGGACGACCTGCACACGATCAATGACTTCCGGTTCGTCAAGGGCGAGCCGATTGTCATCAACCTCAAGACCGAGGACGTACTGCACTCGTTCAACCTGCCGAACCTCCGGATCAAGCAGGACGCGGTGCCGGGCCTCACGATCCCGGTGTGGTTCGACGCCGATCAGGCGACGACCGCCGGGCGCCCGCTCGACCTGGTCTGCACCGAGCTCTGCGGCTGGGGTCACACCAAGATGAAGGGCCGGGTCACGATCTACGACACGCCGGAGCAGTTCCGCGAGTGGGTCCAGTCCGCCCTCGACGAGCAGAATCGATCCCAGCTCAGCCCGTCGGTCGCCACGGCCGCGGCGACCGCACCCTCCGCGGGGGAGAACTGACACGATGAGCACGCCCCAGCCCGCGAACGGACCCGGCCACGCCCCGGCCCCCGCCGCGACCCACCACCATGACCAGATCCACCCGGCGCCCTCGAACGTCCTGACCCGGTACGTCTTCTCGACCGACCACAAGGTCATCGGCGTCCAGTTCCTGTTCTCCGGGCTGATCTTCTTCGTGCTCGGCGGCCTGCTCGCCCTCGCCCTGCGCTGGCAGCTGGCGTGGCCCTGGACCCGGGTGCCCTGGCTCAGCCCCATGATGGAGAGCACCTGGAAGACCGGCGGCACCATGCCCCCGGAGTTCTACAACAAGCTCTTCACCATGCACGGCACGGTGATGATCTTCTTCGTGATCATCCCGATCCTCACCGGCGCCTTCGGCAACTTCCTGATCCCGCTGATGATCGGGGCACGCGACATGGCGTTCCCGAAGCTGAACATGCTCTCGTACTGGCTGATGTGGCCGGCCTTCGTGCTCATGCTCCAGTCGTTCGTCGTCGAGGGCGGGGCCGCCGAGGCGGGCTGGACCAGCTACCCCCCCCTGGCCTACTTCCGCTGGGCCACCCCCGGCTCGATGAACGGCCAGACCCTCTGGATCATGGCCCTGCTGTTCGCCGGCGTCTCGTCGCTGGTCGGGTCGCTGAACTACATCACGACCATCCTGATGCTGCGTGCCCCCGGCATGAAGCTGTTCCGGATGCCGATGACCGTCTGGGGCCTGTTCATCACCGCCGTGCTCCAGGCGTTCGCCCTGCCGGTGCTGACCTCGGCCATGGTCATGCAGCTGCTCGACCGCACCATCGGTACCAACTTCTTCACCCCGGTGGGCTGGGAAGTGGCCAACGAGCCGGGCCCGGTCGGCGGCGGCCAGCCCCTGCTCTGGCAGCACCTGTTCTGGTTCTACTCGCACCCGGCTGTCTACGTGATGATCCTGCCCGCCATGGGCATCGTCTCGGACATCATCAGCACCTTCAGCCGCAAGCCCCTGTTCGGCTACAAGCCGATGGTCTTCGCCATCGTCGGCATCGCCTTCCTCGGCTTCGTGGTCTGGGGCCACCACATGTTCCAGTCGGGCATGAACCCTGCGCTGGGCGCGACGTTCATGCTCTCGACGATGCTGATCGCCCTGCCGTCGGCGATCAAGGTCTTCAACTGGATCGGCACGATGTGGGGCGGGTCGATCCACTTCACGACGGCGATGCTCTACTCGATCGGATTCGTCTCGATGTTCATCATCGGCGGCCTGTCGGGCATCTTCATGGCCGCCACGCCGGTCGACATGCACATCCACGACACCTACTTCATCGTGGGGCACATCCACTACGTGCTCTTCGGCGGCAGCACGTTCGCCATCTTCGCGGCCGTGTACTACTGGTTCCCGAAGATGTTCGGCCGGATGATGAACGAGAAGCTCGGCAAGATCCACTTCGTGCTGACGTTCCTGACGTTCAACGGCACGTTCTTCCTCATGCACATCATCGG
>CAZUZD010000316.1:0-6939 GCA_964624465.1 uncultured Isosphaeraceae bacterium
ACCGCCCCGGTCACGGCTCCGGCTCCCGCGACGGCCCCGGCCGACACGCCCGCCCCCAAGTAAGCTCGATCCCCGCCGGAACGCCGCCCCGCTTCGGGGCCCGATTCGCGACCCGCGCCGACCCGTCGGAGCCCCCCGGCTCCCGGGCCGGCGAGCGTCGTTCCGGGCCCTGCGGCCGGCTACCCGATCCCGACCGACCTGCCCCCTGCCCCCTGCCCCGAGGACGTGCCCCCGTGCTGCTCAGCATGACCGGATTCGGCGAGGCCCGCCACCAGGACGACGAGCTGGCGATCCTGGCCGAGCTCCGCACGGTCAACAACCGCCACTTCAAGCTCTCCAGCCGCATCAGCGACCCGTACGGGGCCCTCGAGCCCGAGGTCGAGCGGCTGGTGCGGCAGGCGGTCCGCCGCGGCACGGTGCAGCTCACCATCCGGGTCGACCGCCCCCGCCGCGCCGAGGACTACCGGCTCAACGTGGTGGCCCTGCAGAGCTACCGCGACCAGCTCCAGACGCTCCGGGGGCCCGACGCCCCGCCGATCGATCTGGCCGACCTGCTCGGCCTGCCCGGCATCGTCGAGGAGCGGCGATCCTCCGACGCCGACCCGCAGGACGCCTGGCCCCGGCTGGCCGCCGTGCTCAACGAGGCCCTGGCCGCGCTCCAGGCCTCGCGGGCCGAGGAGGGCAAGGCGATGGCCGCCGAGCTCCGGTCGCTGGGACTGGCGCTCGGCGAGCACCTCGCGAAGGTCGAGGAGCACGGCCCCGTGCTGCTGGCCGCCTACAACCAGCGGCTGCTGGAGCGGGTGCAAAGCCTGGTCAAGGACCGCGTGGCCGTCGAGCCCAAGGACCTGATCCGCGAGGTCGCCATCTTCGCCGAGCGGGCCGACGTGGCCGAGGAGATCACCCGGCTCAAGGCGCACATCACCACCTACCTGGCCGTCCTGGACGAGCCCGAGAGCGCCGGCCGCAAGCTGGAGTTCATCGTCCAGGAGATGGGCCGCGAGACGAACACCATCGGCTCGAAGGCCAACGACATCGCGATCACCAACCAGGTGGTGGCGATGAAGGGGATCCTCGAGAAGATCCGCGAGCTGATCCAGAACGTCGAGTGAGCGCCGGCGCGGCCGTCGCCGTCGCAACCGCCTTTTCCATCGCAGCCTGCTGGAGCGGCAACCGCATGTGGGTTGAGGGCTGGGGTCATCTCTCGGGCAAACTGGTCGTGCTGTCGGGGCCCTCGGGCTCGGGCAAGAGCACCCTGCTGCGCCGGGTCATCGACCGGCTGGGCCCCTCGGTGCGGCTGTCCCTGTCGGCCACGACCCGCGAGCCGAGGCCCGGCGAGCGGGAGGGGATCGACTACCAGTACCTGGACCGGCAGGAGTTCCTCGACGCCGAGGCGCGGGGCGAGTTCCTGGAGTGGGCCGAGTACAACCGCCACTGCTACGGCACGCCGGCGCGGCCGGTCTTCGAGGCCATGAGCCGCGGCGAGTGCGTGATCCTGGAGATCGAGGTCAAGGGGGCGCTGCAGGTGCGGGAGAAGGCCCCCTCGGCCCTGTTCGTGTTCATCGACACGCCCGACTTCGCCACGCTCGAAACCCGGTTGCGGGCGCGTGGCACCGATGACGAGCCGTCGATCCATCGGCGACTCGTGCGCGCCCGCTGGGAGCGCGACCACGCTCACTGCTACGACGTGAAGATCACCAACGACGACCTGGACCGGGCCGTCGACGACCTGACCGGCGTCCTCGGACGCCACGGCTGCGGAGGCTAACTCGACCATGCACGAAGAGCTGAAGGAAGAGGACATCGTCAACAAGGTCGGCGGCCGCTTCAAGCTGGCCTGCCTGATCCAGAAGCGCCTGATCGCCCTGAACCAGGGCGCCCGCGCCCTGGTCGACCAGCGCGGCGACAAGATGGCCGTCGTGATCGCCGAGATCATGCAGGACAAGATCTACCTCGACACCAGCGGCAAGGTCGTGATCGCGCACGAGGACGCCCTCGACGGCGACGGCAACACCGTCGACCTGACCGAGGCCAACTGACCGGCACCACCGGCACCTGCCGCCCCCGGGCGCAGGCCGGTCTCCGCCGAGAATCGCTCCAATCGCTACGCCCGGCGGGTCGGACACGACCCGACCGGGCGGGCCTGAGCGCGGCCCGCCAGCCCGGCCGATCGTAGTCGAGAGGCCCGGAGCCGCCCGGGAGTCCCCGGCGCGACCGCTCCGGGCCGACCGCCCGCGACGGGACTCCTTCCCCAGGGGCCGGGAGCCGATCCAACCATGCTCGACCGCAGGCGGCTGACCGGTCAGGCCGGCACCCTGGCGCTGGCCTTCGCCGGGCTGTTCCTGACGCTGAGTCTCCTCGGCTACGACCCGGCCGATGCGCCCGGGCTGGCCCGCTGGCGGCCCGAGCCGGTGCCCCCCCGCAACCCTTGCGGGCCCGTCGGCGCCACCCTGGCCCACGCCCTGACCACCGCCCTGGGCTGGGGAGCGTGGCTGGTCCTCTACGGCCTGTTCGTCGTCACCCTCCTGGTCGCCCGTCGCCGGATCATCCCCGACCGGCTCCAGCGGGCGCTCGGCTTCGGCCTGGTGCTGGCCACCGCCGCGGCCGCCCTGCAGGCGCTGGCGCCGGGGCTGGCCCGCAGCCCGGTCGTCGGCAGCGGCGGCTACGTGGGCGCCTTCCTGGTCCGGTTCGTGGGGGCCCAGTTCGGCCCGGTCGGCCTGCTCCTGATCCTGGGCGCCCTGGGCCTGACCGGCCTGGCCCTCTGCCACGAGCTGCTGCTCGCCTGGCCCGTCCAGGAGGCCGTCCGTCTGGTCCGCAGCCTGCGCCATGGACACGGTCACGGCCACGGCGGCGAGGGCCCGCTGCCGCACCCCGGCTACGCCCCCAACCCGCTCTCTGCCGGGGCCATGGGCCTGCCCGCCCTGACGCGGCATCCGGCCGAGCTGATGGAGCCGATGTCCGCCCGTCGTGCGGCCACCGTGCCGGTCGAGCGGCCAGCCCTGCCCGCCCGCGCCACCGAGGGGCCCACGGTCCCGAGCCTGATGCCCGCGGTCCGCCAGCACGAGGCCCGCGTGCCCGTACCGGCCCGGCCCGCCGACGGCCGCTTCGCGCTCCCCTCGCTCGACCTGCTCGAGCCCCCCGCGCCGCACCCGGTCCAGGAGCACGAGGCCAAGCTCCAGTCGCGCGCCCTCCAGCTCGAGAAGACCCTGCTGGAGCACGGCTGCAACGTCCGGGTCGTGCAGATCGATACCGGCCCGGTCATCACCCAGTTCGAGATCGAGCTGGAGGCCGGCCTGCGGGTCTCGCGGGTGGCCGGGCTCTCCAACGACCTGGCCATCGCCCTGGCCGTGCCCAGCGTCCGCATCGTGGCACCGATCCCCGGCAAGACCACCGTCGGCATCGAGGTCCCCAACGACCGCCGCGGCCTGGTGCGCCTGGGCGAGATCGTCGAGGGCACGCTCGACAGCCTGGGCAAGTCCCGCATCCCGCTGTTCCTGGGCAAGGACGTCAAGGGCCAGTCGCTGGCCTTCGACCTGGCCGACATGCCCCACCTACTGATCGCCGGCCGCACCGGCACCGGCAAGTCGGTGTGCCTGAACGCGATGATCCTCTCGATCCTCATGACCCGCTCGCCCGAGCAGGTCAAGCTGATCCTGATCGACCCGAAGATGGTCGAGCTCTCGCAGTTCAAGCGGATCCCGCACCTGATGCACCCGGTCATCACCGACATGAAGAAGGCCGAGTCGGTGCTGGCCTGGGCCTGCGAGAAGATGGACGAGCGCTACGCCTTCCTCGCCCGCGCTGGCGTCCGCAACATCCAGAGCTACAACGCGCTGTCCCCCGAGGAGATCTACGAGCGGCTCCAGCCCGAAAGCGACGAGGAGGAGCAGCGGATCCCGCTGCACATGCCGTACATCGTCATCATCGCCGACGAGGTGGCCGACCTGATGATGACCGCCGCCAAGGAGGTCGAGCAGCACATCGTCCGCCTGGCGCAGAAGAGCCGGGCCGTCGGCATGCACCTGATCATCGCCACCCAGAAGCCGACGGTCGAGGTCATCACCGGCCTGATCAAAGGCAACCTGCCGGCCCGCATCGCGTTCCAGGTCGCCAGCCGCGGCGACTCCCGCGTCGTGCTCGACGAGATGGGCGCCGACAAGCTGCTCGGCAACGGCGACATGCTCTTCCTCGTGCCCGGCACCTCGCACATCGTCCGCGCCCAGGGCACGTATGTCTCCGACAACGAGGTCAACCGCGTCTGCGCCTACCTGGAGCAGTTCCCGGTCGAGTTTAGCAAGGAGCTGATGCAGCTCCAGGTCGGGGGCAAGCTCGCCGGCAAGGACGGCGGTGCGGCCATGAAGGAGCGCGACGAGATGTACGAGTCCGCCATCGAGGTCGTGATCCGCGAGCAGCGCGGGTCGACGAGCCTGCTGCAGCGGGCCCTGGGCATCGGCTACGGCCGCGCCGCCCGGCTCATCGACTTCATGGCCGAGGACGGCATCGTCGGCGAGTTCAAGAGCGGCTCCGCCCGCGAGGTCCTCTACAACTGGGAGGAGTGGGAAGCCCTCAAAAATGGCGGCGACGCCGGCCCCGCCGACGCGGGCTGAGTCGCGGCTCCGGGGTGAGGGCGGCATGTTCGTGGGCGGGGTTGATCTTCGGCCGGCGGCTTTCGCGGCCCCCGGGCGCCTGCTACAACTCAGGCGGTCGCCGCGGCCTGCCGCCGACCCCGCGGGTGCGGGGACCGTCGCGGCCGGGAGCGGCATCCCTCGGGGCTCCCCACCCATGCCTGGCACCGCACTCGCCACCGCCCTGCTCGCCACCCTCGGCCTGGTCGCCCTCCAGGAGCCGACGGTCCCCGCGCCGCCGAAGCTCACGGCGCAGCAGGACCACCGGCTCATGATGAAGGCGCTCGGCATCGAGTCGCTCCGCCCGGGCGCCGACGGCATGAATCCGAGGGCCGCCAACGCCGCCAACTACGACGAGGCGAAGGCCAACCCGTACCCGAATCTGCCCGACCCGCTCGTTCTCAAGAACGGCGCGGCCGTGACGACTCCCGAGGCATGGTGGCAGCAGCGTCGGCCCGAGATCGTCGAGGAGTTCGATCGCGAGGTCTACGGCCGCGTACCCGCCAACGTCCCGAAGGTCACCTGGGAGGTCGCCGCCACCACCGAGGACAAGGTCGGCGAGATCCCGGTGATCACGAAGCGACTGATCGGGCACGTCGACAACACGTCCTACCCGGCAATCACCGTCGACATCCAGCTCACGCTCACGACCCCGGCGCAGGCCACAGGGCCCGTGCCGGTGATCCTCGAGTTCGGCTTCGGTGGCTTCGGCCCGCGTCCCGGTCGCCCCGCGCCCAAGGGGATTGCCCCACCGCCGGGACCCGGCGGCCCGGGTGCCCCGGCCGGCCCCTCGTGGCAGCAGCAGGTGCTGGCCAGGGGCTGGGGCTACGCGATCCTCGTCCCGACCAGCGTGCAGGCCGACAACGGCGCCGGGCTGACGCAGGGGATCATCGGCCTCTGCAACCGCGGCGAACCCCGCAAGCCCGAGGACTGGGGCGCCCTCCGCGCCTGGGCCTGGGCCGCCAGCCGGGCCCTCGACCACTTCGAGACCGATCCGGCCGTCGATGCGAAGCGCGTCGCCATCGAGGGCCTCTCCCGCTACGGCAAGGCCGCCCTGGTCACGATGGCCTATGACCCCCGGTTCGCGATCGGGTTCATCGGCTCGTCCGGCGAGGGGGGCGCCAAGCTCCACCGCCGCACCTTCGGCGAGCTGGTCGAGAACCTGACCGGTTCCGGCGAGTACCACTGGATGGGCGGCAACTTCCTCAAGTACGGCGGCCCACTCACCCCGGGGGACCTGCCCGTGGATGCCCACGAACTCATCGCCCTGTGTGCCCCCCGCCCCACCTTCATCAGCTATGGCGCCTCCACCGGACCAGGCGCCGAGGGCCAGTGGGTCGACCAGCGCGGCAGCTTCCGGGCCACCGTCGCCGCCGGCCCCGTCTTCCGGCTTCTGGGCAAGCAGGATCTGGGCACGACCCAGTTCCCCGAGGTCGGCACCGCCCTGACCGACGGCGAGCTAGCCTGGCGCCAGCACAGCGGCGGCCACACCAACGGCCCCAACTGGCCGACCTTCCTCGACTTCGCCGCCCGCTACTTCCGTTAACTCCGACCCGATGCCGTCGGGTTCGCTGTGCGGGCGATCCTCACCGGCCCCGGCGGCGCGACTCCCATCACACGGGGAGCCCGGACCGACTTGTCCGGGTCGCGCAGCGACAGGCAGCGCCTGCCAGAGCCTGGCCATCACCGGAGCAGGCGGCCGACTTGGCTCGCACCCTGGACCGAACGCAACCCAGAGGCCCGAGCCGGCTAAAGCGGCCTCCGGAGACCGGTCCGTGATGCAAAGGGGAAACTGGCGACGGCCCACATGGTCCCTGGCGACTCGCGTCCCCGCTTCATGAGGGGCCAGCCTCGTCCCTGAGCAGATGGCCGAACCCCGCCGCGAGCCAATGCTGCCGATCCACCTGGAATCGTCCGTCACGGATGAAGCCATCCACGAACCGGTGGCCGCATTGCGGGCAGGCGAGGATCGGCTCGGACGGTGCAAAGTGGTTGAGGTGAGAAAGGTCACTGAGGTCGGCGTAGAGCGTGTCGCACTCGAAGCAGAGCACCATCAGACGCCCGCACGACGGGCAACCGAACGGGTAGAGATCTTCATCACCGCAGCATCGGAAGCGGCTGAAGTCGAGATCGGACTCCTCGATGACGATTCCCATTCCACACGCCCCCCCTGCCAAAGGGCCGCTGTGCCACCGACCCGTCACGGGAATGGCCGCGAGCACCGCGCGCAAAACGACACCGCCCCACGATTCCGTGAGGAATCGTGGGGCGGTGTGCTTGGAAGGACCCGGCGATGACCGACTTTCGCGCCAGAGGC
>CAZUZD010000317.1:0-6909 GCA_964624465.1 uncultured Isosphaeraceae bacterium
GGCGCCTGGTCACCTCTGAGCTGACTGGCGCGCCGGGCGGCTGGGGCGGAGTCGGTGTCCGGGGTGGCGACGGCGGAGCCGGCGGCGCAGGGGGCCTGGCGCTCGGCGGTGCGATTGCCGCCGCGAACTCCAACCAGCTCGTCCTGACCAATACCACGATCGCCGGCAATGTGGCCCTGGGCGGCGACGGCAGTGTCGGCGGCGCCGGTGGGCGGGGCGGCGTTGGCGGCGACGGAAACCCCGGAGCCGACCAGGGTGCGAATTCGGAGATCTACGGCGGCGCTGGCGGTCCCGGCGGTGCCGGCGGCACCGGGGGTGGCACTGGCCCAGCCGGCGGCAGCAGCGGCGCCGGGCTCTATCAGGAAGACTTGCCCGTCACGATGACCAGCGTCACGGTCGCCTTCAACTCGGGCGCGGTCGGGGCGCGGGTGACGACCGCCTCCGCGGGAGGCGCCGGGGGCAGCCCCGGCCAGAACGCCGGTGGCCGGACCACGGTCATCGCGAGTGGGCCGGCGGGTGCGGCGGGCACGCTCTCCAGCGTGGTCCCCGTCGCGACCGGAGCCGGCGTCCTGTCCTACGGGGTCCCGACCACGCCCAACCGCGTCATCCTGATGGCGAACTCGATCGTCGCCCGGAACACCGCCGGCGGCGCCGCCAGCGATGTCTCCGGCGCCCTCGGCAGTGTGTCGGCCTCCAACCTGATCGGCACGGGCGGCTCGGGCGGGCTGGTCCAGGGCGGCAACGGCAACCGGGTCGGCATCGCGGACCCCGGCCTGCTGGCCCTGGCCGACAACGGCGGCCGGACCCGCACGATCGCCCTGGCGACCACCAGCCCCGCGCTCAACGCCGGCTCGAACCTGTACGCCTTCGATTCGACCCTGACCCCGCTTGCCACCGATCAGCGCGGTCCCGGCTTCGCGCGGATCTCCGACAGCACGGTCGACATCGGCGCCTTCGAGCTGCAACTGCAACCCTCCCTGGTCGTGACCACCCTGGTCGATGAGGACGACGTCAGCTCCGATCCCCGGATCGGCACCGGCACATCGCTCCGCGAGGCCCTGACCTGGGCCAACCGGAACCCCGGGCTCGACACGGTGTCCTTCGCCACCGGCCTGACCGGCACCCTCACGCTGACCCGGGGCGCGCTGTCGATCGCCGACTCGACCGTCGTCGCCGGCCCCGGCGCCGCCACCCTGACGATCGACGGCAACAATGGCAGCGGGATCTTCGTCGTCTCCGACGACCAGACCAGCCAGAGCTCCGTGACCCTCAGCGGCCTGACCCTGACGCGCGGGCTGGCGGCGACGGGCGGGGCCATCCTCAACCGGGAGGATCTGACCCTGTCCCGCGTCGTGGTCACCGGCAACCAGGCGACGCTGTTCGGAGGGGGGATCTACTCGGCCAATGGCCGGCTCCAGCTGGGCGAGTCGACCCTCTCGGACAACTCCGCGGTGTACGGGGCCGGCCTGTTCCTCGTGGGTGGGTCCGCGGTGTTCACGGGCTCGACCGTCTCGGGCAACGGGGCCGACGTGGGTGGCGGAGCGTACCTCTCCGAGGCCACCGTCCGGATCCAGAACTCGACCGTCTCGGGCAATCGAGCCTCCGCCGCCGGCGCCTGGTCCGTGGGGCAGTCCAGCCTCACGCTGGTGAACGTCACGGTGACCCAGAACACGACGGATGGCGGCGTGGCCGTGGAGTCGCGGGGGGCGACCGGCCTGACGGTTGCGAACAGCATCATCGCCGGCAACACCGGCGGGGATCTGGGCAGCGCCGGGTTCACCACCACGCTGGCGGGCCCGAACCTGATCGGCGGCGACCCCAAGCTCGGCCCCCTCGCCGCGAACGGCGGCCCGACGCGCACCCACATCCCGCTCCCGGGCAGCCCGGTGATCGACGCGGGCCTCGACGCCGTGTCGGCCGACGCTGACGGCGCCCCGCTGCTGACCGACCAGCGCGGCGGGGCCCGCAAGGTCGGCGCGGCGGTCGATCTCGGCGCACACGAGCTGCAGACCTCGCTCGTGGTGACCACGCTGGTCGACGAGAACGACGGCCTCTCCGATCCGGCTGCCGGCACCGGCACGTCGCTCCGCGAGGCGCTGGCCTGGGCCAATCAGAGGCCCGGCCTCGACACGATCACCTTCGCCCCCGGCCTGGCCGGCACCCTGAATCTCACGCGGGGCGAGCTGACGACCACCGATTCGACCGAGATCGTCGGCCCGGGCGCGGGCGTCCTCACCATCGACGCCAGGAGGGCTTCCCGGATCTTCAACTTGCCCCGGACCGGGCCCACCACGACCAACGTGACAATCAGCGGCCTGACGCTCACGAATGGGGCGGCGCACGAAGGCGGGGCCATCTACAGCACCCAGAACCTGACCCTCTCCCGGGTGGTGGTCACCGGCAATTCGGCGAACCAGCTGGCTGGCGCGGTCTTCAGCAGCGGTGCCAGCCTGACCATCAGCGATTCGACGATCTCGAACAACACGGCCTGGATCGGCTCGGGAATTTGCAGCTTCGACACAGTCATGACGATCACCGGATCGACTCTCTCCGGCAATCGCGGCTCGTTCGCCGGGGGCATCCAGCTCGTGCGTTCGACGGCCCGGATCGAGAACTCGACGATCTCCGGCAATGACGCCCTGGGCGGCAGCGCCTTCCGGATGGAAGCGTCGACCCTCACGCTGGTGAACTCGACGGTCACCCAGAACACGGGGACGACCGACTCCGTGATCGCAGGGATCAGCGGCTCGCTCTCCCATTCCTACCTGACGCTCGTGAACAGCATCGTGGCCGGCAACACCGGGACCGATCTCGGCACCATCGGGCTGAGTGTCACCCAGCAGGGCCAGAACCTCATCGGCGGCGACCCGAAGCTCGGGCCCCTGGCCGACAATGGCGGTCCGACTTTCACGCACCGCCCGCTCGCGAGCAGCCCGGCGATCGGCGCCGGCGTCAACGCGGCGTCGGTCGGCAGCGACGGCCAGCCGCTGCTCACCGACCAGCGCGGCCGCCTGCGGTCGCCGTACAGCTCCACCCTGGGCGCCACCGAGGGCACGACCCTGCGGTTCGTCTCGGACCCGATCGACCTCGGCACGAAGACGTTCGGTGAGGTCGCCACCCCCGTCGCGATGGAGATCGAAGGGTACGGGGTCGATGCGACGGTCTCGCTCAAGACGAACCTGCTCTCGCACGTCGAGCTGTCCCTGGCTCCGGACCAGTGGAATTCCCAGTCCGTGTTCAGCCTGCCGGCCGGCCGATTCCAGGAGAACCCCCGGGTCACGATCCCGATCCGCATGCGCATCAACCTCGGCGCGGGCTCGTTCGTCGGTTCCCTGGGGCTCTCGAACCCGGACGCCGCCAGTGTCACCGTCGCCGTGACCGGCGAGGTGACCCCGGCCACGCTGACCTATGTGGCCGACCCGGCCAGCCGCACTTACGGTGACGCCAACCCGACGTTCACGGGCACGGTCATCGGGTTCGTCCTGGGCGACCGCCTCGAATTCGCGACGCGCGGCGAGCTGCGGTTCGACAGCCCGGCGACCACCGCCAGCAACGCCGGCCAGCATCCGATCGTGGGCTCGGGCCTCACGCTCCAGAGTCCGAGCTACGTCTTCGCCCAGGCCACCTCGAATGCCACGGCCCTGTCGATCACGACCCGGCCCCTGACGGTGGTGGCTCTCAACCAGACCAAGACCTACGGCACCCCACTGACGTTCGCCGGCACCGAGTTCACCACCAGCGGGCTGATCAACGGCGACACCGTGACCACGGTCGCCCTCTCGAGCGCGGGCGCGGCCGCGGCGGCGGCGGCGGTGCTGGCGACACCCTACCCGGTGGTCGTCGGGGCCGTGACCGGGAGTGGGCTGGAGAATTACGCCCTCCAGGCCGTCGCCGGCTCCCTGACGGTCACCCCGGCCCCGCTGGCGGTGACCACGAAGGCCGTGAGCCGGATCCAGGGCGAGGCCAACCCGGCCTTCACCGTGGCCTACGACGGCTTCGTCCTGGGCGAGGGGCCGGGCGTGCTCGGGGGCACCCTGGGCTTCTCGACCGCCGCCACGGCGGCCAGCGGGCCGGGCGTCTACGCGGTCACGCCCGGAGGGCTCACGTCGACCAACTACGCCCTCCGATCCGTGGCCGGGTCGCTTACCGTCCTGAGCTATGCCCAGGCGACCGACGCCCTTCAGAGGGAGGTCCAGGCGGCCAACCTGTCGCTGAGCGCGCGGGTGCCGATCACGATCCGCCTCAGCCTGGCCCGCCTGGCCCTCAGCGCCGGCCGGACCTCGACCGGGATGGCCCTGCTCCAGGACTTCATCGACGAGGTGACCGCGCGGCGCGGGACCACGATCGCGGTCACGCTTGCCGACCGGTGGATCGCCTCCGCCCGCCGCATCCGCCGCGCCTGGAATCCGGGTCTCTGACCCGGGGTCGTCCTGCTCAGCCGCCTCCGCTACTTCGAAACTCCGTCAGAACCGGCGCCGGGCGGTCCGGGCGCGATCGACGCCCCAGCCCGGCGCGACCGGCGGGCGGGATCGGAAGGCATCGGCTTCGGCGGCAGTCGCAACTCCAGGGGCGGGTCGGTCGGCAGGCGCCCGCGCCAGAGCCGGACGCGGCCCCGGTGGTCGCACGAGGCGAGCACGTCGCCCTCGGGGGAAAACTGCACGGCGTTGACCTGCACCTCGTGGGCGTCGAGCGTGAGCATCACCTCGCCGGTCGGCAGGTCCCAGAGCACGATCCGGCCGGACTGGTCGCCGACGGCCAGGGTGCTGCCGTCGGGCGACGAGCTCAGGGCCCGCAGCTCGGTGTCGGAGCGGGAGAACGAGCTCAGCGGCTTGCCAGACTCGACCTCCCAGGTGAGGACCGTGCCCACCACGTCGACGGCGAGCACGCGGCCACCGTCGGCGGCGAACGCCACCGCGGCGACATCGTCGCTCGCAGTCCACACGGACAACGGGCGTGGGGCCGTCGGGGTCCGGAGATCCCAGAGCCGGACGGTCTCGTCGTTGCCGCCGGTGACGAGGGACCGGCCCTGGGGTCCGAAGGCCAGGCTGCGGATCTTGTTCGTGTGGCCGGCCAGGGTCGCCAGCGGGGCGTGGGTGGCCGCGTCCCAGATCCGGATCACCCGGTCGTCGCCGGCGGTGGCCAGCAGGCGGCCGTCGGCGCTGAAGGCGACGGTCCGGACCGCGCCGGCGTGGCCCCGGAGGGTGGCCCGGAGCGCGCCCGTCTCGGGATCCCAGACCCGGACGTTGTCCCCGGGGGTGTAGTGCCCCGTCACCAGGGCGTGGCCGTCGGGCGCATAGGCCAGGGCCGCCACCATGCCCGGGCCGCCCGACCAGCCCCGCACCAGCCGGCCGGTGCCCACGTCCCAGATCTTGATCGTCCGGGGCTCGTCGGTGTCGTCGCCGCCGCTGGCGAGCCGGCGACCGTCGGGGTGGAAGGCGAGGGCCCAGGCCTCGTCGGCATGGCCGTCGGGCTGGTCGACGGACTCGGGGTCCGGGGCGTCCAGGTGCCAGCGCTGGAGGCCCGGTCCCAGGGAGGTCAGGGCGGTTCGACCGTCCGGCGTGACCCAGGGCGTGGCGTAGCGACCGGGCCGGAGCGGGAGCTTCGCCAGCCGATGGCCCGAGGGCAGCTCCCAGCAGGCGACCGGCCCGCCGCTGTTGTTGGGATGAGTCACCACGGCGATCAGGGTCGTGGCGCCCGGGTCGATGGCCAGCCGCGCGTGCCAGCGGGTGCCCGAGTCGTCGATCGGCAGGACCTGGGTGCGCCCCGCCACCAGGTCGGCGAGCACGACCCGTCCGCGGGTGTCGCACCAGGCGGCCAGCCGGCCGCCGTCGGCCAGGAGCACCATCCCCTCCCAGCCATCGGGGATGGCCACGCGGCCAATCTCGTGGCCGTCGGCCAGGTCGAGGGCCACGAACGTCCCGCGTGGGTCGCTGACATCGACCAGCACCGCCCGCGCCTCGGGGTCGATGGCCACGGCCATCGGGCGCGGCGCCAGGCCGTTCCACTCGCGGACGGGTCGGCCGGTGGCGGCCTCGTAGACCCCGACGGTCGGGCCGTGGGTCGCGCCGTAGAGGCCCGAGGCCGGAGGACCGGTGCAGATGGAGTACGTCAGGCCCGGGTCGCAGTGGCGCTCGACGGGCCGCGCCGGGTCGGAGAGGTCGTAGGCTGTCAGCGCGAAGCGGCCGGTCGACTGCCGCCAGACGGCGACCAGGGTCCGGGGGCCGAGCCAGCGCAGGCAGACGATCAAGTTCGCCCCGCGGACGCGGTCGGGTCCGTTCGGCGGCGGGATCCGGCTCAGCTCGGCCCCGGTCTGGGCGTCGAGGACCAGGAAGGCCGCCATCGGGTCATGCCCCGGAGCCGGGTCGAGCTCCCAGGCGGTGAGCAGGCGGCCGTCGGGGCTGAAGTCCGGCTGCAACAGGACGCGGCCCGGCTGGATGTCCGCCCAGCGCGGCCAGGGGCCGTCGAGGGTCCAGAGCCGATTGCCGCCGGCATGATCGATCGTCAGGGCTCGCCGGCCGTCGCCGGAGAGCGTCAGGTCGGCGATGCTGCGCTCGTGGTCGGGGAGCAGGTCGACGTGCCGTCGGGCGCGGCGATCGAGCAGCCGCCAGGCGAAGCCGGGCTCGGCGCCCAGGCCCTCGGGGTCGAGCCGGGCGACCTCGGCCAGATGCCGCTGGGCCCGTTCGAAGGCGCCGTCGTCGAGCTCCTCGCGCACCAGCCGGAGCCGGGCGTTGCGGTCGTGGCGGGCGTTCTGGGTGACGAACGCCCGGGCCCGGGCGGCCTCCTGCCGGGCGAGGCCGGCCTGCTCGGCGGTGCGGGCCGCCTGGGCCTCGAGCTCGCGCTGCTTGCGCTCGAGGACGGCCTGGCCCGCCCGCAGCGCGCCGTTGCGGACCGCCAGCATGACGCCGGCGG
>CAZUZD010000318.1:0-6890 GCA_964624465.1 uncultured Isosphaeraceae bacterium
GGTTCGAGCTGCTCGCGGAGCTGCGAGCGGGCCCGCGCCAGCAGCGACTTGATGGCGGCCTCGGACCGGCCCATCACCTCGCCGATCTCGGCGTAGCCCATGCCCTCGAACTTGTTCAGGAGCACGGCCATCCGCTGGTCCTCGCCCAGGGCATCGAGCGAGGCGCGCACGACCTCGGAGAGCTCGACCCGCTGGAGCTGCGCCGAGGCCGTCGACTCGCGGCCGGGCACGGCGTCGATGGCCGGCCGCGAGGCCGAGCTGCCGGTGGCGCCCACGGACCCGGCGGCGGGGGCCACCGGGTTGCGGCCCTTGCCGCGCAGGTGGTTCATTGCCAGGTTGTTGGCGATGGTGAACAGCCAGGTCGAGAACCGGGCGCGGGGCTTGTAGCCCTTGCGGGCGCGGTAGATCCGCAGGAAGACCTCCTGGGTGAGGTCCTCGGCCTCGTCGGGGCTGCCCACGACGTGCAGCAGCACGCCCAGCAGCCGGCTCTGGTAGCGCTGGACCAGGACCTCGAAGGCCCCCTGCACGTCGTCGCGGACCTGGAGCATCAGCCGGACGTCCGGGTCGTGGGTCTCCAGGTGCCGTTCGAGGCTCTCGCCACTGGCCACGGCCATCGACCCCCTTCGTCCGTCGCGTTCGAGTCCGTCGCTGGATGGTTGCTGGCCCGGCCGCATCGCCGCGATCATCCCGGGCTGTTCGCCTCGACGCGGCGGCGGAGCTGGCCGCAGGCGGCGTCGATCGGCTGCCCCTTGGTCTTGCGCACCGTGACGCTGACGCCGTGCCCCTGCACCACCTCGACGAACCGCCGGATCGCCGCCGGCGTGGGCCGCTGGTACGGCAGGCCGGCCACCGGGTTGTACGGGATCAGGTTCACGTGCGCCTTGCGGCGGGTCAGCAGCCGCCCGAGCGCCTGCGCGTCCTCGACGCGGTCGTTGATCCCCGCGAGCAGGACGTACTCGAAGGTCACCTGCCGGCCGCTGGACTGGAAGTACGCGTCGGCGGCCGCCATCACGGCGTCGAGCCCGACCTTGCCGTTGATCGGCACCAGCTCGTCCCGCAGTTGCGCCGTGGGCGCGTGCAGCGAGACGGCCAGGTGGTACTGGCGGTCGTAAGCGGCCAGCTTGTACATCTTCTCGGGCAGGCCCACCGTCGAGATCGTGATCCGACGCTGCGACAGCCCCAGGCCCTCGGGGCTGCAGAGCCGGTCCAGTGCGGGCATCAGGGCGTCGAGGTTGGCGAGGCTCTCGCCCATGCCCATGACCACGACGTTCGTGAGCCGCTCCCCCTCGGGCAGCAGGTTCCGCAGCCGCAGCGCCTGCTCGACGATCTCGCCGGTGGTGAGGTTGCGCTCGACGCCCTTGAGGCCGCTGGCGCAGAAGACGCAGCCCATGCCGCAGCCGACCTGGGTGCTGAGGCAGACGGTGCGACGGTCGGCCTCGGCCATGAGCACGCATTCGAGCCGGCGGCCGTCGGCGAGCTTCACGAGCAGCTTGTCGGTGCCGTCCTCGGTGGCCGAGTGGGTGTCGACGACGCCGCTGAAGACGGTCCACTCGGCCTCCAGGGCCTCGCGGAGCCGCTTGGGCACGTCGGACATGTCCCGGAACGACGTGGCCCGGCGCTCGAAGACCCAGCGCACGACCTGGCGCGCGTGGTACTTCGGGAACTCGCGGCCGGCCATCCAGTCGGCCAGCTCGGCGGTCGTGGCGTCGAGCAGCGGTCGCTTGGTCGGTTCGGTCATGGGTCGCTTCGGGCACGAGCTGGGGAGGGAGCGGCCCGTCGGCCGGCGGGCCCCCGCGTCTCCGTAGGAATGTACAGGCCGGATCGGAAAAAAGCGACGGCCGCGGCGGCGCGCGGGCCGGTTTACGGTCTCCGGCCGGGTGTGGCAAGATGGGCCCACGACTCGCCCCGTCGCGGCCGGTCCCGACGCCCCGTCGGCCCGGCCGCCCCCGGCCCGGAGCGCCCCGCCGATGCGACGATCCCCCCGCCTCGCCCGCCCGGCCGCCCTCGGCCTGGCCGCCCTCGCCCTGGCCCTGGCCCTGAACCCGGCCGCCGCCCAGGACGGGCCGATGACCCTGGCCGTGCCGACGACGATCGAGGCCCGCGACGTGCCGGCAGTGCCTCAGGCCCTGGCCGAGGCGCTCCGGGCGTACCAGAACATCCGCACCGCCGCCGTGCAGGACTGGGCCCCCGGCCCCGACGGCCAGCCCGCGCTGCTGGTGCTGACCCGGTTCGGCGAGACGACCCAGGTGCACCGCACCGGCCCCGGCGGCGAGCGGTACCAGCTCACCTTCCACCCCGAGCGCGTGCTCTCGGCCGCCCGCCGGCCCGGCCACGCGAGCTTCAGCTACACCGCCGACGAGGGGGGCGCCGAGAACTACCAGATCTACCTGCAGGACCTCGCCAGCGGCGGCCCGAAGCGGCTCACCGACGGCAAGAGCCGCCACGAGTCGACCCGCTGGTCCCCCTCCGGCAAGCGGCTGGCCTACACCGGCAACGCCCGCAACGGCCGCGACCTGGACGTGTACATTGTCGAGCCCGACGCCGACGCGCCCGCGCGGCTCGTCAAGGAGGTCTCCGGCTCGTGGGCCGTCGCCGACTGGTCGCCCGACGAGTCGACGCTGGTCGCCGCCGAGTACCTCTCGATCAACGAGTCGTACCTGCACCTGATCGACGTGGCCACCGGGGCGACCCGCACGCTCACCCCGCGCGCGGCGAAGGGCCAGCCGACGGTCGCCTACCGCGGCGCCCGGTTCACGCCCGACGGCCAGGGCCTGTACGTCACCACCGACCGCGACAGCGAGGCGCTGCACCTGGTGCGGATCGACCTGGCCACCGGCGCGGCCACCGACCTGACGCCGAAGCTGGGCTGGGACGTCGAGGAGTTCGACCTCTCCGCCGACGGCCGCACCCTCGTGCTGGTGACCAACGAGGACGGCTACTCGCGGCTGCACACGCTCGACCCGGCCACGGGCACGCTCACGACCCTGAAGGTGCCCGACGGTGTGATCAGCGACCTGAGCCTCCCCGAAGACGGCCCGCTGCGGATCGCCTTCTCGCTGGCCGGCGCCCGCTCGCAGTCCGACGCGCATGTGCTCGATCCCGCGACCGGCAGCCTGTCGCGGTGGACGACCAGCGAGTCGGCGGGCTTCGACCTGGCGAAGTTCGCCGCGCCCGAGCTGGTGCGGTTCCGCTCGTTCGACGGCCTGGACATCCCCGCCTTCGTCTACCGCCCCTCGGCCGAGCGGTTCCCCGGCCCGCGGCCGGTCCTGATCCAGATCCACGGCGGCCCCGAGGCGCAGTTCCGCCCGGGGTTCCTGGGGCGGCTCAACTACCTGGTCGAGGAGCTGGGCGTCGCCCTGGTGATCCCCAACGTGCGGGGCTCCAGCGGCTACGGCAAGTCGTACCTCCTGCTCGACAACGGCATGAAGCGCCGCGACTCCGTGAAGGACATCGGCGCCCTGCTGGACTGGATCGCCACCCGGCCCGAGCTGGACGCCAGGCGAGTGGCGGTCACGGGCGGGTCGTACGGCGGGTTCATGTCGCTGGCCGTGCAGACGACCTACGCCGACCGGATCCGCGCCGGCATCGACATCGTCGGGATCTCGAACTTCGTCACGTTCCTGAACAACACCCAGAGCTACCGCCGCGACCTCAGGCGCGCCGAGTACGGCGACGAGCGCGACCCGGCCATGCGCGAGTTCCTCGAATCGGTCTCCCCCCTGAACCACATCGACCAGATCCAGAATCCGATCCTGGTCGTGCAGGGGAAGAACGACCCGCGGGTGCCGCTGAGCGAGGCCGAGCAGGTCGTCGCGGCCGTGAAGCGGAGCGGCAAGCCGGTCTGGTACGTCCTCGGCCTGAACGAGGGCCACGGCTTCGCCAAGCGCCCGAACCAGGACTACCTCCAGGCCGTCGAGGTCCTGTTCCTCCGCCGGCACCTGCTCGACCAGGCCGACTGACGCCGGTGCCGGCCGCCCGGGAGCGAGCGGATCAGGCCACGGCGGCGTCGCCACCCAACCCCGGACGCGTCGCCATCCGGGCGAGCCCCACCGAGACGATGGCCGAGACCGCGCTCATCAGCATGATCGGGCCCGTGATCACGGCCGCCCAGTACCCCAGCGAGTGGTCGCTCCTCGGCGTGCCCAGCAGCAACGGCAGCAGGCCCACCGCCAGGCCACTGGCCGCCCCCCAGGCCCCGACCCGCGACAGCGACCACTCCGCGCGGCGGCGACCGCCGCCGAAGAGCCCCAGCCCCGCGGACACCAGCGCGCCGCACAGGAAGCCCGGAAACGCCCCCACCGCCACCCACATCTCGTCCATGGAATCGTCCGGATCCACGATCCGCGTCCCGATGATCACCGCCATCGCCCCCCACACCACGGCCCACCCCGCGGCCCACGCCAGGCCCAGCACGCCGGCCCTGCCGATCCGACTCCAGCGCTCCGGCATCGCAACCCCCATTTCCCTGGGCATTCGACCCCCAACCCGGCGAACCGGGTCGACCTCCCGGGCACCGGCCCCGGCCGGCCCCAGACGCCACGGACCCGGCCGGAGAGCCACCAGGAACTTTACCATACAAAGTTCTTTGCTCACACACCAGGCCGGGATCGGGGGCCGTCGCGTGGGTCGCGGACGGGGTGGGCGCCCCCCGGGGGAGAGTGGCCGATGACGCGGCGCATCGGCTCGATCCGCGACCGGATCCTCTGGCCGTTCGTGGCGCTGACGGCGGCGCTGGTGCTGGTGACCGGGCTGGCCAGCGGCCACCTGGCGGCCGAGCGGGCCAGCGAGCAGGTGCTGGAGCGGGGCCGTGGGATCGCCGAGACGCTGCGGCGGTCGCGGTTCCCGCTCACGCCGGGCGTGCTCCAGCAGCTCAAGGGGCTCGGCGGCGCCGAGTTCGCGCTGGTCGGGGCCGACGGGACCCTCGGGGCCAGCACCCTGGACTCCCTTGCCGCGCCCGCCGGGTCGTCGGCGCGCGCCCGGCTGGCCGAGCTGGCCACGCGCCGGCCGCCCGAGCTGGGCGATGCGGCGCGCTGGTCGGACGCCGGGGCCGCATACCGGGTCGCGGTCATCGAGCGCCCCGGCCCGGGGCCGACCGGCCCTGATGGCCGCCTGCTGCTGCTCCTGCCCGAGTCGGCGCTGGAGGCCGCCGCCTGGGAGGCCCGCCGCGCGGCGCTGGCGCTGAGCGTCGTGGGCGCCATCCTGGCCGCGGCGCTGGCATCGTGGCTGGGCCGCACGCTCACCGAGCCGCTGGGGGCGATCCTCACGGCGATCCGGCAGATCGGCCGCGGCGAGCCACTGGCGCGCCCCTTGCCGACGGGCCGGCTCGACGAGATCGGCACCCTGGCCGCCGACGTCGCCCGCCTCGGCGACCGCCTGGCGGCGCTGGAGCGCGAGCGCGAGCAGACGGCGCGGCTGCGGCTGATCCACCAGCTCAGCGCCGGCCTGGCGCACGAGCTGCGCAACCCGCTCACGGCCGCCCGCATGACGATCCAGCTCTACGGCGAGCGGAACGCCGACCGCGACGTCGAGCCCCTGCGGCTGGCCCTGGCCGAGCTCGGCCGCGTCGAACGCCAGGTCGGCCGGTTCCTCCAGATCAGCCGCCCCGATCCCCCGCGCTGCCGCGCCACACCCCTGGGGCCCCTGCTCGCCCACGCCCTGGCCAGCCACGCCGCCATGGCCGTGCACCAGGGCACCCACCTCGACCTCGACGCCTCGGCCTCGGCCGACCTGGCCGCCTGGGCCGACGCCGAGCAGATCGGCCAGGTGCTGGCGAACCTGGTGCGCAACGCCATCGAGGCCGGCGGCCCGGGGGGGTACGTCCGCCTGGGCGCCTCGGCGATCGCCCCCGGCCGGGTGGCCCTCGACGTGCTCGACGACGGCCCCGGGCCCGCCGCCGGCGCCTCGGATCGGCTGTTCGAGCCGTTCGTCACGACCAAGCCCGAGGGCGTCGGCCTGGGCCTGGCCGTCTGCGCCGCCCTGGTCCGCGAGCACGGCGGCACCATCGGCTGGGACCGCCTCGACGGCTGGACCCGCTTCCGCGTCCAGTTGCCCGCCCCGGGGGCCGCCGGGGCGCTTTTGACCGGCACGGCCGCGGCGGTGCAGAATGGCGACGGGCCCTCGCGCCGGCCCGACTGACCTCCGCCAGGCCGGCCGCACCGCCCACGCCACGCCCACGCTCGCGAGCGAGCCGAACTCCCGGGGTTGTTCCCGCATGGCGCACGTCATGGTCCTGGACGACGAGCCGGCGATCTGCTGGGCGTTCCGGCAGTTCCTCGGCGACGACGGCCACCGGGTCTCGGTCGCCTCGACGGCCGAGCAGGGGCTGGAGCGCGCCCAGGCCGACCCACCCGACGTCCTGTTCCTGGACGTGCGGCTGCCGGGCCAGGATGGCCTGGCGGCCCTGGACCGGTTCCGGCGGCTCTGCCCGGCGGCGGCCATCGTGATCATGACGGCCCACGGCACCATGCAGACGGCCGTGCGCGCCGTGCAGGGGGGGGCCTTCGACTACCTGCCCAAGCCGTTCGACCTCGCCGAGGCCCGCGCCCTGATCGCCCGCGCCACCCAGGCCCTCCGCGCCCGGGGCTCGACCCCGTCGCCGACCGCGATGGAGTCCGCCGGCCCGCTGGTCGGGGCCAGCGCGCCGATGCAGCAGGTCTTCAAGCAGATCGCCCTGGCGGCCAGCAGCGGGGCGCCCGTGCTGATCACCGGCGAGAGCGGCACCGGCAAGGAGCTGGTCGCCCGCGCCATCCACGGCCACGGCCCGCAGGCCGACGGGCCGTTCGTGCCCGTGCACCTGGCGGCCCTGCCCGAGGCGCTGGTCGAGAGCGAGCTGTTCGGCCACGAGCGCGGGGCGTTCACCGGCGCCGACGCCGCGTCGCCGGGGCTGCTCG
>CAZUZD010000319.1:0-1193 GCA_964624465.1 uncultured Isosphaeraceae bacterium
GTGGCCGTCCCGGCGGGCCGCCGCCCGGCCGCTTCGGGGCCCCGCCGGCGGCGCGGGCGCGCCGGACCGACGGGGGCGGGATCGAGGGCACCCCGACCGGGCGCTCGGCGTCGTTCGATGCGGGGCGGTCGGGGCGTTTCGGGCGGCGCTTCATGGTCGGTCGGCCGGGCTCTCGCGCCGGCCCTCACCACACGGTCGTCGGTCGGGGTTCGGTGTCTTCGAATGCCCCATCATAACGAGTGCCGGCCCCGGCCTCTGCCCGCAGTCGGCCGGGCTCCCGCGAATCCCGCCGCCGACCCAACCGGCCCGGCGCCCGGCGCAGATGTGATCGTATGCGAAATTTCGCGAATGTTCGTGCTTGTCCCGGGCGGGGCATGCGGGAGAATGGTGCCGGGTCGAACCGTGGACACACCGGAGGGCGGGACCGTGGCCAACGAGGCGTTCGTGCGATCGGCCGGCGAGGGGGAGCAGTTCCCGGCCGGCCCGTTCCGGATCGTGACGCGGGTCTCGGGCGCGGAGTCGGGGGGCGCGTTCGAGCTGTACGAACTCGCCCTCGGGATCGCGAGCGTCGACTACCACGTGCACCGGACCATGGACGAGACGATCGTCGTGCTGGCCGGGCAGATCGAGTTCCAGGTCGCCGGCGCTGTCTTCAGCCGCCCGCCCGGCTCGGTGGCGTTCATCCCGCGCGGGGTGCATCACGGCTTCCGGAACGCGGGACCCGGCGAGGCGCGGGTGCTGCTGCACTTCAACCCGGCGCGCTCGCAGGACGCCTACTTCCGCGAGCTGGTGCGCCTCTTCGCCGCGCCCGAGCTCGACGTCACCGAGCTGCACGCCGTGCAGGCCCGTTTCGACCAGGACCTGATCCCCGGCGGTCCCTGACCCCGAGGCCGCCCCCCGCGCCGCGAGGGCGGCGCGGGGGGCACGCGGTTCAGGCCCGCCCGGTCACTTCGGGGTGGGGCGATCGTCGCCCTCGGCGGTCCACTGGCGGCCGATGGCGGCCATCGACTTCGGCTGGGGGATCTGCGGCACGGCGAGCTTGAGTTCCTCGCCGCGGCGGGCGCGGATGGCGGCCGTGTCGACGCCGGTCGCGCGGTCGCGGGCGGCGATGGTGGCGTCATCGCACTGGCCGTCGCCGGTCAGCGACCAGATCAGGAGCGGCTCGCCGATCGGCACGGCGGTGGTCGGGTCGG
>CAZUZD010000319.1:1203-6854 GCA_964624465.1 uncultured Isosphaeraceae bacterium
GCCAGGTGTGCCAGGCCTTGCCCCAGGTCGTCAGCAGCGTCTTCATGAACGCCTGCTCCTGGTCGGCTGGCAGGCCGGGGGCGACCAGGCCGCCGCTGAGCACTTCGTAGGTGTGCGGGTGCCAGTACGGCTTCTCGGCCTCGGGCAGGGCGCGATAGGCGGCGTCGGAGATCACGTACTCGACGCCCAGCAGCCTGGCGTTCGGGCCGGTGCCGTCGAACAGCACGCACTGGAACATGTCGTCGTGGCCGGTCTTGGAGTGGCCGGCGCAGTAGTGCTGGGTGGTGAGCAGGAACTTCGGGTTGCTCTTGGCGGTGTGGATGCCGCAGAAGTGGATGTGCGGGCCGGCCAGCGGCGAGGCGCCGGCCTTGGCCTCGTCGTGGTCGGCCTCGGCCACCTCGTGGCCCGCGAGCGCGGCGGCCCCGAGCAAACCCACCCTGGCAAAGAGGTCGCGGCGATGCATCGCAGTGCTCCGAATCGGGGGCGCAGGAATCGTCCGGGTCTTGACCCCGGGCGCGGGCGCGCACGGGGCCCACGCCGGCCGGCGGGATCGCGCGAGGGCGCGGCCCGGAGAGCGTCCGCCGTCGTCTGACTTACGACACCAGCATAAGGCTTGCACGCGTGACAGGCCGAGTCAATTTCCCGCGAATTGACCCGGCCGCTGCGTGATCGCCACCCGGCCGGCCCGCCCTCAGCGGTCGACCGGCAGCGCCGCGCCGGCGCCCGTGGCGCCGGGGGCGAGGCGGGCGAGCTGGCCCCGGAGCTCGGCGGGCAGGCGCGTGGTGTCGTCGAACCGGGCGATGGCGAGCTGCTCGGGGGTCAGCCCGACGGCGCCGGTGAGGTTGGCGGCGGTGAGGTCGGCGTTGCGGAGGTCGGCGCCGGTGAGGTCGGCCCCCGAGAGGTCGGCGCCGGAGAAGTCGGCGCCCGCCATCGAGGCGTCGCGGAAGCTGGCGTTGCGGAAGTTCGTGTCGGCGGCCCGGGTGCCGTCGGTGTTGGCGTCGGTGAGGTTGATCCCCTCGGCCGACCCGAACCGCAGGTCGGCGTTGGTCAGGTCGGCGCCCCGGAGGTTGGCGCCGTCGGCCAGCGCGTCGCGGAAGTCGGCGCCGCGGAGGTCGGCGGCGCGGAGGTCGGCGTGCCGGACGTCGGCCTTCATGAAGTAGCCGTTGACGCCGAAGCAGTTGTACGCCGTGGCGTAGCGGAGGTTCCGCCCCTCCAGGTCGACGCCGCGGACGTTCGGCAGCTCCTCGGGCGTGCCCTTGGTCCAGTTGCCCGGCTTGATCGACAGCGTCGCGTCGTCCAGGGCTGCGAACGGCGAGTAGCCGACGGCCAGGAACAGCTCCGGCACCCAGTGGCGAACGTCGACGACCTTGGCCAGGCCGGTGGCCCTGGCGACGGCCACGCCCCGGCTCTCGATCAGCGGGTTGACGCCCTCGATGACGCCGTAGGTCAGCACGCCCAGGATCGCCGCGGTGCCGACGGCCGTCATCACGCCGCGGACGCGGGCGTCGTGCCAGGACCGTCGCCAGAGGAACGGCCGCCGCTCGGCCCCCCTGAGCGTGGCTGTGGCCAGGCGACGGAACCCGACGCAGGCGCCCCGCACGACCGCCAGGCTCGCGAGGTGGGCGCCCGAGGTCCTCCAGTCGGGGGCGCGGAGGTAGCGCGCCCAGAGCAGGCCGATCGTCAGCGGCACCAGGCCCCAGGCCAGCAGCACCGAGATCCCCGCCTGCCACCGCGAGAGGTTCGAGCGGCGGTTGCGGAGCCTGGGCGTGTGCACCCGCACCAGGATGTTCAGCAGCCAGGGGTACGCCTTGCGGTCCAGCGGCCGGCCGTCGGGGAACACCGCCGGCAGCTCCCCCATCTCCTCCCAGAGCCGCTGCAGGCAGAGGTGGAAGTAGGCGTACAGGCAGACCAGCAGCAGCGGGGCGACCAGGTAGAACTGCACCAGCGGGATGTCGACGCCCAGCACCGGCAGCCGCGACGACACCGGGGCGGCGTTGTTCAGGAGCTGGGGGTCGCGGGTCGAGGCGACCGTCAGCCAGGTGTAGGCGCAGGCCAGCAGGATCGAGAAGAACAGGTTCTGGGCCGTCTTGCTCGCCTCGGCGACGTTGGCCAGGCCCTCGGAGGTGCTGGCCTCGGGCGGGAGCTTGGCCCCCGAGAGGTCGGCGCCGCCGAGCTGGCCGGCGAGCAGGCCGTGGGCGTTGGTCAGGTCGGCGTCGCGGAGGTTGGCGTCGCGGAGGATCGTGCCCCGGAGCCGGGCCAGCTTGAGGTCGGCCCGCTGGAGGTTGGCCCCCTGGAGGTTGGCGCCGTTGAGGTCGGCGTCCTGGAGGTCGGCGCCGGCCAGGTCGGCCCGCTTCAGGCGGGCGCCCTCGAACCGGGCCCCCTGGAGGTCGGCGCCCCGGAGGTCGGCCTCGGCGAGGTTGGCGCGGCGGAAGTCGGCCTGCTTCCCCTCGGCGCCGCCGGACTGGGCCCAGCGGTGGTGCTGCGCCAGCGCCTCGGCCAGCGCCGCCGGCTCGGGGCGGGTCCCGCCGAACGGGCCGGTCGGGGTGGACTCGTCGGTCCGGTCGGCGTGATCCGGCTCCACGGCGCTGCCTCCTTGAGTCGCCCGCCCCGGGGGGCCCGGTCCGCTCGTGGCCCGTCTGGCTGGCGGCGCGACGTCGCATTATAGCGACCCGGCGGCGGCCCGCTCAGGCGAACTTCCCGAGCCGCCGGCACGCCGCCGGCCCTCAGATCTGGCGATTGCTGCGTTCGGGCATACTTGTCCGGCCCGGTTCCCGGGGATACGATCACTGGTCTCGACCGCAGCCGGGCCCGATTTTCGTGGCGTGGCCCGGCCTCGCGGATCGGTCGGATCGCCGCACCGCCTTCGCTCTGGGGACAACGCCATGCGCCTGGATGATCAACGCGAGAGTGAGAATGTCGACGACCGCCGCTTCAGCGCACCGCAGATGGTCGCCGGCGGCGCCGGCCTGGGCACGCTGCTGATCGTCGTGCTCGGCATGGTCTTCGGCTTCAATCCCCAGGGCCTGCTCGGCCTGGTCAACGGCGGCCCCGGCGCCGCCCCGGCCGCCGGCCCCGCCCAGGCTCCGCCCAAGGACGACCCCCAGGCGCAGATGGTCTCCAGGGTCCTGGCCAGCACCGAGGACGTCTGGTCCAGGCTCCTGCCCGAGATCGGCAAGACCTACAAGGACCCCAAGCTCGTCCTGTTCTCCGACCGGGTCAACTCCGCCTGCGGCCAGGCGACCGCCTCGGTCGGGCCGTTCTACTGCCCCGGCGACCAGCAGGTGTACATCGACCTGGCGTTCTATGACGAGCTCGACAAGAAGTTCGGCGCCCCGGGCGACTTCGCCCAGGCCTACGTCGTGGCCCACGAGGTCGGCCACCACATCCAGAACCTGCTCGGGATCACCGGCGCCGTCGACCGCCAGCGCGGCAAGATCAGCCAGACCGACTACAACCAGCTGTCCGTCCGCCTCGAGCTCCAGGCCGACTACCTCGCCGGCGTCTGGGCCCACCACGCCCAGAAGGAGAAGAACATCCTCGAGAAGGGGGACGTCGAGGAGGGCCTGAAGTGCGCCACCGCCATCGGTGACGACCGGCTCCAGAAGCAGGCCCAGGGCTACGTCGTGCCCGACTCCTTCACCCACGGCTCCTCCGACCAGCGCGTCCGCTGGTTCCGCAAGGGCCTCCAGACCGGCGACGTCAAGGGCCTCCTCCCCAACGAGGGCGGCACCGGCGACACCTTCAGCGCCAGCCAGCTCTGAGCCGGCTCCGCGTTTGAACTGACCGAAATCTACCACGCCCGGCCGGAGCTCTCATGTCTCCTGCCGGGCGTCGTTGTTAGGTCGCGTGTGCGGGCAATGCAAGGGTGGGATCAGAGCCGAGATCCTTGCGACCGATTAATATTGACAAAATATATTGATTTGTCGGATTTCGAAGAGAGTAGTCCCAATGCAATCGCTCTCCCGCTGCGTTTACTGTCAAGCTGCCGAAGACCTGACTGACGATCATATTCCACCGAAGACGCTCTTCGCAAAGCCCCGTCCTAGCACACTTATCACCGTCCCGGCCTGCAGAACCTGCAATTCTAAGGCTTCGATTGATGATGAGTACTTTCGGTATGCGCTCACTATGAGTGACGCGACGGGTATTAATCCGAAGGCTGCGAAAGGGCGAGAAAGCTCACTCAGATCGTTAGCCCGCCCAAGAGCGACGCGATTCAAAAGCCGCCTTCTTTCGTCTTTTCGGCCGGTAGAGGTCCGGTCGCCTCATGGTGTTATACTCGGCACACGTTTAGGTTATCAGGTAGAGCTTGGTAGGGTCTTCGCTGTTGTAAGTCGCATTGTAAGAGGATTGTATTATTACGAAACCAAGCGGCTTCTCCCGATTGGGTCTGAGGTTTTAGTGCACTGCGACGACACCCTGATTGCCCTTCCGGTTTCCGAACTCAGTGAAATTGTTCGAACTATAATTACTCCTCTCTCTCATCGCGAAGCGAAGGTCGTTGAGCCGGAGTCCTTTTCCTATAGATTTCAGTTTTTTGAAGAGGATCCTTGTGTCTCAGTGTGGGCGCTTACCTTCTTCTCCAGCATCTCGTTCCTCGCCATCAGCAATCGAGGAAGTGATTCCTGACCACCAGTGAACGACAGCGTGGTAGCCCCGACGACCAAGTCGTCGGGGTCGCGCAGCGACCAGCGGCTCGGGATGGCCGCCCGCATGCCCAGGTGCGCGGGAGCTCGGTCCCCCTGGGGCGTCGCGGCCGTAACCCCCATCGGCCAGAATCTGGATGCCTCGGCCGGTGAACGACTCGGGAGGCTGGACCGACGCCGCCTGTCGCTTCGCGACCCCGACGACTTGGTCGTCGGGGCTACCCTGCGCTCATGCCTCCGGCCGGGCGTTTTTGCAGGGTTCGCTGTGCGGCCCGCCCTGGAGTGCGATCAGATCGGTCCGCAGAGCGGACCCTACGAGACTTGGATGATTTTGCCGGCCCCGCTCGTGTGGTGTACCGAGTGTCGGCGCATACTGGAGCGATTGGCGATGTTCGTGCTCGAAGAGGTCACCCGAATCGATGCGGACCGAGTCCGCTGCCGGATCAGCCGCGAGAAGATACCCCTGGAGTTCACGGTTCGCTTCGAGCAATTCGAAGCGGGCATTCGGGGGATGTATCTTGAGGGGATCTTGCAGAGTGAATCCTGGGAGCTCTCCAATCGCGATGAGTTCAGAGCGCTCCAGAAGGTGCTCTGGGCGTACGTCGACGGGGTGACCTTGGTCCTACCCAAGGCGATCGAATCGGATTGGCCGATAATAAGACCGCCACAGGGGTGAGGTCATGAGAAGTGGGGTCGCCCGGACAGCCCCCGGTTGTCCGGGTCGCGCGGCGACAGGCGGTTCGCGTTGTGCCTTCTGATGGTCTCAGGCCGGCGAGCCGAGGTGAGCATCCCTGCCTGGCCGCCGCGATCCGGCGATTTTCCGATCTCGATACGGGCTGGCGTGTGCCGGGGTCTCCATGATGCGACCACCAGACACCCGGTCCAGTCCCAAACGTTGTGGCCTCAGCGGCCCGGCCGGCGGGCGCCCTTGCGGTCGGGGCGGTAGCCGGTGGTGCCGGCGGGGCGGTCGCGGGCGACGCGGCGGCCGGCGCGGGGGGGATTGGA
>CAZUZD010000320.1:0-6794 GCA_964624465.1 uncultured Isosphaeraceae bacterium
AGCAGGAGACCGCGCCCCGGTATCACGCCCGCGACGTGGCCGTGAAGCGGGCGCAGCTGCTGGGCGTGCCGGTGATCCTGGGCTCGGCCACGCCGGCGCTGGAGACCTGGCGCAACGCCGAGGCCGGGCGCTACGTGCGGCTGCCGCTGGACCGCCGGGTGCTCGACCGGCCGATGCCCGAGGTCACGCTCATCGACCTGAAGCACGAGAAGCCGGTGCCCGGCCAGGCCCCCGGCGGGCTGAGCCTGGCGATGGTGCACGCCATGACCAGGGCGCTCGACGACGGCGGCCAGGTGATCCTGCTCTTGAACCGCCGGGGGTTCCACACCTTCATCCTCTGCCCGCAGTGCGGCCACGTCTGCAAGTGCGACGCCTGCGACGTGGCCCTGACCCACCACAAGGGGCGCCGGCGGGCCCTCTGCCACACCTGCGACGCCGAGTTCAACCCGCCCGAGTCCTGCCCCGAGTGCCGGCACACCAGCCTGCACTACGGCGGCATCGGCACCGAGCGGCTGGAGCGCGACGTCAAGAGCGCGTTCCCCGACCGGGTGGTGCGGCGGATGGACTCGGATACGATGCGCGCCCCCGGCAGCCACGAGAAGGTGCTCCAGGCGTTCAAGGCCGGCCAGGTCGACATCCTGCTCGGCACCCAGATGATCGCCAAGGGCCTGGACTTCCCGGCCGTGACGCTCGTCGGGGTGATCAACGCCGACACGGCGCTGCACCTGCCCGACTTCCGCGCCGCCGAGCGCACGTTCCAGCTGGTGGCGCAGGTCGCCGGCCGCACCGGCCGGGGCGACCGGCCGGGCAAGGTGCTGGTGCAGACGTTCAGCCCCGAGGCGCCGGCGATTGCCTTCGCTGCGCAGCACGACTACCTCGGCTTCGTTGCCCAGGAGCTGCCCCGCCGCCGCGAGCACGGCGTGCCCCCCTACGGCCGCCTGGCCCGGCTCGTCGCCCGCGGCGAGGACGAGAGCCTCACCCAGCAGTACCTGCAGGACCTCGCCGTCGCCCTGCGCGCCGCCAAGGGGCCCGAGGTCCAGATCCTGGGCCCGGCGCCGGCGCCGGTGGTCAAGATCCGCAACCTGTTCCGGTTCCACCTCCAGCTCCGCGCCCCCGCCCCCCGCCCGCTCCAGCAGCTCCTGCGCGCCGTGGTCCCCGCGCACCCGGCCCCCTCGGGCATCGAGCTGGCCGTCGACGTCGACCCGATCAGCCTGCTCTGAGCCGCCTCGTGGCCGTCCTCGGCTCGCGTCGGGCGGATCGACGCCGGGACGGGACGGAGGCCCCATCAGGGATCCGGGGCACCCCGACGGCTCCGCTCCCGTAGGTTGGATGAGCGGAGCGAAATCCGACGGGCTGGAGCCAGGGACGGCTTCAATCCCGCCGCAGGAGCCGGTTCGGCTGGCCGTCAGGCGGGCGCCTCCGAGACCGTCGGATTTCGCTCCGCTCCTCCGACCTACGGGAGAGCCCGCCTGATCGGCAAACCCGGCCCACTTTCGCCACATGCGAAACCGGCCGACCAAATCACCCAAGCCCATTCAGATCAAAGACTTGCCATCCACCTCGCCCCCGCCAACCGCACCCGCTCGGCACCGGGCGAACGGAACTCCAGCCAAAGGCCCCGAAAGCCGGGAACTTGGTGTGGACAGGCCCCGGGGGTTGCACTATGCTCCCCGGCCGTTCGCCCAGAGCGGTCGAGGTGCCCCGCGAGGGGGGTCTCGAACGGTAGGGGCGGAGACCGACTCGCGACTGGCCGGGCATGGACGCCGGGGCCCGTGATCTGGCTGCTCCCGTCCCTTTGCGTCCCGATCGGCCGCGTCCCGCCTCTCCGCGGGAGGCCGGGGTCCTCGTCACCGAGGGACCTGGCCGTCGGATCCCCCCGGGTCACCCCGGAACCGGCCCGCAGCGACTTCCGGGGCCCCACGCACGACACGGTTGAAGCACTCGGGTCATCATCACGACGACCCCACACGTGAGTTCAGGAGGAACAGGATGCGCAAGACACGAGGGTGGGACGGGCTGCGGCTGACGGTCCTTTCGCTGGGCCTCTGCGGCGCCGTCGCGGGTCGGGCCTCGGCCGACGCGATCAGCACCACCGCCGCCGACAGCACCATGGCGGCCACCACGACCACCGGTGGCACCACCGTGCCGCTGAAGGCCGAGATGACCTACACGACCAGCGGGTCGATCGGCGCCACGGGCATCAAGGGCCCGAACGTCATCAGCTACGTCCCCGAGGCCAGCGGCCAGATCGTGACCCCCTCGGCGTTCAGCCTGGGCACGTTCGTCATCGGCTACCTGCCCCCGGGCACGACCACGACCTACGACCGCACGCCGTTCTCGATCACCTACACGGCCACCAAGGTCAACGGCAGCGAGCCGACCGTCAACCAGTCGCCGGTGACCCTGACCGGCTTCCTGAACGGCACCGTCAGCGGCCCGAGCCAGTCCGACGTGCTGGCGACCTTCAGCCCGGTCGACAAGCCGACCTTCCTGACGGACAACTACATCAACACCCTGAGCGTGCTCGACCCCCAGGTCTCGCTCGTCCCGTCGACGACCAACTTCGGCCGCACCACCGCCCAGGCGCACCTGAAGGTCGCCCCGGCCCCGCCGGTGCCCGAGCCGACGACCATCGCCCTGTTCCTGACGACCATCGCCGGCGTCGGCCTGCGGCACCGCTTCCGCCGCCAGGCCGCCACGGCCTGACGACCCGGTGCGGACCGCCCGGCGGTCCTGCCCCCCGACTGCTGAAGTCCAGTCCGTCCCCCGGCAAGGGCCCGTCATCCGACGGGCCCTTGCCCGTTTCCGGGGCCAGCCCCCCGGATTTCCGGGGTCGCCGCCGTCCGGCCGAGCGGGGCCTGGGACGGTCGTCAGACCGGCCGGGCTTGCAGGCCGGGGGGGCGGGCGTCACCATAGAGGGACCCGGGCGGCGACGGGCCCCGGACGGGGCGGTCGCCGCGGACCCGGACCGGCTCCCCCCTGGCCGGGTCGGCGGGCGACGGCCGAACGCGGTGCGTCCCCGGGTCGGCGAGTGGTGGGAGATCCAGGCGCGATGGGCACGGCACCCGATGAGCTGATGGCCCGGGCCCGAGCCGGCCAGACCGAGGCCCTGGGCGAGCTCTGCCACGCCTACCGCAATTACCTGCGCATGGTGGTCCGCACCGGCCTGGGCCCGCGGCTCCGCGAGCGGGTCGAGCTCTCGGACGTGGTGCAGGAGACGCTGGTCGAGGTGGTGCGGCAGTTCCCGCAGTTCACCGGCCAGAACGAGGCGGCGCTGGTGGGCTGGCTGCGGCGGCTGGTGGGCCAGAAGCTCGCCGACCTGGGCCGGTATCACAGCCGCGCCAAGCGGGCCGGCGACGGCGAGGCCCTGGCGCTCGAGGCCGCCTTCGACGGCGCCGGCGGCGGGGGGGACTCGCACGGCGGTGGCGGCGGCCGGCTCCTGGACATGCTCGCCCTGTCGCAGACCAGCCCCAGCGAGGTCGCCAGCCGCCGCGAGCTGACGGTGCTGCTGGCCGATGCGCTGCGGGACCTGGCCGAGGACGAGGCCGAGGTGCTCTGGCTGTACCACGCCGAGGACCTGTCCTTCGAGGCCATCGGCGAGCGGCTGGGCGTGAGCCGCAAGACGGTGCGCGGCCTGTGGGCGCGGGGGCTCAAGGGGCTGAAGCGGCAGGTGGACCCGGGCTGAGCCGGCACGCCGGGCCGGGTGCGGCCTGGACGTCGCCTTGTACAATGGGGGCACCGGCCCCCTGGCATCGAAATGGGCCGGTCGCGACGCCCCCAGGACCCTCGCCATGACGCCGGCCCCCGACCCGACGACCGATCGCGACGAGCGGCTGGGCGAGGCGATCGAGGCGTACCTCGAGCTCGCCGAGGGGGGCCACCCGCCCGACCCCGAGCGGTTCGCCGAGAGTTACGCCGACCTGGGCGACGACCTCCGCGAGGCCCTGGCCGGGCTGGCGATGGTCCAGAACCTCGTCGGCAGCACCGCCGGCGGTGCGCCGGGGCGGATGCTCGAAGCGGGCCGGCGGGTGGCCGGCTACCGGATCGTCCGCGAGCTGGGCCGCGGCGGCATGGGCACCGTCTACGAGGCCGTGCACGTCGACCTGGACCGCCCGGTCGCCCTCAAGGTGCTCGGCGCCAGCGCCGCGCCCGACTCCAACGGCCGGCGGCGGTTCCTGAACGAGGCCAAGACGGCGGCCAGTCTGCACCACACCCACATCGTGCCGGTCTTCGACGTCGGCCAGGTCGGCGGCCTCTGCTACTACGCCATGCAGCGCATCGAGGGCGCCGGGCTCGACCGCGTGGTGCGGGCCATGCGCCGGGACCGCACCACCGGGGCCGGCTCGACCAGCCGCCGCGGCGGCCGGCGCCCGGCCGACGCCGGCCACCGCGAGGACCCCGGCGCGGTCATCGGCACCGAGACGCCCGACCTGGGCCGGCCGCGCGCGGAGCGCACCGTCGGCCTGAGCGCCAGCACGCGGGCCGGGGGGCTCTCCGGGTCGTTCGAGCCGGCGGGCCGGTCGGCGACGGGGGACCTGCTCGACAAGACGGCCAGCTGGAGCCAGTCGGGCGGCCGGCGGCCGGCGGGCATCGGGCCCCGCGAGGACGAGGGCTCGCCGTTCGACCCGCCCCGGGGCGCCGACTATTACCGCTGGGTCGCCCAGGTCGGCCGCCAGACCGGCGAGGCGCTGGCGCACGCGCACCGGCGGCACATCATCCACCGCGACATCAAGCCATCGAACCTGCTCGTCGACGGCCGGGGCTCGATCTGGGTGGCCGACTTCGGCCTGGCCCGCCGCCTGGCCGACCCGGGGATCACGCACACCGACAGCCTGCTGGGCACGCCCCGGTACATGAGCCCCGAGCAGACCCAGGCCGGCCCCATCGACGGCCGCACCGACGTGTACAGCCTGGGCGCCACCCTCTACGAGCTGCTGACGCTGCGGCCCCCCTTCGACGGCCAGTCGGCGGCCGACCTGGTGCAGCAGATCCGCCAGAAGGACCCGGTCGCCCCCCGCAAGCTCGACCCCAGGATCCCGCGCGACCTGGAGACGATCGTCCTGAAGGCGATGGCCAAGCGCCCCGCCGACCGCTACGCCACGGCCGGCGCCCTGGCCGAGGACCTGGAGCGGTTCCTGGCCTACGAGCCGGTGCAGGCCCGCCGGATCGGCCCGCTGGGCCGCGCCTGGCGGTACGCGCGGCGGCACCCGAGCCTGACGGCCGTGAGCACCACCGCGGCAGCCGCCGTGCTGGCCGTGGCCAGCTGGGCGCACCTGAACGTGGTGCAGGAGCGCAACGAGGCGATCAAGGCCAAGGGCGAGACCCAACGGGCCCTGCAGCAGACCCAGATCGCCATGGAGGGGGAGCAGGCCGCCCGCCGCAAGGCGCTCTGGCGCGAGGCGCAGGCGGTGCGGGCCTCGACGATCACCGGCCGCCGCCGGCTTGGCCTGGAGCGATTGCAGGAGGCCGCCTCGCTCGGCACCGGGCTCGACCCGGCGCTGCGGGTGCAGCTCCGCGACGAGGTCGCCGAGTTCCTGGTGCTGCGGGACCTGGAGCCGCTGGACCCGCTGCCCACCGGCCGCACCTGGGGCCTGGCGTTCGTCACCGCGCCGGCGGCCCGCTCGGCCAGTGGCGAGTCGGTCGGCGCCGGCGAGTCGGAGCCGGCCACCCTGGTCACCCTGAACGACGCCGGCGACGAGCTGCAGGTCTGGGAGCCCGCCCACCCCGCCACCCCCCGGCTCCTGCCCCTGCGCCCGGCCGACGACGGCCAGCCCGGCACGGCCCCCCTGCGCCCCGGCCGGCTCTTCGGCGTCGAGCGCGAGGGGGAGTCGCCGCGCTTCGGCACGGGCCTGGCCGCCGCCGGCGCCCAGCTCGCCGTCGTCCGGCCCGACGGCCGCGGCGTGCAGCTGATCGCCCCGGCCACCGGCGCCGTGGTCGCCGACCTGCCGCTGGCCGGCCACGTCATCGACACCGTGCTGGCCGCCCCCGACGGCCGCCGCCTGGTCACCTTCGAGCGGGTCAACGACCGGGGTCGCCCGCCCGGCGGCGGGGGCCGCGGTGGGCCCGGCGGACCGGGAGGCCCCGGCGGGCCGCAGCTCCTGATGCGGGCGACGCTCTGGGACGTGGCCCGGCCCGAGTCGCCCCTGGCCGTGCTGGCCGACCCGACCGCCGGCGCCGAGGAGCAGCGGCGGATCCGGGTGCCGCTGGTCGCCTTCAGCCCCGACGGCCAGACGGTCGCCGTCGCCTGGTCGGGCTTCGGGCCCGACGCCAACCCCTGGATCCGGCTGGTCGACGCCGAGACGGGCATCGAGCAGGCGACCATCCGGGACGTGCCGGCCGCCATGAGCGCCCTGGCGCTGGGGCCCGACGGCCTGCTGGCCGTGGCCGTCGGCGACGGCTCGATCCGGCTCTGGGACGCCAGCACCGGCCCCGGCCCTGGCCTGGGCGCCGCGGCCGGCCCGACGGCGAGCGTCAGCACCAGCGCCCCGCAGGCGCTGCCCGGCCTGTACCACCACCAGGCGTTCGTGCGGGCCCTGCGGTTCAGCCCCGACGGCACGCTGCTGGCCATCGCCGGCGGCGGCTCGGGCATCGAGCTCTGGGACCCGGCGACCAACCAGCAGGTGGCGACGGTGCGCACGCCCGACCGGGTGGTGCTGAGCCTGGAGTTCGGGCCCGATGGCCGGACCCTGGTCGCCGTCGGCCCCGAGCTGACGGCGCGGTGGGCGATCGTCGAGCCCGACGGCCGCGCGCGGCTCTCGAGCCTGGCCGGGCGGCCCAGCGACCTGGCGCTGGAC
>CAZUZD010000321.1:0-6793 GCA_964624465.1 uncultured Isosphaeraceae bacterium
GAACTTCGACGACCAGAGCTGGGTCCACAACCTCAGCCGGTCGTGCCGGGGCTACTCGATCTACGAGATGGACGGCCGATTTGTCTCGGACGAGGGGCCGGTGGACGAGCGGGTGCTGGTCTTCCGGTTCATCTTCCACAACCCCGGCGACTTCGACGCCGACCACCCGAAGCACGACTTCCTCGAGGCCTCGCTCGAGGTGATCAACTACCTGGTCGCCCACCGCTTCGCCGAGGAACTCGGCGTCGAGGAGGAGATCTGGTTCGTGGAATATGGCCGCCCGCAGCTGGCGATCTGGCGCCGGCGCGATGCCGTCGACGAGCGGCCCGGGACCCCGGAATTGCCAGCGGAGCACACGTCATGAGTCCGTCAGGCCAGGGCGCGGTGGAATCGATCGCGGCCCTCATCGACCGTTACGCCATGGGCTCCGAGCTCCTGGTCTACGCGACCCAGCAGCTCACGACCGAGCAGGAGCGGGCCCGGCCCGGTCCGGGCTCGTGGAGCATCGCCGAGCTGGTCGGCCACCTGCTCGACAGCGACCTGGTGTACGCCGACCGCATCAAGCGCGTGATTGCCGAGGAGAACCCGACCCTCCAGGCCTTCGATGAGAACGCCTGGATCGAGCGGCTCGGCGGGGCGGAGACCCCGGTCGAGGAGGCGGTGAACCTGTTCATGGCCAACCGCCGCTACCTGACCCGGATTCTCCGACGCCTGCCCGAGTCGGACTTCGCCCGCACCGGCACCCACACCGCGAACGGCCGCATGTCGCTGGCCGCCCTCGTGACGACCATCACCGGCCACGTCGACCACCACCTCAAGTTCCTCTACGGCAAGCGGGGACACCTGGGCGCCTCACTCTACCCCCGCTTCACCCGCGACTGAGCGGTCGCGGGCCTGGCCCTGCCGGGATCGAGGGTTTGGATCACGCGTGAGGACCGAGATCGTGGGACGCCTGTTCGCCGGGACCGCCTGGGATCGCCCCCCGCGCTGCGAGCGCTGTGAGCAGCTCGAGAGCGAGTGTTCGTGCCCGCCTGCCCCGCCCGAGCCCCCGAAGCGGATCCCGCCCGGCGAACAGACGGCCCGGCTGCGGCTGGAGAAGCGGCCCAAGGGGAAGCTGGCCACGGTCATCGCCAACCTTGACCCCCAGGGCAACGACCTCGACGCCCTGGCCCGCCAGCTCAAGGACCGCTGCGGCACCGGGGGCACGGTGAAGGACGGTACCGTCGAGCTCCAGGGCGACCACCTGAAGGCCGCCGAGGCCGCGTTGACGGCGCTCGGATACAGAACCCGCCGGGGCTGATCGGCCCCGGCTCCCGCCCCCGAGGACCCGGCGATGACGCCCGACCGCTCGCTCGACCTGGCCCGCCGCGGGGCCGTGCTCCTGGGAATCATCATCCTGGCCTGGCAGGCCGGCCACGTCGTGCGCGGCAAGCCGCTGCACCCGTTCCTGATCCCCGACCTGGTGGCCGCCGCCGCCCTGATCGCCGGCGGGCTCGACCCGCACCGCCGCCGCTCGGCCGCGACGCTGCTGGCCGCCTTCGCGGGCACCGCCGGCGTCTTCCTGGCGGCCGTCTCGCTGGCCGTCATCTCCGGCGACTTCGGCGCCGGCCCGACCGCCGCCGCCATCGGCCTGGTCCCCTGCCTGGTCGCCGTGGGCCTGATCGCCCGCAACCTCGTGTGGGTCTGATCCGACAAGGGTTCAGCGCTCGGGAACCGCCTCGGGCACCTCGGACCAGCGGCGCACGGCCTCGGCGATGGCGACCACCTCGGCCATGGCCCCCACGCCCACGTCGCCGCAGGCGAGCCGCTTGCTCTGCGGCGGCACCAGCACCAGCCGGGGCGCGTGCCGGGCGAAGAACTCGGGCGCCTCGGACAGCGACCAGTCCGACGGCGCCCGGCCATCGCCGCGGTCGTCGAGGAGCTGGCGCAGGTGGCGCCGGGTCACCGGGCTGTCCCACATGAGCGTGTTCATGGCCGGCGCCAGGATGACCGGCCGCTCGAAGTCCCAGGCCCGGAACAGGCACGTCAGCAGGTTGTCGGCCAGTCCCAGGGAAAATTTGGCCAGCGTGTTGGCGTCCAGGGGGGCGACGACCAGCACGTCGGCCCACTTGCGCAGCTCGATGTGGAGCACCGGATCGTCACGCCGGTAGCGATCGCCCGGCCACTCGTCGGCGTCGCGGTGCCGACGCAGGTCGCCCAGCTCGGCCGGGTCGAAGAAGTAGCCGGCCGCCTCGGTGGCGACGATCTGCACCTCGTGGCCGGCGCCTGCCAGGGTGTGGGCCAGGGCCGGCGTGCGGATGGCGGCGACCGAGCCGGTGACGCCCAGGATCACGCGTGACATGCGGCGGCTCAACGGGTGTCGACGGTCAGCGGCTCGATCGAGTCATTGATCGCGCCGACCAGACGATTCCAGAGCCCCTGCTGGAGCTGCTGGAACTCGCGACCGGTGAGGAACAGCCGCTCGTGGGCGCGGGTCGTCACCATCGAGACGATCGCCTGGAGGTCGGCATGCAGCAAGCCCTCGAGCTCCTGCAGGCTGGCGGGCAAGTCCAGGGCGGCGAACGGCGTCTCAGGCTCACACCGGGCCATTGGGAACCCTCCTTGGCTGGAGTCGAGACGTGGGGTTGGGCCGGCCTCCAAGCCAGCCAGGGCCACCGTAACGGCGTCCCAGACTCCAGTCAAGTGACCAACCGTGATGGACGTGGATCTGGATCGGATGGGCGACTCGCACGCCGGTCTTCCACCGCAACTGCCGCGCCGCCGCAGGCGCCGCAGCGCGCCCGCCGACGGCGTCAGAACCAGGCCGACTCGGGTTCGCGACGCGCCCCGGGGCCCATGGCCTGCTGCACCAGCTCGACGAGCCTCGGGCCGTCGATCAGCTCGATCGGGTGGTCGGCGGCAAACTTCTCGGCCGCCAGCGAGTAGGTCCGGGTCGTCACGAAGTACCCCTTGTGACTCTGGGTGTGGTGCACCGAACCGAGGAACCGCTGGAGCTCGGGCGAGCCGACCACGCCGCGGCTGTGGTACTTGCACTGCACGATCGCGCGCAACCCTGCCTTCTTCATGCGCAGGTCGATCCCCTCGTCGCCCGACCCTCCCACGCGCTCGACCTCGTACCCCAGCGCCTCGAAGACCTCGGCGACGAACTCCTCGAACCCCTCGGGCGTGAGCGTGCCGAGCTGGCCCAGCTTGAGGTCGGCCCGGCGGGCCTGGTCGCGGAGCCGCTCCGAACGCTCGCGGTCGGCGATCAGCCGCTCCCGCTGCGCCTCCAGGCGGTCCTGGGCTCGGTCGAGGTCGACGTCTTCGGGCTGACGGGCGAGGTAGCGCTCGATCTTGAAGACGGTGTTCTCGATGGTGTTGTCGATCCGACCGCGCTCGGCGCGGGTGAGCTGGTTCTGGAACCGCCGGAAGACGGCGTACTCCAGGTGCTCGAACGCGCCGTCCAGCTCGGCGGGGCTGATGATCGCCGGGGCCTCCTCGCGATACGGGGCGCTGGTGAAGAGGCTCGCCTGACGTGCGGGTCCGCCGGCGGTCGGGGTCGCCGCGGGGAAGTCGCTGGCCGACTCGGCGAGCCGGGCTCGCAGCCATTCGATCACTTGTGCCACACACGCGGGCGGGCCTGGGCATTCCATGCGAGGAGCATCCGTTCCGCGGTCGAGGGACGAAGGGTGGCGGGCCCGCACCCGACCGCGGCCGACGAGTCTCCCGAGACGTCGCCGGAGCCTGCGAACCCCGACCCCTGTTCTACGCAGACCGGGGTGCGAAAGCGAACCGATTCTCGCCGATTTCGCGGATCGCGCCGGTTCCGGAGTGCGGGCTGCGGGCACGGCCCGTGGGCGTGGTCTGAGGCGCGTTGACGTCGGCGGCCTCGAGGCCCCACAATCGGGCGTCTGCCCGGGGGAACCGGGCGCGATCCGGAGTGTCGACGCATGGCCGCCGCGACCTTTGCGCTGATCTTGCCCGCCGCCGGCCGCTCGACGCGGTTCGGCGACCCGACCCAGAAGAAGATCTACGCCGACCTCGACGGCCGCGCCGTCTGGCTCCGCGCCATCGAGCCGTTCATCGGTCGCGACGACGTGACCCAGATCGTGCTGGCGATCGCGGCCGAGGACCGCGAGCTGTTCGATCGCCGCTACGCCGCCAACGCCGCGTTCTTCAACGTCCGGGTCATCGACGGCGGCGCCGAGCGAGTGGACTCGGTGGCGCGGGCGCTCGAGGTCGTGGGCGACTCGTGCGACTTCATCGCCGTGCACGACGCGGCGCGGCCCTGCGTCACTCCCGAGCTGGTCGAGGCCGTCTTCTCCGCCGCCCGTCAGCACGGGGCCGCCCTCCCGGGCGTGGCCGTGGCCGATACGCTGAAGCGGGTGGGGCCCGACCGGACGATCGTCGAGACCGTCGAGCGCGCCGGCCTGTTCGGCGTGCAGACGCCCCAGGCCTTCGAACGCGAGCTGCTGAAGCGGGCCTACTCCGCTCGCGATCAGGTCAGCGGACCGACCGACGACGCCAGGCTGGTCGAGGCGCTCGGGCATCCGGTCCACGTCGTCGACGGCTCGCCGTTCAACCTCAAGATCACGACGGCCGGCGACCTGAGGCTCGCCTCAGCCATCCTGGCCGCCGTGGCCGCGAGCCGACCGGCGCCAGCGCCTCGCCCCTTCCACGACGAGCCGGCCGGCCCGGAGGACGGCCCGGTGCACCGCTTCACCGACCTGTTCTGATCCAGGTCACTCAAGCGATCGCGCCGGGCGCCGTCCGGTCGCGAATCACTCGGGGTTCAGCAGGGTCCAGAGCGTCGGCTCGATCGCCTCAGCCCAGCGCCGGTAGCCCTCGTCGCTGAGGTGCAGGAAGTCGGGCATCAGGTCCTTGGGGATCTGCCCCTCGGCGTTGAGGAAGGCCTTGCTGATGTCGAGGTAGTGCACCCGCTTGCCGTCGGCCAGGCCCTTGATGATGGCGTTGATCTCGCCGGGGCGGGCGTCGAGTTTCTCGCCGCGGGGGAAGACGCCGAGCAGCAGAACCTTCGACTTCGGCAGCTTGGCGCCGAGCTTGTCGACGATGGCGTGGACGCCCTCGGCGATCTCGGCCGGGCTGTTGCTGCCGATGTTGTTGGTGCCGATCATCAGCACCACGACCTTGGGCGCGATCCCGTCGATCTCGGCGTTGTCGAGCCGCCAGAGGACGTGCTGGGTGCGGTCACCGCCGATGCCGATGTTGGCCGGCTTGCGGGCGCCGTAGTAACGCTTCCAGACGTCGTTGTTGTTCCAGCCCTGGGTGATCGAGTCGCCCAGGAACAGCAGGTCGATGTCGCCCTTCTTGGTCCGCTCGACGTACGACTCGTGGAGCTGCTTCCAGTAGGCGTCGTCGCGGGGCGCGGGGGTGCTGGCCGAGCCCCCCTGGTACGTCTGGCCGCAGGCGGCCAGCGCCACGGCGTTGAGGGCCAGGGCGGCGACGAGCAGCGGGCGATACCGGTTCAACCGGGACATGGGCTCTCCTCGTGGGGTGCGGAGGGGGGATGCGGTTGCGGCGGGGCGAGCGGCCATCCTATCGCCGCCCGGGGCGCGTCGCCAGCGGCCAACCCGGTCAGACCTCGCCCAGCGTCCAGGGCTGCCCGAAGTGCTCCTCGAAGCAGACGTGCCCCAGCCCGAACCGCCCGCCGAACGGCTTGGGCTCGCCGAGCGGGTACCCGAGGGCGACCAGGCAGCAGACCGCATGGTCGTCGGGGATGCCAAACTCGGCGCGGACCTTCTCGGGCTCGAACCCCTCCATCGGGGCGCTCGCCACCCCGAGGCTCTCGGCGGCGATCATGAGCGTGGCCGCGCCCAGCATGGCGGATCGGGTGGCCCAGAGTTCCTTGTCGGTGATCCGGTCGCCCCCGCGGCGGGCGTTGGCGCGCAGGGCGTGGCCGACCTCCTCGGTGATCGCGCCCAGGCGGAGCTGGTGGTCGACCATCGCATCGGCGTCGGTGGCGTGCGGAGTCTGGTAGCCGAGCACGATCACGACCACGGCCGCCTCGCCGACCTTCGGCTGGTTGAAGGCGCATGCCTTGAGCCGCTGGCGGTTGCGCTCGCTGCGGACGACCACGAACCGCCAGGCCTGGAGGTTCATGCTCGAGGGAGCGAGGGTCGCCAGGTGCAGGATTGCCTTGAGGGTCGCCTCGTCGAGCGGCCGCGCCGGGTCGAAGTGGCGGGTGGCCCGGCGGCGGGCGATCGCCTCGGGGGCGCTCAGGGCCGGGCGGGCGAGGACCTCCGGGCTGGGGCGGTCGGTCAGGGGGCGGTCGTCGGCGGGCGTGGGCGTGGTCATCGGGAGTTCCTGGGGGACCCGGGGGCGCGTGGGGCTGGGGTCATGACAGCCGGGCGGGGTTGGCTTATGATCCGACTCGCGAGGTGGGCCCGCGGGCGAGGTTCCGGGGGCGACGCACTCTCCCGATACACTCTCTGCAGCAAGGACTGAACTGATGCGTCGATCGTTCCTCACCGTGGCCCTGCTGGCCCTGGCGGCCGCCGCCCCGGCCCCGGCCCGCGCCCAGGATGCCGCCTGGACGCCGCTGTTCAACGGCAAGGACCTCTCCGGCTGGGTCGTCAATGACTTCACCGGCAAGTCGAAGTGGGAGGTCGTCGGCGGTGAGCTCGTCGGCTCCGGCACCGCCTCGATGATCACCACCGAGAAGGGCGGCTTCAAGAACTTCCGGTTCCGCGCCGAGATCAAGATCAACGACAAGGGCAACTCGGGCATGTACTTCCGGACCACGGCCAAACCGGGGTTCACCGACGGCTACGAGTGCCAGATCAACAGCACCCAC
>CAZUZD010000322.1:0-6762 GCA_964624465.1 uncultured Isosphaeraceae bacterium
GGGGCCGGGGCCGGAGCCGGGGTCGGGGTGGGCGGGCTGGCCGGCAGTAGCAGCGGCAGGCGCACGGTGAACCGGCTGCCGGTCCCCAGGGCGGTGACGACCTGGATCGTGCCCTGCATGCCCTCGACCAGCCGCCGGGTGATGCTCAGGCCCAGGCCCGTGCCCCCGAAGCGGCGCGAGTGGCCGGCCTCGGCCTGGTGGAACGGCCGGAAGATCAGCTCGACCTGCTCGGGGCTCATCCCGAGGCCCTCGTCGTCGACCTCCAGGACCAGCGACCCGACGCTGGCGCGGACCGCGGGGTCGGCGGCGGCGGGGGCCTCCAGGCGCGGAACCGGATCGGGGGTGACCCCGACGAGCACCCGCACCCGGTCGCCGGGGTCGGAGAATTTGACGGCGTTGCCGACCAGGTTGATCAGGATCTGGCGGACCCGGATCGGGTCCAGGAGCGCGGACTCCGGCATGCGCCCCGACGCCTGGCATTCGAGCTGGATCTGTCGCTCCCGGGCGCGGACGTCCAGCGCGGCGACCGTCTCGCGGACGAGGTCCCAGGGGGAACAGGGCACCCGCTCGAACTGGAGCCGGCCGGCCTCGACCTGGGAGAGGTCGAGGATGTCGTCGACGATCCGCAGCAGGTGCTCGCCGTTGGTCTCCAGGGCCTCGAGCGCCTGGCGGGTGTCGGCGGGGTTCAGCGCCCCATCGCGGAGCATCCGGGCGTAGCCGAGCACGGCGCCGATCGGGGTGCGGACCTCGTGGCTCATGTTGGCCAGGAACTCGCTCTTGGCCCGGCTGGCCGCCTCGGCCGCCTCCTTGGCCGCCTGGAGGTCGGCCTCGAAGCGCTTCTGCGCCGTGACGTCCTGGACCAGGCCCACCAGGACGGGCCCCTTCGCGCTCTGCCACCGCTCGCCGAGGGCCAGGACCCAGGCCCCGGTGTCGCGGCGGCGGTACTCGAACCGGAACGGCTCCCCGGTCCGGATCGAATGCTCCAGGATGGCCTCGGTCGGGGCGCGGTCCTCGGGGTGGATCCGATCCAGGGCCGCCTCGAAGACGGGGGGCGTCATGGGGTCCAGACCGATCAGAACTCGCGCGCGGGCGCTGACGCGGAACTCCCGGGTCGTCAGGTCCAGGGCGCAGGTGCCGGCGCCGGCGGCCTGGAGCGCATGATCGAGCCACTGCTCGCTTTCGCGGAGCGCCTGCTCGCGCTCGCGGAGCTTCCGGGTCAGCGCGTGGCGCTCGGCGGCGTTCTCGACGGCGCGGCGCAGCGCCTGCGCCGTGAGCGCGCTCTTGCCGAGGTAGTCCTGGGCCCCGGCGCGGAGCACGGCGGGGCCGAACTCCGGGCCGTCGTAGCCGGTCAGCACCAGGACCGGGCAGATCGTCAGGCCATCGGGGCCGAGCAGGTCGGCGAGCACGTCGATGGCCGCCATGTCGGGCAGGAAGTGGTCCAGGATCACGCAGTCGGGGGGAGCGGCCGACTCGCGCACCGCCCGCACGCCACCGGCGCCCGACTCGCTCTCCCGGATCAGGTAGCGGCGGTCCGCCGCCCCCATCAGGAGCCGGCGGACCTCGGCACGGTCCTCGGGGCTGTCGTCGATGATGACCACCCGCCAGGGCGGCGGCGCAATCCCGGTGCTGGCGACCGTCATGACCCTGGTCCCCCCTCGCCCGGCAGGACCACATCGTTCAGCCAGTAGCCGAAGACGGCGTCGAGCACGCGGAGGTGCTCCGTGTGCCGCACCGGCTTGACGTGGTAGGCGTTGGCGCCGGCCCGGTAGCAGAACCCGGCGTCCCGCGGGTTGTTCGAGGTCGTCAGCACCACGACCGGGATCGTCCTCAGCACGGGGTCCCCCTTGAGGGTCGCCAGCGTCTCGCGGCCGTCGATGCCCGGCGTGTTCAGGTCCAGCAGGATCAGCACCGGCCGCGCCGCGCCCGTGCGGACCCCGCCCAGGTACTCCAGGCACTCGTCGCCGCTGCCGACGCGGTGGATCAGGTGCGGCAGGTTCGCCCGGCGCGCGGCGTCGCGGCAGGTGTCGAAGTCCTCGTCCGAGTCCTCCACGACCAGCACCATTGGTGGCGAGGGGGGCCCCGAGAGTGGGCTCATGCGCGCCCGTCCTCGCCCGGGAGCGTGAAGGCGACCACGGTCCCCTGGCCGTCCGGCGCGGCGGCGATCCAGACGCGGCCGTGGTGTCGCTCGACCAGCTTGCGCACGATCGTCAGCCCCGCGCCGGTGCCGCCGCCGTACTGGTCCCGGGCGTGCAGCCGCTTGAACATCTTGAAGACCTGGTCGCGGTGCCTGGGCTGGATGCCAATGCCGTTGTCGCGGACATAGAAGATCGTGTGCCGCGCCACGCCATCCGGGCCGCCGATCCCGTCGTGCGGCTCGTCGGGACTGATGTAGCCGATCTCGACCCGACGCCGGGGCTGGTCGTTGTACTTCAGGGCGTTGGACAGCAGATTCACATAGATCTCGCGCACCCGGACCCAGTCGCAGCGGATCGTCGGCAGCGGCCGGGGGACGGCGAACTCGATCGCCTCGGGGGCGTCGCCGGCGCGGTGGTTGACCATCTCGATCGCCTCGGCGAGCACCTCGTTGAGGTCGGCGCCGCCGATGGCCAGGGTCACGCGGCCGACCCGCGAGAAGTGTAGCAGCGAGTCGAGCAGGCCGTCCATCCGCACCGTCAGCCGCATCAGGGTCTCGATCCGGCGCCGCCGCTCCTCGTCGAGCGCGGCCTCCTCCTCGTAGAGCTGGTGCGCGTACTTGTGGATTCCCCGCAGCGGCTCCTTCAGGTCGTGGCTGGCGACGTAGGCGAACGCGTCCAGCTCCTCGTTGCTCCGCGACAGGTCGGCGTTCAGGTCGGCCAGCCGCTCGGAGCGGCTCACGACGATCTCCATCAGGAGCAGCCGCAGCCGCAAGGCCGCGTCGAGCTCGAAGGCCTGCCAGGGCCGCGACCGGCCGCGGACCGACTCGCGGAACAGCTCGAAGCTCCGCCGGGGCGTGAGCCGGGGGCCGTTCGGGCCGGTGATCATCGGCTTGTCGTGCGGGTTGCCACCCCAGTCCACCGTTCGGATCGTCTCGGGGCGGAACCAGAGCAGCAGGGTCCGCCGCCCGCGCGACAGGGGCACCGCCAGCAGGCCACTGGCCACGTCGGCAAACGCGGCCGCCGGGGGGTAGTCGCGGCCCAGCATGTCGGTGGCGTAGACCGGTCGGGTCGCCGATTCGAACTCGGGGCGCGCGATGAGCCATTCAGCCAGCGCGTCCAGCTCGGCCTCGGTCGGCGTGGCGCCCATCCGCCACCACCGGTCGTGCTGGTAGAGTGCGGCGCCGCTGGCGTCCATGCCGTCGAGGAGTGACGGCGTGCCGTCGATGAGCGCCGACAGGCCGGATTCCTGGGCGGCGGCGGCCACCAGCCGCTGGTGCACCTCTTCGAAGTGCAGCCGGCCGGTCAGGCTCTCGCGTTCCTCGGCGGCGCGGTGCTGGAGCGAGACGACCTGGGCCAGGAACTCGCAGGCGGCCCGCACCTGGAAGGCGATGTGCTTGGGACCCGCGTAGTGATGCCCCGCGATCAGGCCCCAGAGGCTGTCGCCGCGGCGGATCGCCAGCGTCAGGCTGGCCCGCACCCCCATGTTTGCCAGGTACTCGGTGTACATCACCGAGGCGCCGCGCAGGGAACAGTAGGTCAGGTCCAGCGGCCGGCCCGTCTCGGGGTTCCGCAGCGGCACGAGCTCGGCCAGGCCACCAGTGGCGTCGGGCAGCGGCCGGATCCAGACCTTGCGGTAGATCTCGCGCGCCGGCCGGGGGATGTCGTCGGCCGGATAGTGCATCCCGAGCCACGACGGCAGGTCCTCCCGCCGGCTCTCGGCGAAGACCTCGCCGTGGTCGTCCTCGTGGAACTTGTAGACCATCACGCGGTCGAGGCCGGTGAGGCTGCGGAACTCGTCGGCCACGATGGTGCAGAAGTCGCGGAGCGTGACGGCCGTCTGGAGCCGGGCGACCGTCTTCTTGACCAGGGCGTAGTAGTCGGGCTCGGCCGGGTCGGTGCGGCCGGTGGCCTCGAACTCGATCAGGGCCAGGCCGTCGAGCGTGTGCACCGTCACGTCCAGCGGGGGCGCGGCGCCGCGGGCGGGCATCGTGAAGACGTAGAGCGGGTTCCGGTCGGTCGGCTCGTGCGCCAGGCAGGCGCGGATCCGCTCGGCCCCGTCGGCCCCGATCACGGCCGCCACCCCCTGCCCCAGCAGCGCCTCGGCGTCGTGGCCGAGGAGCACGCTGGTGTTCTCGGTCGCCTGCACGACCACCAGGTCCGCGGCCCGGGCCACCACCAGCGCCCCGTGGTCCTGGACGCAGCCCGGCGTCTGCACCGGCTCGCTGTCGCAGCTGGTGAGCGTGACGCCGTGGCGCTTCGTGCTGTACGGCTGGCCCGACCAGGCCGGCTCGACCGGAGGATGGTCCTCGCTCATGCCACTCCCCACCAGCGTCTCAGCGCCTGAAAGGTCGCCAGGGCGGCGGCGATGACCTCCTCCTGATCGTCGGGCGCGACCGCGAACGCGGTCAGCGCCGCGCGGAACTCCTGCCACAACGGGCCGGTCCGGGGGCCGTAGCCGTCGAAGAACCGGGCTCCCGAGTCGGGCGTCAGGCCGAGCTGCTGCTGGAGCCGGGGGCCGAGGATCTGACCGCCCAGGGTCGCTCCCTCGAGGACGTAGAGGCAGCCGAACCGCGCCGCGGCGGTCGCCAGCGGCGGCAGGTCGCGGCACACGGGCAGGCCGGCCGTGTCGCCCGCCCCCAGCGCCGCCAGATCGGCCCGCAAGTGCGGCAGCTTCTGCCGCTCCGACGGCTCGATGCCCCGATCCCGCCAGCCGTCGTCGGCCCAGAGGACCGCCTCGACCGGGCGGTAGAAGCCGTGGAACTTGACCAGCGCGGCGCGGTAGTCAGACCGCGTCAGCGTGGGTCGCAGCAGGTCCAGCGCGGCCTCGGCCGCGTCATGCTCGGCGCGGGTCTCGGCGCGGAGCCTGGCCAGCAGCTGGCCATTCGCAGCGCCCAGGGTACTCATCCGACGCACTCCGCCAGGGCCTGGGTCCACATCGACCTGAACGGACGAATTCTGCACCACGACCGCCGGGGCCGAGGCCGGTACGGCCCCCGCGAGCGTGAGGACGGCCGTCACGCGAGCCCCCGACACCCTCCGGACGCCGCGCCGGGCTGGCCCCGAGCCGCAACGCATCGAAGGTCACGACGTCGAGCAGATCGCATTGTACTCGACGGGATCTGAGTTTAGGAACGGCCTACGATCCCGAGCCGTGCGATCCGGGCGAATCGCCCCCGCAGGCTCGCGGCCCGGGGAGGGTCGGAGTGCCGGCCGCACCGGGCGGGCGGACGGGTCACGACCGCGGTCGGAGTCTCAACCGACGCCGGGGCCCGGCCGGGCGGGTCCGGCGCCGTCGAGGTCCTCGAGCGGGTCGGGCTTGCCGGCCGGGCCCCGCCGGGGCAACTGGACGACGAACGTGGTGCCGACGCCCGGCGTGCTGCGGACCTCGATCTCGCCCCGGTGGGCCTCGACCACCCCCTTGCAGATGGCCAGGCCCAGGCCGCTACCCCCGGGGCCGGCCCCCGGCCCCCGGCTCCGCGACCGCTCGGCGCGATAGAACCGGTCGAAGATCCGCGGCAGGTCCTCCGGGGCGATCCCCACGCCGGTGTCGGCGATCGTCACCACCGCCGTCGCGCCGTCGGCCGCCGGCGCGACGGTGATCGTCACCCGGCCGCCGGCGTTCGTGTACAGGATCGCGTTGGTGATCAGGTTCGTGAGCACCTGCTCCAGCCGATGCGGGTCGCCCCGGACCACCACCGGCGCATCGGGCTCGGGGGCCTCCAGGACCACCCGGCGGTTGTCGGCCAGGGTCCCGAGCAGGGCGACCGTCTCGGCGGCCAGGGCCCCCAGGTCGACCGGGTCGTCGGCCAGCTCGGGACGCCCGGAGTCGGCGCGGGCGAGCCAGAGCAGGTCGTCGACGAGCGAGCTCATCCGGCGGCCGGCACGCTGGCAGACCACCAGCGCCTCGCGGTACTCCTCGGGGGTCCGGGACCGGGCCAGGGCGAGCTCGGCCTGGGTCAGGATCACGGACAGCGGCGTGCGCAGCTCGTGCGAGGCGTCGGCGGTGAACTGCACCTGCTGCGCGAAGGCCAATTCGAGCCGGTCGAGCATGCCGTTGAGCAGGCCGCCGAGCCGGCCCAGCTCGTCGTCGACGCGCTCCAGGTCGATGCGGTCGGAGAGCCGCCGGGCGGTGATGCCGGCCACGGTGTCGCTCATCGACTCGATCGGCCGCACCGCCCGCGCCGAGAGCCAGCCGCCGCCGATCAGGCCGGCGGCCAGCACCCCCAGGCCGGTCAGCCCGATCCGCCAGGCCAGGCCGTGCAGCCGCCCGAGGTCCCCCTCGACCGTGCGGCCGACCAGGATCAGGGAGCGCTCGGGGCCCAGGAGCGTGACCTCGCGGCGACGGTCCCGGTTGCGGTAGACGACGTCCCGGCCCGGGAGAGCGCGGGCGTCGGGCGCCACGTCGGTCCCCTCGGGCCAGGCGCTCAGGACCCGGCCGTTGCCGAGCACGATCACGAAGTAGGGCGGCTGATCCTCGTCGGCATACCGCTCCTCGAACGCCACCGGCAGCCGCAGGGCCTGGAGATGCCGCTCGGCCGGCGATCCCGGCGGCGGGACGACCGCCGGCGGCCGGCCGGCCAGCGAGTCGGCGGCGGGGCCGTCCGGGCCGTCGTCCTCGGGGCGCGGC
>CAZUZD010000323.1:0-6742 GCA_964624465.1 uncultured Isosphaeraceae bacterium
ACCCGGGGGTGACGATCGACATCATCACCGGCCCGGCCTTCTCGGGCGGCCCCGACGCCACGGTGGTGACGGCCGTCCCCGAGGCCTCGACGGTGGCGATGGGTGGCCTGGTCGCCGTCGCCGGCCTGATCGCCGCCCGGCGCGGGCGCCGCACCGCCGCCTGAGCGACGCCGCCCGCTCGGCCGCTCAGGCGGGCGCGGGCGGGGGTTGCAGGGCTCCCACGCACCGGTAGGTACTGACCAGCACACCGGTGGGTGTGCTGGTGGTGCGGACGAGCGCGAGTTCGCGCGGGTCGACGTGGTCGGTGAAGGCGCGGAGGCCCCGGCCCAGCAGGACCGGGTCGACACCGGGCACGACCTCGTCGACCAGGCCGTGCTCGAGCCGCAGCGCGGTCACGGCCGCACGGCCCCGGACGACGAGGTCGGGGCCGTCCTGGGCCTTGAGGGCGCAAACTCCGGCCAGGACGTCCGCGCCGAGGTCGCCCACCGGGCCCCGGGCGAGACTCTCGGGCCGGTGGGTCACGACGTACGTCGTGGCGGCGTTCAGGCTGATGGCCATCGGGCTCGTCCCGGCCTTTGGCCAGAAGCCGGCCCGGAGGTCGTAGGTGCGACGGCCCAGCAGCAGGTCGAAGCCGCGGCCCCGGGCCTCGGCGACGGCCGCAGCGCCAGCCGGGTTCCGGTAGGGCGTCGTCCAGCCGCCGTGCCCATACTCGGCGCCCTCGTGCCGTCCCCCGGGCGCGATCACGCCGTCGAGCGCGACATGGGCGCAGACCCGGATCGTTCTCCTGGGGACTCCTCGGAGTCCATCCAGACCGATCGCCCATGGTACGGGTTTCGCGGCCGGGGGCAGAGGAGCGGTGGGCTGCGGACCGGGGGGATGGCCCGCCCGGGTACAATGCTGGAGTGGACCGGAGTGCAGTGAACGGGAGCGGTGGTGGCGGGCCGCGTCAGGGGGACGGGGATGGATGCTGTCGGGGCAAGGGACGCGGATCGGGACCCGGTCGGCTGGCGGTTCGAGGCCACCTACGCGGGGCTGCCGGGCGACCTGTTCGAGGAGACCGGGGCGGCGCCGGCGCCCGAGCCGAAGGTCGTGTTCCTGAACCACGGGCTGGCGCGGGAGCTGGGGCTGGATCTCGCCGGGCTCGACTCCGGGACGGCCGCGGCGCTGTTCGCGGGGCAGGCCGTGCCGGCCGGCGCCCGGCCGATCGCCCAGGCCTACGCCGGGCACCAGTTCGGCGGCTTCACGATGCTCGGCGACGGCCGCGCCCTGCTCGTGGGCGAGCACCGCACCCCCGACGGCCGGCTGGTGGACGTGCAGCTCAAGGGCTCGGGGCGGACCCGATTTTCCCGCGGCGGCGACGGCCGCGCGGCGCTCGGGCCGATGCTCCGCGAGCTGATCGTCAGCGAGGCCATGGCCGCCCTCGGCATCCCCACCACCCGGAGCCTGGCGGTCGTCACCACCGGCCAGCCGGTCTACCGCGAGACGCTCAAGCGGGGCGCCGTGCTGACGCGGGTGGCCGCCAGCCACCTCCGCGTCGGCACCTTCGAGTACGCCGTCCGCCGCAGCCCGGCGACCCTGCGGGCCCTGGCCGACTACGCCATCGCCCGTCACGACCCCGCCTTGGCCGGCGAGCCCGACCGCTACCGCGGCTTCCTGGCCGCCGTGATCGAGCGCCAGGCGGCGCTGGTGGCGCGCTGGCAGCTCGTCGGGTTCATCCACGGGGTCATGAACACGGACAACGTGGCGGTCTCGGGCGAGACGATCGACTACGGCCCGTGCGCCTTCCTGAACGCCTACGACCCGGCCCAGGTGTACAGCTCGATCGACCGCGGCGGCCGGTACGCTTATGGCAATCAGCCGAACATCCTGCACTGGAACCTGGCCCGGTTCGCCGAGACCCTCTTGCCGCTGCTCGACCCCGAGCCCGATCCGGCCATCGCGATCGCCATTGAGGCGCTCGACGCCTACCCCGCCGCCTTCGAGCGCCACCGGCAGGCCGGCCTGCGCCGCAAGCTCGGCCTGACGACCGAGGCACCCGACGATCCCGAACTGTTCCAGACGCTGCTGGACTGGATGCAGCGGACCCGGGCCGACTTCACGAACACCTTCCGCGCCCTGGCCACCGAGGACGTGCTCGCCGGCGAACCGGGCCGCGATCCCGAGTTCCGCGCCTGGCACGAACGCTGGTGCCGTCGGCTCGGGCGCGCGGAGGGCCCGGACGAGGCGGCCCGGGCGCTGATGCAGTCGGCCAGCCCGGCGGTGATCCCCCGGAACCACCAGGTCGAGGCCGCTCTGGCCGCCGCCGAGGACCGCGACGATCTCACCGTGCTCCAGCGACTCCTGGAGGCGCTGGCCACCCCCTACGAGTCGCGACCCGAGCACGCCGAGTACCGCGACCCGCCCGCCGACGAGTGCGGTTATCGCACCTTCTGCGGCACGTGAGTCCGACGCCCGCCGATCGACCCACGGGGTAGTCCAAGGCCAGCCAACACCCGGCGGATTTCGCTCCGCTCATCCGGCCGTCCAGCGAGACCGGCCGAGACCAAACCGGGGTGCCCGGGTTCCGCCGTGCGGAGCCCGGATCCACTCGCCCTGGACTGAGCTGACGTGTGCCTTGGGCCGAGCGCAGCGCGGCCACGCCGACGATTCGGAGGCCACCGACCCGGCCCGTCGGATTTCGCTCCGCTCATCCAACCTACGGGAGGGGAGCCGTCGGGGTGCCCGGGGTCCGGCCACGGAGCCCGGATCCAGCGGCCTTGGACCGTGAAGTCCAGTGTGCCGTGGCCTGAGCGAAGCGTGGCCACGCCGACGATTCGGAAGGGCTCCCGAGGTCGGGCGCCGCGGGCCCCTCAGCGCCAGGTGCAGGTGCCGACGGCGCCGGGGGGCAGGGAGAGGGGCAGGGTGCGGTCGCCGTCGCGGACGGTGAAGGAGCGCGGGGCGGGGGAGTCGTTCAGGACGATCAGGACGGTGCGGCCGTCGGGGGTGGTGAAGGCGACGTTCGGGAGGCCGGCGACGGCGTCGCTGGCGATCCGCACCGAGCCGGGGCGGACGGACTTCGCGGCGTGGGCGACGATGTAGTAGGCCGGGTTGCGGGTCACGGCGTCGCCGTCGAGGGTCAGGGCGCCCAGGCAGCGGTCGCAGCCGCCGGGGGTGTGCGGCTCCTGCTTCGGGTCGGAGGCCAGGTTCCACTCCAGCACCGTGCGGGCCCAGTGGCGGGTGGCCCCGACGATCAGCTCGCGGGTGTGCCAGGCCAGGTCGCCCCGCAGGTCCCCGGGCGCGCCGATCCACTGCTCGGTGAAGTACAGGTGCTTGTCGGGGTGCGCGTCGTGCACCTGCGCCATCGCGTCGATCTTGCCGCCGTAGAGGTGGAACGCGGTGCCGTCGATGAACTGCGCGGCCTCGGGGTCGTCGAGGATGGCGATCGGGTAATCGGGCCGGTCGCAGTTGTGGTCGTAGATGACGATCTTGGTGTCGAGCCCGGCCTTCCGGAACGCGGGGCCGAGGTGGTGCTTGATGAACCCGGCCTGCTCGGCGGCGGTCATGAGCAGGCTCGGGTTGTTGCCGCCGTGCAGGGGCTCGTTCTGCACGGTCACGGCGTCGATGCGCACGCCCTCGGCCCGCATGCCTTGCAGATACTTCACGAAGTACGCCGCATAGGCCGCCTGGAACTCGGGCTTGAGGCTGCCGCCGACGCTGCTGCCATTCGTCTTCATCCAGGCCGGGGGCGACCACGGCGAGGCCATGAGTTTCAGGTCGGGGACGATCGCCAGGATCTGCTTGAGCACGGGGATCAGGTGGGCGCGGTCGGGGTCGAGGCTGAACCGGGTCAGCTCGGGGTCGGCCGCGCCGTCATCGTAGGAGAAGACGCGGCCGTCGAGGTCGGAGGCGCCGATCGAGAGCCGCAGATAGCTCACGCCGATGCCGTCGCCCTCGGTGGCGAACAGCTCCTGCAGCAGCGCGGCGCGGCGATCGGGGGTCATGCGGGAGAGCAGCTCGGCGCTGCCGCCGGTGAGGGTGTAGCCGAAGCCGTCGATCGACTGGAAGGCCTGCGTCCGGTCGATCGCGATCGTCGGCAGGGCCGGGTCGGCGGCACCGAAGGCCGGGGCGGGGGACTGCGCGGCGAACCGGGCCGTGCCGCCGGGGTCGGTGATCCGGAACGCGACCGGCACGCGGACAGACTCGAAGAAGTCGACGATCGGCCGCGGGTCGGTCAGGCCGTGGGGGTGGTGATCCTGCCCCGGCTTCACGATCCGCTCGACCGGCCCGCCGAGCGCGCGGTAGCGGTCGTAGACCCGCTCGGAGTTCTCGCGGTGCGGCACCACGCGGTCGCTGTCGCCGTAGACCAGCAGCAGGGGGATGCGGGCCCCGGCCAGCGGGGCCAGGGAGTCGACCGGGTTGACCCGCGCGGCGATCGCCTCGGCGTCGTCGCGGAAGCCGTACGCCTGGAGGAGCTTGGCCCACTCCTCGGGCGACCCCTGGCCGGTGCCCAGGCCCTTCGGCCTCCCGCCCGGCCAGCTCTTGAAGTCGCAGACGCCGTTGTCGAGGTAGACGAGCAGGGTGCGGTCGGGGTGCTTGGCCGCCCAGGCCATGCAGTACAGCGCGCCCCGGCTCAGGCCGATCAGCGCGGGCTTCGGGGCCAGCCCGTGATCCTGCACCATCACCTCGTGGAGCCGCTCCCACCGCGTCATGGCCGCCGGTGCGCCGAAGAGGTCGGGGGCGCTGACGGACACCAGATGCCAGCCGCGGCGGACGAGCTCGGCATCGGCGTTGGCATAGGCGCCGAAGAACTCGCCGCGCCAAGCCCAGGGGCGGCCGGGCAGGGGGTCCTCCGGCTCGACCACGATCACATTCGCGCCGTCGAGGTCGAAGTCGTGCCGCACGAACCCCTCCCACCGGCTGACGGCGCCGGGGAACGGCTTCGGGTCCGAGGGAGCGGCCTGGGCCAGCAGCAGCGATCCGAGCAGGCAGAGCACCGTCGAGGGCATGGTCACGGTTCCCGAGGGTCCGGGGCAGGGGAGATCCGCCCGACCCGGCCATTGTGCGGCGAAGCAGATCCCCGGGCAACCACGCGGGTCCCCGCGAGCGGCGCGGGCCGGACCGGACCGGACCGGGAAAGCAGCACGCCGGCCGCGATCGCCCGGTGCGGGACGATGGCGGCCGGCGTGGTGGTGGGTTCCGGGAGCGGCCGGGGCCGCCGTGAACGGCAACGGGCCGGCTCGGGAGAGCCGGCCCGCTGGGGTCCGTGATCCGGGCGATCGGGGACCGGCCGGATCAGCCGGCGAGGGCCGTGTTCACGGTGAACGAGAAGGTCGAGCTGGCCGCGCCCAGGATGCCGGAGGAGCTGGCGACCCGGAGCGTCAGGTTGTAGGTGCCGTTGGTCAGCGGGGTGCTGGGCCAGAAGTACCACGAGGTCGAGTTGTAGACCGAGGCGAAGCCGAGGAAGACGCCGTTGTTGAAGACCTGGAGCGTCTCGCCGTTGGTCAGCGGGGCGCTCAGGGTACCCAGCAGCATCGCCTGGACGTCGTTGGTCACGCCGCCGTTGGCGACGTTGCCCTGGACCGAGCCGGCACCATCGACCAGCCGGTCGATCACGACGGTGGCCGTCGGGGCCGAGGAGCTGACGGTGAAGGTGTGGGCGGCGCTGGTGGTGCCGTTGCCAGCGGCGTCGGACATCCGGACCGTGATGCTGTGGGCACCCAGGGCCAGGGCCGTCGTCGGGGTGAAGCTCCAGGTGCTCTGGCCGCCGGGGACAACCGTCACCGTCGCCAGGCCAAGGAGCGTCGTGCCGTCGCGGACCTCGATCCGATCGCCGGCGGCCAGGGCGGCGCCCGCGGTCGGGCCGCCCAGGGTGCCGGTGAAGGTCGGCAGGGTCGCGGTGGTCGTACCGCCGTCGCTCACGGTGCCGGTGGGGGTGACGACGCTGGCGATCGCCGCGACCGCGGTCGGCGCCGTGGTGTCGACCGTGAAGGTCCGGGTGCTGCTGACCGGGCCCAGGTTGCCGCCGGCGCTGGCGACCCGCAGGGTCAGGGTGTAGGTGCCCTGGGCCAGCGGGGTGCTGGGCCAGAAGTACCACGAGGTCGAGTTGTACACCGTGGCGGTGCCGATCTGGACGCCGTTGTTGAAGACCCGGACCGTCTCGCCGGCGGCCAGCGGGGCGCTCAGGGTGCCGAGCAGGATGGCCTGGGCATCGTTGGTCACGCCGCCGTTGGCGACCGAGCCCTGCTCGCTGCCCACGCTGTCGACCAGGTCGTTGACGACCAGGGTCGTCGTCGGGGTCGACTGGTCGATCGTGAAGCCGACGGCCAGGCTGGGCATGCCCAGGTTGCCGGCCGCGTCGCCCACCTTCACCGTGATGCTGTGGCTACCCACGGCCAGCGGCGTGGTCGGGGTGTAGCTCCAGGTGCTCTGGCCGCCGGGCACCACCGTCACGGTCGCCGTGCCGAGCAGCACGCCGTTGTCATAGACCAGCAGCGACTCGTTCGGCCCGGTGGCCGAGCCGGCGCCGGCGGGGCCCACGGTGCCGGCCAGGGTCGGCGTCGTGCTGCTGGTGACCGCGTTGGCCACCGGGCCGGTCGGGGTCAGCACCCCGCCCACCGCGGCCCAGGTGTCGGGCGTCACCGTGTCCACCGTGACGGTGAACAGGGCGCTGGTCGGCGAGAGGTTGCCGGCCAGGTCGATGACCCGGGCCGTCAGGTTCTTGACGCCGTCGGCGATCGCGGTGGCCGGGGTGAACGACCAGGTC
>CAZUZD010000324.1:0-6716 GCA_964624465.1 uncultured Isosphaeraceae bacterium
GTGCGGCTGCTCGTGGCCGACCCCGAGCGCGACCGGGCCGGCCGCGGCGGTCGCGGCGGCGGCCGGGGTGGGCCGGTCAGCCTCTGGAGCGGCCTGGCGCTGGCGCCGGCCGGCGACCGGCTGTACCTCGTCCGCCAGGAGCCCGGCAGTCGCGAGGGCCCCCTGCTCGCCTATGCCCTCGACCCCTCGGGCGCCACCCCGCCCCGGCCGCTGGACTGGGCCGAGGCGCACTCCGACGTGATCGCCATGGCGCTGAGCCCCGACGGCAGCACCCTGGCCGTCGCCGAGCCCGGCGGCACCGTCCGGCTGATCGAGACGGCGCACGGGCGCACGACCGCCGTGCTGCCGCCGCAGGCCGAGACCGAGGCGACCGTGACGGCGCTGGCCTTCGACGCCGACGGCCGCTGGCTGGCCGCCGGCCACCAGCACGGCCCGATCACGCTCTGGCAGGTCACCGGCCTCGAGCCCCGGCCGATGATCCACCTGCCCGGCCACCCCGGCGGCGTGCTGGCGCTGGCCTTCGGCGCCCGGGGCCACCGCCTGGCCAGCGTCGGCGACGACAAGGTTGCCCAGGTCTGGGACCTCGACCGCCTGGAGCGCCGGCTCGACGCCGTGGGCCTGGGCTGGTGAGCGGTCCCGGCCGGGCCCGAGGACCCGGCCGGCACTCACTCACGCGAGCGGCGGGAGCGGGGGCGGCACCGTTGTTGCGTCGGCAGGGAGTCGGGCCCGCAAACCCGTCCCCGGGGACCGCGACGGGCGCCCGTGGCCGTGGCGAGCCACGGCCCAGACCGACCCGAACCCGCAGAGCTGGGACCGCCGCACCATGATCATGCCCACCTTGCGCCGCGAGCTGGAGATCCTGCTCGATCGCCAGGACCGCCGCGACTACGTCGTGAGCGCCTACCTCGACCTCCGCCGCCACGACGGGTTCCGCACCGACGCCGCGCAGCACCTGAGGGGCGAACTCCAGCAGGCCGATGCCGCGCTCAGCGCGGCCGAGGCGAGCGCGGCCCTGGCGGCCAACGCCGCCGCCATCGAGCAGGCGATCGCCCGCGTCGATCCGGCGGCGCGCGGGCTGGCCGTCTTCAGCGGGGCCGCCCGCGGCCTGCTGCACGTCGTGCCGCTGGACTTCCCGGTCGAGAACATGCTGGTGCTCGACGAGGACCCGTTCGTGCTGCCGCTGCTGGAGCGCTGGTCCACGACGCCCCGGCACCTGATCGCCCGCGTCGGCTCGCGCGACCTGAGCCTCTTCGAGGCCCACGCCGGCGTGCCCGAGCTGGTCGAGCGGGTCGAGCGCGACCTGCCGCCGATGCAGCGCGACAAGCCGCGGTTCACCTACAAGAAGCGGTTCGCGCAGACCTGGCACGAGTTCCAGCAGCCGCTGGACAACGACGGCTTCCTCAAGGGCGTCGCCGAGACCATCGGCGGCCACTACACCGGCGCCGACTTCGACGGCCTGATCCTGCTGGGCACCCCGCACCTGACGGCCGCCGTGCGCCGGCTGCTCGACCGGCGGGTGCAGGACCAGATCGTCGAGGTCGGCAGCCAGCCCGACACGACCGACCCGGCCGACGTGGCCGACGACGTGGCCCGCGCCGTCGACGCCTGGCGCGCCGGCCGTGAGGCGGAGCTCCTGGCCGAGCTGACCGGGCGCTGGCAGCAGCGGCACCACGTCGCCGACGGCCCGACCGAGGTGCTCGACGCCCTCCAGCAAGGGCGGGCCACCCAGGTCGTCGTCGGGGGCCGCCGCGACCTGGCCGGCGCGGTCTGCCGCGACTGCCGCTACCGCTTCGGCGCCGCGCTGGCCACCTGCCTCTACTGCGGCGGCCTGACCCGCACCGTCAACGCCGTGCAGGAGATCCTCCGCCTGGCGCTGCGGCACCGCGTGGGCGTGTACCTGATCCCGACCGACCGCGCCCCCGACACCGACCCGATCGCGAAGGTCGGCGGCGTCTGCGCCCTGACCCGCGCCGAGGCCAACTGGGCGCCCGACCTCGAGACCGCCGCCGCCAGCCAGGGCCATTGACCCCTCCGGACGCCTGGGGGACAGTGAGGGCCGGGCCCCGCCCCTGAGCGGGGCCCCTCTCCCCCCGCCCCCAGGGATCGGACCCCATGCGCATCAGCCTCTGTGGCGCCGCCGGCGAAGTCACCGGCTCGGGCTACCTGGTCGAGACCAGCCGCAGCCGCGTGCTCGTCGACTTCGGCCTGTTCCAGGGCTCCTCCGCCCGCGGCGATCGCAACCGCGACCTCGGCCCGGTCCGGCCCGAGGCGCTCGACGCCGTCGTGCTCACGCATGCGCACCTCGACCACAGCGGCCGCCTGCCGCTCCTGCTCCGCGAGGGATTCCGCGGCCGGGTGCACGCCACCGAGGCGACCGTCGACCTGGCCGGCCTGCTGCTCCGCGACTCGGCCCACCTGATGCAGTCCGACGCCGAGCGCCGCAACCGCCACCGCGAGCGCCGGGGCCTGCCCGCGCACGCCCCGCTCTACGGGCCCGACGACGTCGAGGCCCTCGATGCCGCCTTCCACGTCCTGGGGCTCGACCAGCCGCGCGAGGTGGCCGACGGCGTGACGGCGCGGCTCTTCGAGGCCGGCCACATGCTCGGCTCGGCGAGCGTCGAGCTCACGGTGCGCGAGGGGGGCCGCACCCGCGTGCTCCTGTTCTCGGGCGACCTCGGGCCGATCGGCATGCCGTTCCTCCGCGACCCGGCCCCGCCGCCGGCGGCGGCCGACCTGGTGTTCCTGGAATCGACCTACGGCGACCGCGACCACCGGCCGCTCGACCAGTCGATCGAGGAGCTGGCCGAGGTCCTGGAGGCCGCGATCAAGGGCCGGGCGCGGGTGCTGGTGCCCGCCTTCTCGGTCGGCCGCTCGCAGCAGCTCATCTACCACATCGACGCCCTGGTGCGGGCCGGCCGGATCCCGCCGGTGCCCGTCTACCTCGACAGCCCGATGGCCATCAAGGCCACCGCGATCTACGGCCGCCACCACGAGCTCTTCGACGCCGAGGCCCACGCGCAGGTGCAGCGGCGCCAGCCGGCGCTCGATTACCCCGGCCTGCACCTGACGGCCACGGCCAGCGAGTCCCAGGCGCTGAACAACCTCCGCGACGCCGCCGTGATCATCGCCGGCGCCGGCATGTGCGAGGGCGGCCGGATCGTGCACCACCTGCGGCACAACCTCTGGCGGCCGTACGTGCACGTCGTCTTCGTCGGCTACCAGGCCGAGGGGACCCTGGGCTCCCGGATCGTGCGCGGCGACCGCGAGGTGCGGATCCTGGGCGAGCCGATCGCCGTGAAGGCGCGGATCCACACGATCGGCGGCTTCTCGGGCCACGCCGGCCAGACCGAGCTGCTCGACTGGCTGGGCCACGTCGCGCCCGCGGGCCCCCGCGTCGTGCTGACCCACGGCGAGACCCGCCAGCGCGACGCGCTCGCGGCCGCCGTCCGGGCCCGCTTCGCCCTCGACGCCGAGCGGCCCGAGCCGCACGCCACCCTGAACCTCTGACCCGACCTCGGGGCCCCTCCGGGCCCCGTCCCCTCCGCCGCCGCTCCGGGATCGACCCTCCATGCTGATGCCCCCTGCCCGCGGCAGCGTCGCCGCCTGTGCCCTGCCGCTCCTGCTGCTGCTGGCCATCCCCGCGTCGGCCCACGACGGCGCCCCTCATGACCACGATCCGGACCATGCGCCCCAGGCCGACCTCCGCACGCCCGCGGTGGCCGACGCGGTGGCGCACCGGCCCACGGCGATCCCCGACCGGATGATCCTGGGCTGGACCGGCGACCCGGCGCACTCGCAGGCGGTGACCTGGCGCACCGACACGACCGTGCGGCGGGCGCTGGCCCAGATCACCACGGCCGACGCCGGCCCGGCGCTGGCCGCCCGCGCCCGCGACGTGGTCGCCGCGACCACGGCGCTGACCACCGACCTGGGGCCCGCGCTGTACCACACCGCCGAGTTCACCGGCCTGGAGCCCCGCACCCTCTATGCCTACCGCGTGGGCGACGGCACGAACTGGAGCGAGTGGGCCCACTTCCGCACCGCCGGCGCGCAGCCCGAGCCGTTCGCGTTCCTCTACTTCGGCGACGCCCAGAACGACATCAAGTCGCTCTGGTCCCGCGTCATCCGCGGGGCCTACGCCGACGCCCCCCAGGCCCGGTTCATCATCCACGCCGGCGACCTGATCAACCGGGCCGGCAGCGACGCCCAGTGGGGCGAGTGGTTCGGCGCCGCCGGCTGGGTCAACGCGATGGTCCCCAGCCTGCCGATCCCCGGCAACCACGAGTACGCGAAGACCAGCGACGCCGCCGACGCCCCCCGGCGGCTCTCGGCGCACTGGCGGCCGCAGTTCGCCCTGCCGACCCACGGGCCCGCCGGCCTGGAGGAGACGGCGTACGTCGTCGACTACCAGGGCGTGCGGATCGTGGCCCTGAACTCCAACGAGCGGCTGGCCGAGCAGGCCGAGTGGCTCGACGGCGTGCTCCGCGACAACCCGTGCCGCTGGACGATCCTGGCGTTCCACCACCCGATCTACTCGTCGGCCAAGGACCGCGACAACGCCGAGCTGCGGCGGCTCTGGCAGCCGGTGATCGACCGGCACCGCGTCGACCTGGTGCTCCAGGGCCACGACCACACGTACGCCCGCAGCGGCCTGCGGGGCAGCCAGAACGTGCCCGAGGGCCGCCGCGTCCGCGACCTCGACGGCGGCACCGTCTACGTCGTCTCGGTCAGCGGCCCCAAGATGTACGGCCTCGAGCGCGAGCCCTGGATGCGCCGCGCCGCCGAGGACACGCAGCTCTACCAGGTCGTGAGCGTCGACGGCGACCGGCTCCGGTTCGAGGCCCGCACCGCCGTGGGCACCCTCTACGACGCCTTCGAGCTCCGCAAGCGGCCCGGCCAGGTCAACGAGCTCTGGGAGCGCCTGCCCGAGCAGCCCGAGCGGCTCCGCCCGCCCCCGGTGGCCGGCATCGCCGCCGGCGCCGTGCCCACCGCCGTCGTCCCGAAGGTCGCCCCGGCGCGCTGACCGAGGGCCTGCCCCGAAACGACCGCAACCCGGCGCGGGGCCGGGTTGCGGGTCTGGATCGGCGATCGGGAGCGGGCCGCCGGGGGTCCGGCGGCCGTGCGATCAGTCGGCCTTGGGCGCGGCCGCGGTCGTCTTCTGGAACGTGATGGCCGACTCGGGCGGGCCGCCGAAGGGGCGGAAGCTGAGGGCGTCGGGCTTGGGCTGGCCGATCTGGCCGACCATCGGCGGGGCGTCGGGCGGGGCGAGCGTGAGCAGGCCCTTCTCGTAGGTCACCTCGCCCTTGATGTCGCGGGTCTGGCCGGCGTCCTGCACGGCCCAGGTGAACTGCTTCTCGGCGGTCACGGTGAGGGTGATCGCCTGCTCCTTGGAGAGGTCCACCTTCCACGACCCGACCAGCGCCTCGAGCGCCGCCGGGGCCGTGGGGTCGACCTCGGGCGCGGCGGCGGGGGCCGCGGGATCGGATCCGGCCGGCGCGGCGGCGACGGCGGTGGCGGCCGGGGGCTCGACCTGCCTCAGGAGCTGGGGGGCGAGCGGGTCGTTGGGCTGGATCCGCACGACCTCCTTCAGTTCCCGGGCGGCGGCGTCGGCGTGGTTGGCGGTGAGGTAGTGGTAGGCGAGCACGAAGTGCGCCGGCGCCGAGTCGGCGTTCTCGCGGCGGAAGGCCTCGAGCTTGCGGAGCTGCGCCGTGTAGGTCTCGGCGTCGGGGTACAGGCCCATCAGCGTCGCCCAGTCCCAGCCGGGGCCGACCGACAGGACGGCGAAGAGCACGGCGGCGCTCTCGTTGTACCGGCCGAGGGCGAACAGGCAGAGGGCGCGGAACTCGTGGAGGGTGGCGTCGTTGGGCAGGGTCTTGAGGGCGTCGTCGGCCAGGCTGAGCGCGGTGGCGGCGTCGCCCGACTTGAACGCGGCGCGGGCCCGCTCGAAGGCCTGCAGGGCCGGGTCGGCGGCCTCGGGCTCGGGGGGCGCGGCGGCCGTGTTGATCGGCTCGGTGTAGTTGAACGCCGGCGTCTCCGCGGCCGGCGGCGGCAGCGGGGCTCCCGGCGGCGCGGCCCCGCCGTCCACCACCACCGGCGCCGGCTGCTGCACGACCACGGTGGCTGGCGGCTGCTGCACGATCACCGTCGTGGGCGGCTGCTGCACGACCACCGGCTGCTGGATCACGGTCGTCGACTGCACGACGTACGGGTTCGCATAGCGCGCGCCCATGCCCCAGCTCGTCATCGTCGAGCCGAGCGCCCAGCCTGCCATGCCCCACCCCAGCGCGTTCCAGGCGTTGTTATTATTCGCGTTCTGCTGGCCGTGCCAGTACCCGTTCACCCAGCCGTTGTGATACGCCCCCGACGGGTACCGTCCCGGCCAGTACCCCGGGCCATACCCACCCGGCGGATACGGCCGCCCGCCACCTCCCGGATACCACGGGCCGCCGGGGCCACCCGGCCGGTAGCCGTTGTTGTTGTAGCCGTAGTTCGGACGGTTGTTGAAGTTGGTGTTGCCGTAGTTCGGGCGGTTGTTGACGTTGTTGATGTTCGTCGGGCGGTTGTTCACGTTCACATTCACGTTCGTGTTGCCACCCGTGTTCACGGTCGGCCGGTTGAACGTGTTGTTCGTGTTGCCGCCGCCGATGTTCGGCCGGTTGACCGTGTTGTTCGTCGTGTTGCCGCCGCCGATGTTCGGCCGGTTGACCGTGTTGTTC
>CAZUZD010000325.1:0-5207 GCA_964624465.1 uncultured Isosphaeraceae bacterium
GGTCCTGCAGGACCGCCCTCGTTTTTCTAGCCCTCGGCTGCCGCTCGCCGCGGGCCCCGCACGCAGCCACGCCCGGTCTCGGGGTTCGCTCGGGACCCACGACACCATTCACCGCGACCGGCCGAGACCTGGTTCGCTGCCCTTAGCGAGCCGGCCAGGTCCTGATCATTGCAGCGATGAATTGCCTGCGCAGTGGCGCAAGCACAAGTTGGCACAGCTGTGCCAACTTGTGCAGGCGCAACTGCGCCAGACATGGGTCTGCAGGCGACCCGGGGCGCAGCACGGGACCCGGGTTTCCCCCCCAACCGAACCGCCTTGCGGCCACCGCGCCGGCCGCTCCTGCTCGCGGATCCGGAGCAGGGCCCGCCCGTGTCCGTCGGCATCCCGAGGGTCACCGACCGAGCTGTCCTGGTGCGGTCGAGCTCAGGGAGTCGAGGTCCAGCGGCTGGACTTCGTACGGGTCGTCTTCGGGGTCGGGCGGGTAATCCAGCCGGTCGAAGAAGCGCTGCAGCGCCTCGCGGCTGGTGCAACGGGTCCCGCCGACCTGCACCGCCTCGAGCCGCACGCCGCGCAGGCCATGGCCCACCCAGCGGTACAGGGTCGAGACGTGGGCCCTGCGGCCCAGGCGCCGGGGTGGCAGCTCGCTGGCCGCCTTCGCGAGCGTGATCAGCTCCTCGGTCCGGATGTCGATCATCGGTGCGTTCCCTCTTCTGATGGGCAGGGTCGAATCCCGCCGCCACCCCGGCCAACCCGGAGCGTGCGCGGCTCTCGCCGGCAGGAGGCGCCGTGACGGCCGTCGTCCTGCCTGCGATGGCGGCCCGGGTCAGGATGTTCGACGGCCGCGTGCGGGCCGCCCCGGCCCTCGATCGAGCCGGCCCGGGGAGTGCCGCGACCGTCGCAGTGATGTGCGACCCGACGCGCGCCCGGGTACGTCGGAAAGTCACGAGTGCTCGGTTGCACCGGGTCCTCGGGACGAGGCGGCCCGAGCGTCGGAGACCATCGCCAGCCCGCGACCACTCGCTCGCCCTCGACACGGCCCCGCCCACGACCGCTGCCCGCGTGCCGGCAGGGTCGCGGGCGGCGCCGAGGGAGGGGTGCGACCGGGCGCCTCCCCTCGCGGGATCGGCAGGGATCCGGCTCAATGCAGGATCCGCGTCGTCGGGTTCAGGACGTCCAGGATGTCCAATTCGTCGAGCGTCTCGGAGTCCGTGCCCAGGTGGAGCAGCACCTGATCGAGCTGCCCCTTCAGCTCGCGGTTCAGCGCGACGGCCTCATCAACCAGACCGACGGTGGCGCGGGTGGTCTCGACGGTCTGCCGGACGCACTTGAATGCCTCGTGGACGTATTCGATCATCGACCGGCACTGCTGCCGCAGGAGGTCCGTCAGCCGCAAGAGGACCTCGGTGTCCACGGGCTGGCCGGCGAGCCCTCCGGTGCTGCCCTGCTGGCCGGTTCCGCCGCTCGTGATGGCGGTTCGAGCCGGATCCGGGGTCGGAGTCCGAGCCGGCACGCCGCGACCGTCGGCCCGAGCCCGAGCCGACCGCGGGGACCCGGCGGACGATGGCGCCCGGCTCCGTCGGGTCTTCGGGGCCGGAGGGGAGCGGTCGGCCGACGCCGATTCCCCGGCGCCCGCGGGACCGGCCTGCGCCGCCGCCGGACCACTCCGGCACCAGACCCGCTGGACTCGCTCCGGATCCGCGAGCGCGGCCTGGGCCTCGGCGATGGTGGCGGGCGTGCCCCCGGCGAGCTCGGCGGCCCGGACCCGCGAGATCGTGGCGGCCCCGCGGGGTGGGCGGCCGCGGCCCGACTGGCAGCGGGTCGCCGCCAGCAGGCTCCGGGCATCCGGCGCCAGCGCGTCGACCAGTTCGACGACGCCGGCGAGGGCCTCGGCCGGCTCCAGCGCCGCGTCCAGCTCGAGGGCCGGGCACGCCAGATTGCGGCCCTGGCAGAGCCGGTAGGTCGCCCCACCGGCCACGAGCCGGTCGCGGTGGATCACGGCCGGCAGCGGCAGGCCGCCGGGTGTCTCGCCCAGCGCCTCGGCCTCGGGCTCGATCAGGTACTCGGGGGCGTCGGGTCGGATCACGGTCCGCTGCGGACCGTCGGGCAGGATGGGGGTTTCGGCCGGCATTCGTCACTTGCTCCAGAGAGGCAGGATGGTCGGGGCCGAAGTGGCTTCCTCGACCCGGCCGATTCTGGGGGATGCGCGGACGCTGGCGCAAGCGCGCCAGTGCACGCCAGCCAGGGCATCGTCGCGCCGGCGACTGGATCCTGGCCACGCCGCAGGAGCGGTCGATCTCGGGCCGGCTCGCGCCGATTCCCGAGAACGGCAGCCGGGTGCTCGGGCCCGCCCCGTGGGCAACGGGCCGGAGCCGGGCGGGGCCCCCAATGGCTCCGCCCGGCGTGGGCGGCGCTGGAACGCCCGGCGTTCCTGACCGACCCCTCGGAGGGGCCGCAGGCGGGGATCGCGATCATCCCGGCGACGATCGACTCAAGGGGCCCCGGACAACGCCAGCGACGGCTCGTGAACCTGTGGACCTGGCCGAACCTGGTCCGGGAGCAGGTCCACCGGTCCTAGTGGCTTCTGGGTAAGCACTTACGGAAAATCCGTTAACCTGTGAACCTGTTTCTGGTTGCTCAAATAGGATCCAGTCTGTCCATTGCCGGACCATGGTCCTGGTGCCCGTTCAGTGGTCTGCTTGCTCTCTAGAGGAGGCGGGGGGAGCCCTCCGAGGTTCACCAGGTTAACGAATCTCCGCTTCTCTCGGCCTGGAAAAGGCTTAGGTCCGTGAACCTGGGGCCGGCACAGGTCTCGGGCAGGTCCACTGACCGGACCGAGGTTCACGGCACGCCCGCGGTGCGTGGCCGGTCCCGGCCGGCCTGGTCACCGGAATCGCCAGATTTCAGTCCGAGGGCCCTCTGGAAGAACCCGGTGCGCTATGCTCAGCGGCTGCCCCGGAGATCCCGGCGTCCAGGAGGATCCAGCTCGTGATCGACACCCTGACCGAGACCGTGCTCACGCTCGCCCAGGCCGCCGAGGAACTGCCACGCCGGCGCCTCGGCCGCAAGACCCATGTCTCGACCCTGTCGCGGTGGGCGACCGGCGGCCACCGCGGGATCGTCCTCGAGACCATCCGGATCGGGGGCAGTCGGTGTACCAGCCGGGAGGCGTTGCAGCGATTCTTCGAGCAGCTGTCCGGCCCGTCCATCCCGCCCCGACCCGCGAGAGATTCGGTGACGGATCGCCCCGAAGCGGCCGATTGCGATCTCGGCGAACAGGACCTCGTGCCCCGGGAGTCTGATCGGGACACCGCACGGGCCGGCACACCGACCCGGCCGAACGCACCGAGCTGCTGAGCCGGCGGCAGCCCGCTCTGGCGGAGTCGAGTCTGCTCGAGGATGCCCTCCGGGGCCATTCCCGCTCCAGGTGTCGCCGAGAGCGGGCGCGGGCGGTGCGTGAGGCCGGGCCTGGATGCTCGACGATCTGCTGATCGAGCGTGGGCCTCCGACACGGCCAGTCCCCGGGGTGACGAGGGCCCGCTCGGTTCGCGTACGGCGGACGGGCGCGGACACGCACCGGCCCTGGGCGGCGCCGGGGCGAACGGCCTCGTTGCGCCGACACGCTGAGCCTGGCTCGGGGCCGCTTGCGCCAGCAGGTCCTGGTCCGCCAAGATCCGACCTGACGGTTCGAGACCCGCCCGCTCGGATGGGGCTCGAGAGCCCGGCGCGATGACCGGCCTCGGCCCTCACGGAGACCAGCCCGATGAAGCGCAACCCCACGCGTCCCACCACCGCGAACCCGCTGGCCAGCCGGTCGTCGCTACCCGGGCCGGCCGAGACGCCGACGACCCTCCCGGCCCGGGCCGGGGGCCGTCACGCCGGTGCCGTCGTCGACCGCCGGGTCCATCTCGCGCTGATGACCAGGGTCCCCGACCGGGTCGACCGCTGCATCGGCCCGGGCGAGCGGATCCGGCGGCACGCCGCCGCCTCCCTGATCCCCCGACCCCGCCCGGCCCAGTATCGGGCGCTCCGCGAGAGCATCCGCGAACACGGCGTGCGGGAGTCGATCGTCCTCTCCAAGGGTCAGCTGGTCGACGGCCGGGCCCGGCTGCGGGCCTGCCGCGAGCTCGGGATCGACTGCCCGGCCGTCGAGATCGGCCCCGTCGAGGATCCCCTGGGTGTCGTGCTGGCGCTGAACGTGCAGCGGCGGCACCTGCGGGCCGGCCAGCTGGCGATGCTGGCCGCGCGGCTCTGCGACCGGCCCCGGGGCGGGTCCGCCAATGCGTACGCGGACGCAATGGATCAGGGCCGGGCCGCCGAGCTGCTCGGGATCAGCCGCTCGGCGATCGGGCTGGCCTGCCGCATCATCCGCTCGGGTCGCAGCGACCTGATCGAGGCCGTCGACGCCGGCACGATGGCCCTCCGCCGGGCGATCGCCCTGCTGGACGGCCTGGTGCCGGCGCGGCGGCCCGGACCGGCGGTGCTCCAGGACCACGAGGCGAAGGCGGCACCCCGGTCGCCGACCAGCTCCTGGCCCGACATGACGCTGCCGTCCGTCCAGGTCCCGCTGTCGCGTGCGCAGCCGCCGAGCAAAGGGGCGGCGTCCGATCACGACCCTGGGCGAAACACGATCGCAGGCGTCCCCCTGGCCGTGCCCGGGTCGAGCTCGTCCCTGCCGTCGCCCACGCCCGACCTGGAGGCCGAACGGAAGTCGACCCTCGCCCACATGGCCGACTACCTCCGGATCGCTCGGCGGCTGGGTCCCGACGACCTGGCCTTCGACCGGGACGGGTTCCGGGTCGCCAGCATCGACGTCCCCGTGTACCTCCTGAGCGCCGCTTATGTGGCCTGGGATTGCATGAGCCAGGCACGGTTCCGGCGGCTCCGTGCGGTTGATCCCGTGATGCGGGGTCGCGTCGGCCGTATCTCGGCCCTCGACCGGCCCGACCTCGAGCGGATCGGCCAGCTGGCGGACCACCTCTGGCGAGCGTTCGAGAGCACCGTGGCCCAGGAGCTCGACTGCCCGACGCTGCCGCGCCTGCTCTGGGCGCCCGAGATCCAGTCGCTGAGGCAGGTCTGCACCGACATCCTGGCGGTGCTCGGCGTGGAGGCCGGCCCGGATTCGGAATGTGAGGATGAGGAGATCGAGTTGGTCGAGGATGAGGAGATCGAGTTGGTCGAGGATGAGGAGATCGAGTTGGTCGAGGATG
>CAZUZD010000325.1:5307-6707 GCA_964624465.1 uncultured Isosphaeraceae bacterium
AGGAGATCGAGTTGGTCGAGGTGGACGAAGGCGATGAGTGGATCGAGTTGGTCGACCTGGACGAAGTCGACGAGGAAGTGGCCGGGGTCTGAAGTTGGCAAACGGGCCGGCCAGGTCGATCAGCGACCTGGCCGGCCCCAACCTCGGTTTCTCTCGGTGAAGCCCCGGATCAGCCGGCTCGGCGGGCCGGCGGGGCGTCCGGGGACGCGAAGCGGGGGTCGAGGTCCGACTTGTCGAGCGACCGGGTCACGACCGACTCGACCTCGACTCGCATGCCGGGCAGGACCCGGGCCATGCCGGCCTTCAGGAGCGCCTCGACCTGCCCGACGAGCTCGGGCACGTCGTCGCCGGCCGGCACCTCGACGACGACCTGGTCGTGCACGAACGAGACCAGGCGGAAGCCGGCCCGCCAGACGTCCCACATGCCGTAGATGGCGCCGTCGGCGGCCAGGCCCTGGAAGATCGTGTTCCGGGCGCTGCAGAAGGTCGCATTGGCCCGCAGCCGACCGGTGGCCGTGAACACCGACCGGCGACCGAACCGGTCCTGGATCGCGCCGTGGAGCCTCGCGCCCGGCTTCCGGGCCAGCAACTGCGAACGCAGGCCGGGCTCGGCCAGGTGGTCGACCAGCGCCTGCGCCGCCTCCCAGAAGTACGCTCGCTCGGCCGGCGAGTACAACCGCCCGGCGCGGGTCATCGGGCTATCGAGGTGGAGGACCTTCAGCAGCATTCCCCCCAGCCAGCCCTGCGGCTGGCGGTCCTCCGACCCGGGGGCCCGCCACGCCTGGCCGGTGGCCGCGTGATACGCCTCGGGCGTGAGCTCGAGCTCGTGGGCGAGGTTCAGGCCGACGTCGACCTCGTCCTTGAGGAAGCTCTTGAGTTCGGGGCAGAGCCGCTCGTAGGCATTGATCCGGGCCTGCACCTCCTCGGGCCCAAGCTCGACACCGTAGCCGGCCCGCGCGACAGCCTGCAACCGCTCCGGCCCCATGCCACCGAGCCGCCCGAACGAGATCGGCTTGGCGCCGTCCCGCTCCGCCTTCGTGACCGCGTCGGGGTCCTTGCCGAGCACGGTCGCGGCGATGAGGCGGTGGACGTCGGCCCCCTCGTTGACCAGGCGGGCCAGCTCCGAGTCGAGGCCGAACTGGGCGCCCACCGCATACCCGATAGCGACGAGCTCGATCTGGCGGTAATCGCTGTCGATGTACACCGCCCCGGGCTGGCCGGGCACGAACAGCCGCCGGATCTTGCGGGCCGGGGAGTCGGCCGCGCCGCCCCGGGGCAGGGCCTGGAGGTTGACCTGGCCGCTGCAGCTGGTCCGGCCGGTCTGGAGCAGGAAGCCGAATTTCGGGAACACGCGGGCCACCGAGGTCCGGCTCAGGTAGGTCGACTCCAGCTTGTCCGCG
>CAZUZD010000326.1:0-6707 GCA_964624465.1 uncultured Isosphaeraceae bacterium
CCAACCCGGCGAGCACCTTGCCGAAGACCGTGTACTTCTGGTCGAGCGACGGCGCCCGCGCCGTCACGATCCGCCAGGGCCGATGGCCCCCACCTGACCTGATGCACGACAAGTTCAAGCGCAAGTTCCGCACGCCGAAGGCCGACGACCGCGTGCGCCGGCACATCGCCACCGAGGCCGCCCGCCGGCTCGTCGGCCGGTTCCGGCGCGCCGCCGGGGCCACCGACGCCGCTGCGCCGCCGCCGGAGCCGACCGAGGCGGAGTACTACAACGCCAAGCGCCAGGCGGCCGCCGTGCTCGGGCGTCCGGTCCGGCCCGGCGACCTGCCCACCGACGCCGAGGTCCGCGACCAGGCCGTCCGGCTCGCCCGCGACGCTGACGCCGATGCGGATGCCGAGGTCGAGGCGGGCGAGGAGGGCGAGGGGGATGAGGATGCCGGCGACGACGACGGGCCGGAACCCCAGCCGCCGAGCGGGCGGATGGCCGATCACATCGACCGCTTCGAGCTGTACCGGCTCCGGCTGGAGCCGCTGCACGACGTGAAGCAGAACCCGAAGGTGCACCCCGAGGGGGACGCCCTGTATCACAGCCTCCAGGTCTTCGAGCGGGCCTGCCTGGTGCGGCCCTATGACGAGGAGTTCCTGCTGGCGGCGCTGCTGCACGACGTCGGCAAGGCGATCGACCCGCACGACCATGTCGCCGCCGGCCTGCGGGCGCTGGAGGGGACGATCACCGGGCGCACGGCCTGGCTGATCGAGCACCACATGGACCTGGCCCCGCGGGCCGGCCGGCCGGTGCGCCCGAAGGTGCGGCGGGCGATCGCCGGCGACGAGTCGTACGACGACCTGGTGCTGCTGCGTCAGCTTGACGACGACGGCCGGGTGCCGGGGGCCGACGTGCGGTCGCTCGACGAGGCCCTGGCCTACGTGCAGGGGCTGGAGCGGGAATCGTATCTGGACGAGCCGGCCGCTGGGCCGTCGGAATCGGCCTGAGCCCTTGCTATGCTGGCGGCCGACCGTGGCGAGCGGGGGCTCTGGCTGGGCCCGTCCGGTCGGGCCCCAGGGCGTGGGCCCGCCCGCCGCCGCCGAGCGAGGGGAACCTGGCGATGAGCGGCACTCCCACCCTGTTCTTCGACGTCGGCGGCGTGCTGCTGACCAACGGCTGGGACACCGAGTCGCGCAAGGCCGCGGCCGCGCAGTTCGGGCTCGACTACCCCGAGTTCCAGACCCGCCACGAGATGCTCAAGACCGCCATCGAGACCGGCCGGCTCTCGCTCGACGCCTACATCCGCAAGGCGGTCTTCCACCGCTCGCGGACCTTCTCGCCCGAGGAGTTCAAGCAGTTCATGTTCGCCCGCTCGCAGCCGCTGGGCGAGACCCTCGACTGGGTCCGAGCCCTGGCACACACGGGGAAATATCGGCTCTTCACGCTCAACAACGAGTCGCGCGAGCTGCACGAGTACCGCGTCCGCACCTTCAAGCTCGACGACGTCTTCCGCGCCTTCCTGACGTCGTGCTACCTCGGCCAGGTCAAGCCCGACGAGTCGATCTACCTGAGCGCCCTGGGCATCGCCGGCTGCGTGCCGAAGCGGGCGATCTTCATCGACGACCGGGCTCTGAACGTCGAGCCGGCCCAGGCGCTGGGCCTGCACGCGATCCGCTTCAACGGCCTCGATGACCTGAGGGCCCGGCTCAAGGAGCAGGGGGTCGAGGCCTGAGCACCGGCGCGGGGTGCGGACCGATCCCGGTCAGCTGGCGCAGAGGGCCAGCTCGCGGTCCATGGCCGGCAGCTCGGAGTCGTCATTCAAGAGGTTCGCCAGCAGCTCCTCGCGGTAGATCATGACCCCGTCGGGGGCCTCGATGCCGATGCGGACGGCGTTGCTGTCGAGCTTCACGACCGTGATCCGGATGTCCTGGCCCACCAGGATCTGCTCACCACGCTTGCGACTCAGGACCAGCATGTTTCGCTCTCCTCCCGGACTGAGATGACCCGGGCGACCGTCGGTTCGCGGCGAGCCCGGCCCCATCCCTGACGCCTTCGACCGCGATGGCTGTCTCTCAACGCAGCCGGCATGCCAATCCCCCGACGAATGCCGGGAGCGGGCGGGGGTGTTCGGTCGGAAGTCGTTTGATTGATTCGAGTTCCGGAACCTGGGCCGGGGCGTGGCGCCGCAGGTGGCGATGACAGCTGCGGGTGCGACTTGTAACTTTTCCCTCAAGCGGACGGTCGAAACCTCACGAGGGCCGGGCGGATCGGGGGCACCCCGGTCGCGGGCGCGAGGCGTGGCCAGCGCAATCGTGGGGTGACGACGTGGGGGAGGCGGTCGAGCAGACAGCGGGGGCCCGGCGGGGGTGGTCATCGGCCCTCGGCCTGGCCGCGCCGGTGGCGGCGGTGCTGGCGTGGGTCTGGCCGCTGGGCCTGGGCGGTCGCATGCCGGTCGGCGGCGACGTGACCCAGTTCCAGATCGGCCTGATGGGCGTGCTCGGTCGCGCGCTGGGCGAGCGCCGCCTGCCGCTCTGGAATGATCTCTGGGGCTGGGGCTTCCCCGGCCTGGCCGAGAGCCAGATGGGGGTGTATTACCCGCCGCACCTGGTCCTGTACGGCCTGCTCACCGTGGAGGCCGCGTACACCGCGAGCCTGGCGCTGCACCTGGCCTGGGCCGCGCTCGGGGCTGCCTGGGCCGCGCGGCGGTTCGGGGCCGGTGCGGCGGGGTCGGCCGTGGCCGGAGTCGCCTTCGGCGGCTGCGGGTTCTTCCTGATCCATCAGACCCACCAGTGGGCGTACTCCGTCGGCGCCTGGATGCCCTGGGCCTGGGGCCTGGGCTGGACCCTCGTGCGTGGCGAGACCCCGGGGCGACCGGCCCGGCCGCTCCGCACGGCCCTGACGCTCGCCGCCGTGCTGGCGGTGCAGATGCTGCCGGGGCACTTCCAGCTCGCGTTCGTCACCCAGGTCGGCCTGCTCGCCCTGGCGGCGATCGGGCTCGTGGATCGAGCGGGGGCGGAGGGGGCAGGAACTCGCGGGCGCCTGCGGGGACTGGCGATCGTGGCGGCGCTGGCCGGGGCCGGGGGGCTGGCGGCGGCTCAGCTGATCCCGACCTGGGAGCTGGCGCGGCGGGCGGAGTCGGACCGCACGGCGGAGTACCTCTCCGGGTTCGCGGCCGCGCCGCCGCACCTCGTCTCCTACGTGGCCCCGGCGCTGTTCCACCGCTCGCCCCTGTGGCGGTCACTGGCGTGGGACCCGCTGCACACCTCGCCCGAGGAGCATCTGGGCTCGGTCGGCCTGGTGCCGCTGTTCCTCGCCCTGGTGGCGCTCACCACGGGCCTGCGGCGCGATCGGGCGACGCGGGCCCTCGCCATGCTGCTGGCGCTGACCGTGCTGCTGAGCCTGGGCCCGTACGCCCCCGGATTCGGCCTACTCTCGAAGCTCCCCGGCTTCAGCTTCTTCCGGGGCCCGGCGCGCTGGGGCCTCGGCACGATGCTCGCCCTCTCGCTGCTGGCCGGGCTGGGGTTCGATCGCCTGGGCCGGCTGGCGCGGCCGTCGCGATCGCTGGCCTGGTTCGCGATCGCCGCCGCCGTGCCGCCGCTGCTGGCTGTCGCCGTGGTCGAGCTGGCGTTCTGGTCGACCGACGGGCCGGGAGATTCCGCCGTGGCCGGCGCGTTCGAGGCCGCCCGCCGCACGCTGCCCTGGCCCGACGACCCGAAGTTCCGCGCCGTGATGGCCACCGCCCGCCAGCCCTCCGACAACCCGATCGTCGTCGCCGCCCAGACCCGCCGGGGTGGCTCGCCGCGCGCCCGGCTCGACCGCGAGCGCCTGGGCATCTACGTCGAGGAACTCGCCGGCACCGCCGCCCTGCTCGCCGGCCTGCTCGGGCTGGCGGCCCTGGCCCGCCGGCCCGGCGTGCTGCCGATCGGCCTGGCCGTGCTCCTGGTCGGCGACCTCGCCTGGCTCCGCCAGCAGCGCGACCTGGAGACGGCCCCGATCCGGCCGCTCCGCTCCCAGAGCCCGGTGCTGGCGCGGCTGGCGGAGGCCCCGCGACCCACGCGGACCCTCGACCCCTTCGGCAACCTGCCCATGCTCGTCGGCGCCGCCCCGGTGCGGGCGTACCGGACCCTCGACCTGCCGACGATGACCGGCCTGACCGCGGCCGCCGCCGGCTCCGTCCCCGGTCTCGATGCCCCCCGGCTGGCCACGGCGCGGCGCTCGGTCGGGGCGCGCCTGGTCGTCGGGCAGGGGGGCGATCCCGTGACCCCGGGGGGCCGCGTCGAGACGGTGACCGACCCCGAGCTGGCCGGCTGGATCTCGGGCGCCGCGTGGGTGGCCGCGCATCCCGAGGTCGCCGCCTTCCGGATCGAGACGCTGTCCGACGAACCGGCGCAGGCCTGGCTGGTGTCCGATCCCGCCCCGCTCCTGGCCGTCGCCCCGCCCTCGATCGCCGCCCAGGTGGGCCTGCTCGACCAGCGCGCCGCCCGCCCGTTGCCCGCGACCGGCCCCGTGCCCGAGCGGCTGGAGGTCGGGCCGATCGACGTCGCCACGCCCGGCGCGGCGGTGCTGCTGACCCGACTGTACGACCCCGAGTGGACCGCCGTCTGGGTCGCGTCCGACGGCGCGGCGACGCCCGGCGCCGTCGAGCCGGCGGTGCGGGCGGCGACGGGGGGCGGGGCCTGGCAGCTCATCCGGGCTCCCGGCCCCGGGCGCTGGACGGTACGCTTGCAGTACGAGGGCCGCGCCGCCAGGCGCGGGCAGTTCGTCTCGGCCGTCGCCTGGCTCGGGTGGCTGGCGCTGTTCGCCGCCGCCCGCCGTGAACCGAGGCGGCCCGTCCCGGGTCCAGGCCCGCAGGCTGATCGCGGAAACTCTGGAATGCAGGTCAAGGAGCGCACGCAGTGACGACGACCGACGTGGCGATCGTGGGGGCCTCGGGCTACACCGCGCTGGAGCTGGCCCGCATCCTGCTGCGGCACCCCGGCGCCCGGATCACGATGGCGACCTCGCGCCAGGAGGAGCGGCTGGATTCCCTGCACCCCAGCCTCGCCGGCCGCCAGAACCTCACCTGCGTGCCGTTCGACGCGGAGAAGGTCGCCTCGGCCGCGTCGGTCGCCTTCCTCGGCCTGCCGCACGCCGCCAGCCTGGCCGTGGCCCCCGAGCTCACGAAGCGGGGCGTGAAGGTCATCGACCTCTCCGCCGACTACCGCCTCAAGGACGCCGCCGTCTACCGCGACTGGTACGACCACGAACATACGGACCCCGAGGGCCTCGCCCGCGCCGTCTACGGCCTGCCCGAGCTGTACCGCTCGCAGATCGCCGGCGCGCACCTGATCGCCAACCCCGGCTGCTACACGAGCACCAGCATCCTGGCACTGGCCCCGCTGATCGCGCACGACCGGATCGAGCGCACCGGCATCATCATCGACGCCAAGAGCGGCGTCTCGGGCGCCGGCCGCACGCCCAAGCTGACGACCCATTACCCCGAGTGCAACGAGAGCTTCACCGCCTACGGCGTGGGCCGCCACCGCCACACGCCCGAGATCGAGCAGGTCCTCACCGACGTCGGCCGCTCGACCGGCGAGCCCGTCGACGTCATCTTCACCCCGCACCTGGTCCCCATGGACCGCGGCATCCTGGCGACCATCTACGCCACACCCAAGGGCCCCGTCACCGAGACCGAGCTGTTCGAGCTCTACCGCTCGTTCTACGCCGACAGCCCCTTCGTCCGCATCGGCTCGCACATCCCCGCCACCAAGGACTCCGCCCACACCAACTTCTTCGACCTGACCATCCGCGTCGTCAAGGGCCGCATCCTGCTGATCGCCGCCCTCGACAACCTCCTCAAGGGCGCCAGCGGCGTCGCCGTCCAGAACTTCAACCTGATGCACGGCCTGCCCGAGACGACGGGCCTGCTCTGAGCCTGTTTTTTGGAGTTTTTCGGAGGGCGGATCCGCGGAGCGTCATCCGCCACGCTGGTTCGAAACCCTCCCTCGGATTGGTCGCGCTGGATGTGAGGGTGGCCGATCTCCGGGCGGATCGGTCCGTGGGCGGGGTTCCTGAGCGCGGAGGCAAGACCGATGGAAGGCTATCCCATCTCGGAGTCGTGGCTGGAGCGCCGGATCGACCGGGACAGTTCGTCCTGGCGCGACTTGGCCCGCCAGTTCCAGACCGAGCTCGAGCCGGGCGACGAGATCTACAACTTTGACGAGCCCGCCCCGGAAGGCATCAACGCCGGAGCGCTCGGGGTGGCCCTGGTCCGCAACGGTCGGGTCATCGAGACGATCATCACCGGCATTCACTGAATGCTCAAGTCGACTGGCTTCCGCCGTGGCTCGGAAGTCCCGCGGCTGCGATCGGTCCGCTCCGTGGTGGCCGACGACTCCCGCGCTCTCCGGGGTTGCGGCAGACCGCAACCCCATCCACCCGGAGAGGATCTCTCCAGGGTGGCCGGGGTACGTCTTCGGACCCCGGCGGACGGTTGCGGTGGGTGAAGACGCGCAACAAATATTCGCCGTCAGCGGGGAAGCGATGCGTGGTGTGCAGGGCTTGCGGCTGACTCAAGCCGGTGAGGTCGTAGTCGGTGTAGGTGTAATAGCCGGGCTTCTCGACGTAGCCGCCCTCGACTTCGAGACGCCGGCGTTCCGGCGGCTGGTGGCGGATCAGCGTGGGCTGCAGGTCTTGCGGTCCGTAGAGCGCCAGATCGACGGCCGTCTCGGCAGCCGCCA
>CAZUZD010000327.1:0-6703 GCA_964624465.1 uncultured Isosphaeraceae bacterium
GCCGCGGGGGGCCCCCCGCGCCCCCCATGCCGCCGGAACCGCCGATTCCCCCAGCGCCGCCGTCGACCCCCAGACCCTGGTTCCCCGCCATGGTCACGCCCTGGAGCACCAGTCGGCCACTGGCCTGGAGGATCGCGCCGCCCACACCAACGCCGCCGGCGCCACCGGCCATCCCCGGACCACCCGGACCACCGGTCCCACCGGTGCCGGCCGGCGACAGGCCCTGCGTCCCGGTGAACCCGTTCGATCCGTTGCTGCCGGCGCCACCCTTGCCCCCCTCGGCGATGTTGTCGCTGAAGTCGGAGTCGGTCACGCGGACCGTCGCGAGGCCGGAGACCAGCAGTGCGCCGCCAAACCCATCGCCGCCGGCCTGCCCGGCCCCGCCGTCGGCCCCCCGGGCGGTGTTCTGGGAGAAGCCCGACCGATCGATCGTGACGGACCCGCCCATCGCCCCCAGCGCGCCGCCCTGGGGCGAGGAGTTCCGGCTGAAGGCCGAGGCGGTGATCGTCAGCGTGGTCTCGGGCGCGTTGTAGATGGCCCCCGCCGTCGAGAACCCGGTGTTCGCGGTGAAGGTCGTACGGGTGATCCGGGCGGTCCCGTTGTTGTAAATGGCCCCGCCAAACAACGCCTGGCTCGCGGTGACCGAGGAGTTGGTCATCTCGAGGGTGCCCTGATTCAGGATCGCACCGCCGACGGCGCCGCTGCCGTTGGCCAGGTGGAGCCCATCGAGCTTGAGGCTGGCATTGGCCGCCACGAAGAAGATCGAGCTCGCGTTCTGACCGGAGAGGGTGAGCAGCGGGTTGCCGGTCACGTCCAGATCGTCGCTGATCGGCGGGAGCGCGGAGGCCAGCGCGATCGTCGCCGGATACTCGTTGCGGTAGCTGAACCCGCCCACCGTGGTGAAGCTGATACCGCCCACGGTCACGTCGAACGTGATGCTGTCGCGCCCCGGGTTCTGGTTGGCCTGCGTGATCGCCCAGCGGAGCGAGCCCGGGTTCGCGTTGTCCAGGGCGTTCAGGACCACGTAGGAGGCCGGCGTGACGCGGTCCTCGAGCGTCTCGATGGCGAGCCTGGTGCGGCGCCGGCGGTCGGTCGTGGTCGAGCGGCGAGGGGATCGGCCGAGTCGCGTGCGGTCGAGCATCTGGGGGGGCTCCGGCAAGGTGGCGAGTCGATGAACCGGCTCGACCGGGTCGGTCCCGCGCGCAGGCGGACGGGACCGAGCGGGTCGGTGGGTGATCGGTGGCGCCCGACTCGGCATCGAGAGGCGAACCGTACCCTCAGTCGTCAGTGCGCAGTCGGCGCGCACCGCCCCTCACCACCCCGGCCGATTTTCCGGGATTCCCGATTTTTGGCCGGATTCCGGCCCCACCGGGCCGGGGGCTCGCGGGAGCCGACCCGGCCGGAAGCGCCGCGACGGCGGGACGGACCCGTCAGGGCGTCTTCTCGACCTCGGCCCAGAACTCCGCGGCGGGCTTGCCGTTGATCTCCCGCAGCGCCGGGAACGACCGGAGGAAGTCGGCGCGCCCGGGCCGGTCATCGAGCCCGATCGACTCCAGGGGCATCCCCCGCAGCGGGCTCAGGTCCTCGACCTTCGTCCCGCGCAGATCCACCCGGGTCAGGCGCAGCGACCGGAGGGGGGAAAGATCGCGGATCGGCACGCCTTCCATGCACAGCCACTCCAGTTCGGAGAGGGTGGCGATCACGGTCAGCTCCGGGTCGGAAAGCGGCAGATGGCCGAGATTCAGGTAGGTGAGCGGCATCCCCTCGAGTGGGCCGATCTCCCGGATCGCCCTCGATCCGTAGAGGTCGAGCGCCTTCAGGGCCATCCCGCGAAGCGGTTCGAGGCTCGACACCCGCGACCCCTGGAGGCCGATCGCCACGAGCGGCATGCCCGCCAGCGGGGACAGGTCCGCCACCCCCGAATCCGGCAGCATCAGCCGCCCGAGCGGCAGCCCCCGGAGCGGCGTCAGGTCGACGCCCGGCTGGTGGACCAGGGCCAGATCCGTCAGGGGCAGGCGGCGGAGCGGCGCCAGGTCGATCGCCTTGCCGGAGCCTCCAGGAGGCCGCTGGAGGCCGACGTCCCGGAGCTTCGCCAGGGCGACCAGCGGGGTGACGTCGGTCACGGCCGGAGAATTGAGCCTCACCTGATGAATGAAGCCATCGTGCTGCCACCACTGGAGCTTGCCGTCGAAGCCGGGGTTGCGCTCCTGCAGACGCTGGACCACGGCGGCCACCTGCGCCTCGGGCGGGAGCCCGGCCACGAGCTGCTCCCAGCCCATCGGCCCGCCGGGCTCGCCGGCCGGCGCAGCCTCCCGGCTGATGCGGACGAGCTGCCGCCCCTTGCGGCTGACGGTGACGAGCTCCTGCCGGAGGACCTTGCCGTCGCGGCTGGTGTTGAGCTGGTAGGCGCCCGGCTTGAGGCGGATCTCCTGCGTGCCGACGCCGATGATCACCACGTCGGTCCCCTCCAGCGTCACGCGGGCGGCCGGGTCGTCGACCTCGACCACCAGGGTGCCGTCGGGCTGGAGCAGCCGGATCACGGTGCCGTCGAGGTCGGTGAGGCCCGCCGACTCGGCGGCCCCCAGGGCGAACGCCAGCAGGAGGCAGGCGGCCGCCGCGACCCCCGCGCGTGGGCCGAACCACGGCCGGCGCTCCCGTCGGAGGGTCGCGGATCGGGTCGACCCGGCATCGACCGGTGCGCCGAGCCGGCCGAGCTGGGCGGCCAGCTCCGCCGCGACCTCGGCGGCGGACTGGGGCCGGTCGGCCGGCGCCCGCGCGTGCAGCCGTGCGACCAGGTCCGCGAGCGTCCCGGAGAGGTCGGGCCGACGCTCGCGGAGCGGCCGGGGGGGCTCGTCGCAGACCCGGCGGATGACCCCGATGACGGTGTCCCCCTCGAAGGGGGGCCGGCCCGTCGCCATCGCGTAGAGCACGCTGCCGAGGCTGAACAGGTCGCTCCGGGCGTCGACCGGCTGGCCGCTGGCCTGCTCGGGCGACATGTAGGCCGGGGTGCCCGCGATCAGGCCCGCCTGCGTGCTGTTCGGGTCGTCGAGCGCCCGGGCGACGCCGAAGTCGGAGATCTGGACCCGCTCGCCGCGGCCCTCGATCAGGATGTTGGCCGGCTTGAGGTCGCGATGCACCAGCCCCCGGGCGTGCACCGCGGCCAGGCCCGACGCGATCTGGGCCCCGAGCCGGAGGATGGCCTCGACCGGCAGCGGACCCCCCTGCCGGATCCGCTCCTGGAGCGTGCGCCCGTCGATGTACGGCATCACGAGGTACGGCAGCCGGCCCGCGTCGTCGACCGCGTGGATGGCGATGACGTTCTCGTGGAGGACCGAGGCGGCCCGGCGAGCCTCGCGCAGGAACCGTCGCCGCGAGTCGGCGTTGGCCGCGACCTCCGGCGGGAGGAGCTTGACCGCGACCTCGCGCTGCAACCGCTCGTCGAAGGCCCGCAGCACGAGCCCCATCCCCCCCCGGGCGACGACCTCGAGCACCTCCATGTCGCCGAGCCGGCCCAGCGAATCCGCCCGCTGTGACGGTGCCAGGAGCCCCTCCGGGAGCACCTTCCCTCGCGGGGCATCCGGGGCCGGATCGGTCGACGGCAGGGCCGCGTCCAGAAGCGCGGCGACCCGGCCCGGATCCGAGATCGGACGCTCCAGGAACCGGCCCGCCCGATGGTGCGCGCCGATCATGCGGACGATGCCGGCCCGGAGCGCCTCGTCCCCCCGGCAGACCTGATCCAGGTACGCCTCACGCTCCTGGGGGGTCGCGAGGGCGAGTGCGGCGTGGAAGATCTCATCCCTGGCGGCCGGTTCGGTCATGGCGGCGGCTCGTTCCACGGGTCGGGGTCGGCACGGAGCGAGTCACGACGGCGCCGCCGTCGCCAGGGCGCCACCGGACCCGGGACGACGGGTCGGCGGCCCACCGCGCGGTCGAGCACCATGATGCAGTGCACCACAGATGACCGCGCTCACGCAAATTGATTATCGGTGCCCGGCGGCCAGGCCCCCGGGTGCCGGCCCGCTCCGCTTGCCGGCTCGGCCGAGGCCCCTGGCCATCGGCCGGCGTCCAGCCCCTCAGTGGGCCGGTTCGTCCAGCCGGGATTCCTGCAAGTCGTTGTAGAGCCAGGCCCTGGCGTAGCTCCACCAGCGCTCGGCGGTGGCGACGGAGATCCCCAGGGTTTCGGCGGCCTCGGCGGTGGTCAGGCCGGCGAAGAAGCGGAGCTGCACGAGGTCGGCCTTGGCCGGTTCGTCCTGCGCGAGCCGGGTCAGGGCGTCGTCCAGGTCGAGGACATCCTCGGGCGACTCCCCGATCCGGTGGAACTCCTCGAGCGGCACCCGGGGACGGCGGCCCCCCCGCTTGTCCGCGCGCTTGCGGCGGGCCTCCTCCACCAGGATGTGCCGCATGGCCCGGGCCGCAGCCCCGAAGAAGTGGCCTCGCCCCTTCCAGCCGGGGCTGCCCCCGCCGACGAGCCGCAGATAGGCCTCATGGACCAGCGCGGTGGGCTCGAGCGTGGCCCCGGCCTTCTCCTGCGCGAGCCGATGGGCGGCGAGCCGCCGCAGCTCGTCGTACACGAGCGGCAGCAGGTCGTCGGCGGCGTGGCGGTCCCCGGCAACCGCGGCGTCGATCAGTTCTGTGACATCGGCCATGGCGATCCGTCTGCCAGCAACCCAGGAACCCCGGCGATCCCCGTCATCGTCGGGAAGCCGTCCGCACGCGGCGATCCAGCAACCAGTCAGGTGGCGAGGCGCCGGCCCCTTCCACCACTCCGCCCGCCTGGAACCGGCGTGGCGTGCCCACTTCAGGTGTTCCGTGACCTCGAACCGCATTCAGCCTTCATAACAGTAATTCTAGCAAGCGAAGGCATCGGCGGGGAGAGGGGTTCGGATCGGAGTAGCCGGCCAGCTCGGGGTCATCGGGGTCGCCGTCAACGAACGTCCGCAGGTCCTGCGGGTTCAGCGGGGCGTCGACCCGGACCGGCTGGGGTGTTCCATGGCCTGGGGCGGGGGGCAGTCGTCGAGACGGCGTTCCGAAGCTGGGGTCACGAATCGCCAGAGTGGGTCGGCCGTCAGGCCGAGCGGGTCTGGTCCGCGTCGTCGCGGCTGACGTAGCATCGGATGCCGAATCGCTCAAGAGTCCGTCGTCGTCAGGACCCGGTGCACCGATGATGCAGCTCCTCCCGTCATTCCAGGCGATCCTGATCGTCTCGCTCTCCGGCTGGTCCGCGGCGGGCCCCATCCAGGACGGGCCCGCCGCCGAGGGGCGAGCCGAGGCCGTGCGCCGTCACGGCCTCGACGCGAGCCTCGCGCCCGAGTTGCGGGTCAAGTCGACCCCCGCGTCGGTCCTCAAGATGTTCGAGGCGCTCGGGGGCCCGGCCCCGACGCCGCACGTCCTGACGGATGCCGAGAAGGCGAAAGTCGCGGCGGCGTTCGCCGCCCTGCCCCCCTTGCATCGGCGGGTGCTGGCCGAGCGGCTCCGCAGCGTGAGCTTCCTCGACGGGATGCCCAACACGGCGCTCACCTCGCCGGTGAACCCCGACGAGCCCTACCGGCTGTTCGATCTGACGATCCGGGCCGCGATCCTGGACGAGACCGTGTCCGACTGGCTCACGCAGAAGGAGCGAGGTTGCTTCGACGCCGCCGGCTCGCCGCTCAGCGTGACCGTGGAGGCCGGCCACCTCGACGCCCTCATCTATGTGCTGCTCCACGAGGCGACGCATGTCGTCGACGCCAGCCTGGGGCTCACGCCCGCCGCGGAGCCCGGCGACCCGCCTGCGGCGGGGGCCACGCCCGCCACCGCGTTCACCGAGGGCGTCTGGAGCGATCGACTGGTGCACGCCCCCCCCTACCGCGACCCGCGCCTCGACCGCCTCAGGTACCGGGCCGGCGGCCAGGTCGTCGCCATCGATCAGGCCGAGGCGGTTTATCGGGCCCTGGGCCGGACCCCGTTCGTGTCGCTCTACGGGAGCAGCAACTGGCACGACGACCTGGCCGAGTACGTCACGGTCTCCCACTTCACCGAGAAGCTCGGGCAACCATACCGGATCGTGATCCGCAACCAGGGCGAGGAGGTCTTCCGCTCCGAGCCCATGACGTCGGACCTCGTCCGCGGGCGGATCGGCCAGATGAAGCGGTTCTACGAGGTCGGGCCCTGAACCGCGCGGCCGCGGGGTGAACCGGACACCGCCGAAACCCGGTCGGGGCCGGCGGACCGACGTCCCGGAACGCGGACCACTCAGAACAGGTCGAGCAGCGGCTCACCGGTGTCCAGCAGGTGATACACGCGTCCATCCGGCGCGGTCTGGATCAGGTCGTGGACGCCCAGGGCGTGGTAAACGGTGTGGGCGATGTGTGCGGGCGTCACCGGCTTCTGACCGGGATACTCGCCACGCCGGTCACTCGAACCCCGCTGCTGGCCCCCCTGGATCCCACCGCCGGCCAGCAACACGCTCTGGCAGTGCGTCCAGTGGTCCCGCCCCGCGCCCGATACGCCCCCCGATCGAGGGTCGCCGATCCGCGGCTTCCGACCCATCTCGCTCGTGACCACGACCAGCGTCGTCTCCAGCAACCCCCGGGCGTCCAGGTCCTCGAGCAGGGCCGAATAGGCCCGGTCGAATTCGGGGAGCAGCGAATCCTTCAGGCAGCCGAAATTGGAGACTTCTCGCTGAACCCGACTGTCTGTTGGGCTGTGTCACGCGGCCTCGCCA
>CAZUZD010000328.1:0-6700 GCA_964624465.1 uncultured Isosphaeraceae bacterium
CAGCCGCTCGATCATCAACCACGTCATCGGCCAGAAGAAGGCGATCCTCAGCCAGGACGCCGGCAACGACCAGAACCTGCCGACGAGCGCCTCGATCGCCGACCTCAAGATCCGCTCGGTGATGTGCGTGCCGCTGCTCACCCCCGACGGCCAGGCGCTCGGCATCCTCCAGCTCGACACCAGCGACCGCCGCCAGTTCCTCCAGGAGGACCTCGACGTGCTCCTGGCCGTCGCCGGCCAGGCGGCCATCGCCTTGCAGAACGCCACCATGCACGAGGCGATGCTCACCCAGGAGCGCCTGAAGCGCGACCTGAACCTCGCCCAGACGATCCAGATGCGGTTCCTGCCCCGCAACGTGCCTGCGCCCAGCGGCTACGAGTTCTTCGCACACTACCACGCGGCCTACGAGGTCGGCGGCGACTACTACGACTTCGTCGAGCTGGGCCCCGAGCGCATCGCCATGGCGCTGGGCGACGTGGCCGGCAAGGGCGTGGCCGCCGCGCTCATGATGGCCAAGTTCTCGGGCGACACCCGCGCCTGCCTGCTCACCGACCGCTCGCCCGGCCGCGCCGCCACCCGGCTCAACCAGCTCCTGCACGACACCGGCATTGACGACAAGTTTATCACCCTGAGCCTGGGCGTGCTCGACCTGCCGGCGCGTCGGCTCACGCTCGCCTCGGCCGGCCACCCGCCCGTCTTCGTGCGCCGGGTCGACGGCACCCTCGACGCCTACGGCACCGACATCAACGGCTTCCCGCTGGGCATCGACGGCGACCAGACCTACGCCGAGATGGAGATCGACCTGGCGCCCGGCGACGTGGTCGTGATCTACTCCGACGGCGTGACCGACGCCCGCAACCTCGCCGGCGAGTCGTACGACACGATCAGCAACCACCGCCTCGAGCACCGGATCCAGGAGGCCGGCGGCAGCCCCGCCGCCCTGGGCCGCGCCATCCTCCAGGACCTCCGCGAGTTCTCCGCCGGCAACCCCCAGTTCGACGACATCACCCTCGTCTGCTTCGGCCCCGTCGCCTGACCGGTCCCGACCTACGGGAGGGGACCATCGGGGAGCCCGGATCCTCCGGTCCTTGGGCCGCGGAGGTCCGGTGTGCCGTGGCCTGAGCGCAGCGTGGTCACGCCGACGAGTCGCAGGCGCCCGCGGGCGGCGGCGGCTCAGGGGCGGACCAGGCGCAGGCCGGGGACGTCGATGACGGTGCCGGCGCGGTTGGCGCCGGCGGGCAGGCGGGCGACGGAGCGGCCGGCGCGGAGGCCGACGGCGTACCAGCGGGGCGGGGGGGCGTCGGCGGGACGCTCCAGCGCGGGGGTGACCTCGTAGAGCGGGCCGAGGTAGTAGCGGGCGACGTCGACCTCGCGAGACCAGCGGGGGTCCTCCGAGTACACCACGAGGCTCGCCCCCTCGGGATCGATCTGGCGGATCTCGGCGGCGCCGACGCGCCAGTCGGCCTTGAGATCGGGCGCGGTGACGCTCGACCGCAGCAGGGGGACGGCCAGGCCCACCAGCGTCACGAGGACGAGCGTGGCCAGATACCTCGGCACCGCCGCCAGCCCGCGGCCCAGCAGCAGCAGATACGCCGGGCCCACGAACAGGGTGTAACGCGCCGGTCCGAAGACCGGGTGCCGGAGCCACGAGTACCCGTAGAGCAGCAGCGGCGGGATCACGAACCACGCCAGCACCAGGGCCGTTGCCAGGGGCTGCCGACGCCGCCACCGCACCCGCCACGGCGGCCAGCCGAGCATCCCCACCGCCGCCAGCACCAGGCATCCCAGCAGCGCCCAGCGGTTGCCGCCGATGAACCCGATCGGCAGGCCGATCAGGTACGCCGGGCTCAGCCAGCGGGCGTCGACGACATCCGGGGCATGATCCAGGTAATTCGGCACCCAGGGGGCGATCGCCAGCGCGGCCAGGCCGTGCACGATCAGCCAGCCCTTCAGGCCCAGCCCCAGCGCCGACCGCGCCGCCAGCGTGGCGACGGCGAGGGTCGCCACCATCAGGAGCCCGAGCGGATGCGTGTACGCCAGCGCCACCAGCGCGGCGCCGTACGCGACCCGGCCGGCGCGCGGCGACTGCCCCCGGGCCAGGGCCTCGAAGACGAGCGCCCAGGCGGCGGTCGCCAGCAGGGTGAGCAGCGCATACATGCGGGCCTCGCGGGCGTACTGCACCAGCAGCGGGCTGAACGCTGCCAGCGCCGCGGCCCAGAGGCCCGTCGGTCGATCGAACGCCAGCCGGCCGATCCGGGCCACCAGGGCCACGGTCAGCAGCCCGCACCCGACGCTCAGCGCCCGGCCGGCGGTGTCCGAGGTCCCGAACAGTCCGAGCCAGGCCTTGAGCACGATCGGATGCAGCGGGGCCCGGGTGGCGTCGCTGGCGCGAAGCTCGGTCAGCAGCGGCCCGAGCCCGGGGGCGCGGGCCACCCGCATCGAGACCACCTCGTCGAACCAGAGGCTGAGCCGCCCCAGCTCGAACCCGCGGAGCCCGGCGGCCACCAGCAGGATGCCCACCAGCAGCAGCCCGACGCCGCCGCTCCAGCCGCCGTTCCGGGCGCGATCGCCGCCGGCCGGGGTCCGTGGGTGAGGTTGAGCGACCCGCGCGGGCTGGGTATCCTGAAGCGGGGCCGGTCCCGAGGGTGGCGCGTCGCCGCCGGGTGGAGCGAGCGGATGCGTCCCGGACCCGGTTGCCAGATCTTGAGGGGTGGTTGCGATGGGCTTGTTCACGGGCAAGAAGGGTCTGGTCCTGGGGGTCGCCAACGACTTCAGCATCGCCTGGTCGATCAGCAAGCAGCTCATCGACCAGGGCGCCGAGGTCGGGTTCACGCACCTGCCCGGCGAGAAGATGGAGCGCCGCGTGCGCCGGACGGTGCCGACCGACACGAAGCTGATCACGTCGTGCGACGTGGCCAAGGACGAGGACGTGGCCCGGGTCTTCACCGAGGCCGCGGCGACCTACGGCCACCTCGACTTCGTGCTGCACTCGATCGCCTTCGCGCCGATCGAGGATCTCAAATGCTCGTTCGTGAACGCAAGCCGTGAGGGGTTCAAGACGGCGATGGACATCAGCGTCTACTCGCTGGCCATCGTCTCGCGGCACGCCGCCACCGTCATGCCCAACGGCGGCTCGATCCTGACGCTGACCTACTACGGCGGCGAGAAGGTGGTCGTCGGCTACAACATGATGGGCGTGTGCAAGGCCGCCCTGGAGATGTCGGTCCGCTACCTCGCCTATGACCTGGGCCCCAAGAACATCCGGGTCAACGGCCTGAGCGCCGGCCCGGTGAAGACCCTGGCCGCCTCGGCCGTGGGCGACGCCGACAAGCTCGCCGGCCTGTACGAGGCCGTCTCGCCGATGGGCCGGAACATCGAGCGCGAGGAGGTCGGCTCGGCCGGCATGTTCCTGCTCTCCGACCTTGCCAGCGGCATCAGCGGCGAGATCCTGCACGTCGACTGCGGCTACAACGTCATGGGCTCCCCCGGCCGCGCCATCGAGGCCGCCCGCGAGGGCAAGGCCTGAGCCGCCTGAGTCGTTCCGCACCCGGCGCAGTCCTCCGGCCCGGTCCTCGCGCGGTTCCCCCCGCGCGGCGACCGGGCCAGGTCGCATCCCGACCCCGATGTTCCCCAGGGCGGCCCCATGACCGAGCCCGAGACCCCGACGCGCGTCGCCATCGGCCTGATCGGCCGCTCCGGCCGGTACCTGATCCGCCAGCGCCCGCCCTTGCCCGGCTCCCCCATGCCCGGCTACTGGGAGTTTCCCGGCGGCAAGTGCGAGCCCGGCGAGACCCCCGAGCAGGCCGCCCGCCGCGAGATCCTCGAGGAGGTCGGCCTCGCCGTCGAGGTCGTCCGCCTGCGACGCCTCATCGAGCACCGCTACCCGCACGGCTTCGTCGCCCTGCACTTCTTCGACTGCCGCACCGCCGACCCCACCGCCGAGCCCGATCCGGGCACCGGCTTTCGCTGGGTCGCCGCCGCCGACCTGCCCGGTTACCAGTTTCCCGGCGCCAACGACGCGATCGTCGCCGAGCTGGTCCCGTCCCGATCCACGCCACGGTAGCGGCCAGACCGTCCCAGGCGTGCATCGGACTCAGCCGGCCAGGGTGGAGTGGCACGACGATTCTGACAGGCCTGCGTCCCGTGGCGATCGCGCGGCCGAGCCACCCGGGAGGTGCTGAGCCGACCGGAGGGCCTCGAAGGACTCCTGACCGGCGATGGACTGGCGGCATGGTTTCCGCCGTGGAGATCCCGCGATGCCTTGCGGCCCGGCCCCAGTCACCACGCCGGATGCCAGTTGAAGGGCCGATCGTCCTCGCCCGTTTTCTTCAGAGCGATCATCGTGGAGTAGCGGGCCCGTTCGATCGCCTCGTACGCTCGCTTCGGGAGGACATACGGCCGAATCGCCGACGGAATCGCCGAGCCAGCCAGGCGTGTCAGGCGCCGCCGCCATGACACCGAGTCCGTGACCGGCTCGCCATGCACCGCATAGGCCGGGTACTTCGAAAAATAGGTGATCGCTCGCGCCACCGCCGGGAATCCGCAGTCATCGACGACGATCAGACCACCGACGCGCAGCAGGCGATTCGCATAGAACAGGTCCAACATCGTATGATCGAATGTATGCCAGCCATCGATGAAGATCAGGTCGAAGCTCGCGGGCTGTGAGGCGGCCAGCCGCGGCAGGGCGAACTCGGAACCCTCTTCGAGGAAGTCGTAGTGGTCGAGTCCGGCGCGCCGGAGCGTGTGATGGCCGATATTCCCGAAGTAATCGGACTGACACGGATCCAGGATGCAGTGGCGGGCTCCTTCCCGGCCAGCCGTCGCCCAGCAGATGACCCCGGAGGAGACGCCGTACGCGAATCCCACCTCGAGGGTTCGTCGGATGGTGGCGTCGGCATCGATCAGGCCAGCCAGGAACTCGCACTCCGCCAGGGAGATGTTGGCCACCAGGGGCTTCGTGGTCCCGTCATCCGCCTCGGCGGTGTTCGTCCTCAGGATGTCCAGGACGGTCGGGCAGACGCCGCGAGGCTGAAGCGTTGATGTGCTCACGTCGCCCTCTATGCGTGAATTCGGCAGGGTGGCCGGTCGATTGGCCTGATTTTGCCCGCGGTTGCTCGACGGAGTCAATGGGAGGCCCTGTAATGCGTGGGCGTCCGTCGATGTGTGGATCCAGTTCGGTCCCCGAGTCTGAAGCGATCAACCCGACGCGCTCGCGACGCCGACCGGACCGGTGCCACGGCGAACGTGTGACCAACGACCGCCCGCACTGTGGCGGGCGTCGGAAAGCGACTCCGAGCTCTGGAGGTCGGGACGCGGGCCCGGGACGAGCCTGCGTGTTGCAGGAATTCCCCCGGAGCGGTTGACGTTCCGGGCGAACCATCCGGGGGCAGGGGAGTGGGGTCTCGAAAGGACCCAACTGAACGGCGGATGGGGTGCGACGATCGCAAACGCCCCATCCGCCGAGTGCGGACCTCGAATTGTCGCGGTCAGTCGAGTGACCGCTCCCCGGGCTCAGATGGCCTGGGGGTTGCGGGGGACGTTGGGCTCGCGGTCGAGGACGTTGTCGATCAGGCCATAGGCCTTGCCTTCGTCGGCGGACATGAACCGGTCGCGGTCGGTGTCGGCCTCGAGCTGCTCGAGCGACTGGCCGGTGTGCTTGCGGTAGATGCCGTTGAGCTGCTTCTTCATCCGCACGAACTCCTCGGCGTGGATGAGGATGTCCGTGGCGGTGCCTTCCATGCCGGCCAGCGGCTGGTGGATCATGATCCGGCCGTGGGGCAGGGCGTTGCGCTTGCCGGCGGCGCCGGCGGCCAGCAGGAGCGAGCCCATGCTGGCGCACTGGCCCATGCAGTAGGTGGCGACGTCGCAGGGGACGTACTGCATGGTGTCGTAGATGGCCATGCCGGCGGTGACGCTGCCGCCGGGGCTGTTGATGTAGAGGTGGATGTCGGCCTTGTCGTCCTGGTGGGCGAGCACCAGCATCTGGGCGACGACCAGGTTGGCCACGTTGTCGTCGATGGCCGTGCCGAGGATGATGATCCGGTCCTGGAGCAGGCGGGAATAGATATCCATCGCCCGCTCTTCGCGGCCGGTCTTCTCGATGACGATCGGGATCAAGGGCATCGCTCTGGGGTCCCTTCGCAGGCGTGATCGGATCGGGTGACTCGGGATCGCGTGGCGTGTCCGGGCCCGCCCCGTGAGGTCAGCTCAGGGGCGGGGGGCCCGGAGGCTGGGTTCGGCTCCGCTCAGGCGGGCGAGGGGGACGACGACGGGCCGCCGCCGGCGCCCGGGGTGGGGCCGCCGCCGCTGCCCATGCCGAAGCCGGGGCCGGTGACGCCGATCGGGTTGGACTCCGACTGCTGCGCGACCGAGCGGGGGATGGCGCCGACGACCTCGTCGACCAGGCCGTATTCCTTGGCCTGCGGGGCCGTCAGGTAGCGGTCGCGCTCGGTGTCCTTGGCGACCCGCTCGATCGGCTGGCCGGTGTGCTTGGCCAGGATCTCGTTGATCACCTGGCGGCTGTGCAGGATCTCCTGCGCCTGGATCTCGATGTCGGAGATCTGGCCGCCGACCTGGCCGTACGGCTGGTGGATCATGACCTTCGAGTTCGGCAGCGCGAACCGCTTGCCCTTGGCGCCGCCGGCCAGCAGCACGGCGGCGCCCGAGGCGGCCAGGCCGATGCAGTAGGTGGCGATCG
>CAZUZD010000329.1:0-6695 GCA_964624465.1 uncultured Isosphaeraceae bacterium
CCCGCCGGCTGGCGAAGCATCGGGCGAGAACCTAGCTAACTCAACAGGCTCTGAGGTCTTGAGCAGCGCGAGAGTCTCGGGCCTGGGGGTGTAGCGCTCCCGATCGCGTCGCGCGGATCGAGCGGGTTCTGGCACGGTTCACCTCGTCTCTCAGGTGGTGACGAACACACGGAGGTCATGAGCGGTCCGGGCGGTGATGACGTCCAATCGTCAGATGAGAATCGCGCGGTTTCCGGTCGGTCGTTCCGACCAGGATCGGGCGCGGCCCCCGATCTCCGCCAGGGGCTTTGTCAGGATCGAGAGGGCGGAGCTGGGCACGCCGCTGCTCACCCCGAACCGCGGTGCGCCGTCGATTCGTCTCGACCACCGGCAGTCCGGCGGGTGCGGGCGACCAGGGCGTGGACCGGGATCCCGGCCACCACGACCGCGGTCCCGGCCGCGGCCCGCAGCGGGTCGCGCGCCGCCAGCAGGCCCATGAGCCCGAGGGTCGGGATCACGAATACCAGGGGCAGGATCCACCGCGAGAACCGACCGGCGTCGGTTGCTGCCGCCAGTGTCCGCCCTGGGAGCGCGACCGCCGCGATCGTCAGCACCAGGAACGCCAGCGTGGGGAAGATGAAGAACCCGAGGATCTGGTCAAACCCGCCGGAGGCCACGAGCGCCGACGCCAGGACGGCCTGGATGCCGATCGCCCGGGTGGGCGTGCCGAGTCCGGGGTGGATCGCGGCGAGGGCCGGCGGGAACAGCCCGTCGCGGGCCATGGCGACGTAGACCCGCGGCGCGGCCATCAGGATCGCCGCCAGGCTGCCCAGCACCGTGATGATCACGATGGCCGCGAAGACCCGCTCGCCGGCCGCACCGAACAGGACCCGCCCCACCTGGGCGGCGAAGCCGCGGTCGGAGCTGACGAGCGCCAGCGGCACCAGATACAGGAAGACGGCGCTGACGGCCACGTACAGGGCGCAGACCAGGAGCACCCCGAGGCACATCGCCCGGGGCAGCGTGCGCCCCGGATCGCGGACCTCGCCGGCGACCTTGCTCAGGTCCCACCAGCCTCCGAACGAGAAGAACGCCGCCATCATCCCCCCGGCCAGCCCCTCGAACAGGGGCGGCGATCCCGACCGGCGCGCGGCGAACGGCAGCAGGTTGGACCAGTTGCCCAGTCCGGCTCCGAAGCCCCAGAGCACCACGCCGGCCAGCAGCCCGACCTTCAGCAGCGCCAGGGCCCGGAGCAGACCGGCCCCGGTCCTGAGGCCGATGATGTTCACCGCGGCCAGGGCCAGGATCGCGGCGATCCCGACGGCCTTCTGCCCGGGGACGGTCAGGGCCGCGAACGAACCGGCGTAGGTCGCCAGCCCCGATGCGAGCGCGGCCGTCACGCCCGGGTCGGTCACCAGCAGGGATTGCCAGCCGTAGAGGAACCCCACGCGCGGGCCGTACGCGTCCCTGAGGTGGAGGTACAGGCCACCCGTCTCGGGGGTGCGGGCCGACAGGGCGCCCAGGCAGAGCGCCCCGGCCAGCGTCACCGCGCCCATCGTGAGCCAGACGGCCAGCAGCAGGGCGGGTGAACCGAGCGAGCGCGCCATCCCGGCGGGCGTCAGGAAGATGCCGACGCCGATCACCTCCCCCACGACGAGGGCGGTGGCCGTGCCCAGCCCTAGCCGCCTCGTGAGTCCGGATTCGGCGCGGGGCCCCGGCGCGGCGACCGGATCAGGGTTCATCGTGCGGGCCCCCGTGCGGCTCGAAGCCTTCGGAACGCTCGCGATCCCCCGCGATCCGTTCGTCGAGGTGCTCGCCGAGCCCGTAGGGGTCGTCCAGCTCTCGGAGCGCGATCGCCATCAGGTCCAGGGCCTCCTCGTGGCGGTGGAGCTGCCCGGTCACCCGCCTCCCCTGGCGCTCCGACCGCGCCAGCCGGCGGGAGAGCAGGTCGACCCAGCGGACGAGCAGTTCGATCCGCTCCTCGGCCAGCGACGCTCGCAGGCCGAACAGGGCGGCGACCCCCGGATCGACCGGGCCCGCGGCCCCCCAGTCGGGCGCCATGGCGTGGGCCAGGGCCGCGTTGCGGTGGCCCAGCTCCTCGAGTCGGTCGTGGAGCTCGCGCTCCTGGCTCGGGTCCGTCGAAGGCCGGTCGGCACTGGGCATGGCTGTCCTCATCGGGTCGGCGTTCGCGGGTCGGTCGTGTGGGTCGGTGGGCGTCGGGGGCGGGCCCGGTCCCGGGGACGATCGCCCCGGTGATCCAGCGCCGGATCATCGTCAGGGCGAGCGGGTCCTCAGGGCATCATCTCCCGGAAGACGGTCAGTGCCGGGCTGGTCCCGACGACATAGCTCACGTCCTTGCGGACCTCGCGGCCGGCGAGGTCGGCCATCGTCAACCGGACCGGGATGCGGAGGTTGGCGTCATCGTCGCGCCCGTCTCCGATCACCTCGAAGCCGACGAGTTTGCGCCCCGCCGACCAGTCGAAGTCCTGGACCACGATGGCCGGCGAGGCCGACTTGAGCGCCTGCGGCGGATCGCCGCGCCTCCAGCTCTCGAGGGCCGTGCGCAGGACCTCCCGCGCCCGGCCCGGGTCGACCGGCGCGGCACGCTGCCCTTCCCCGGAGCAGCCGGCCAGCGAGACGAGGGTCATCAGGGGCAGGATGAACCACGCCAGGTGGGTCGCGCGGATCGCGCCGGGTCTCAACTTGCGGTGCACGGTGCGGCCTCCCTCAGTATGCATCGGCGCTGATGATCTCGCCGCCCGAGATCGTGCCCAGGGCACGCCAGGTGGCCACGTGGATCGTGTCCTTGATGAACCGGACCGAGCCGTCTCCGAGCAGCAGGTTCACGCCGCCCGGGTGACGGCTGCTCGGGGGCATGATGGCCCGCAACCGGGTGAAGAACCCGCACGACCGCGTGTTCGGCGGGGTGACGTGCTGGAAGACGTGCTGGCCGTTGACCCAGGGCGACCCCATGAACAGCGGGAACTGGTTGCTCAGGTCGTTGATGTCGATGGCGTTGCACTGGGCGACCGCGTCGTCGAGCGTCGTCGGGCCGCCGGGCGAGAAGAACACGTCGCTGCGGGGGCTGACGATCCCGTTGCTGCCGTCGGCCATCACGCGCTCGCTGAAGACGCCCGTGTTCGACAGGCCGTCGGAGACGTCGGCGAAGCGGGTGGAGCTGTTGCCGTAGAAGACCCCGTTGGGCGGCGCCAGGCCCGTGTTCGGCCCCGTGGCCGCCTGCCAGACGATCCAGCTGCCCATGTCGGCCATGTAATTGGTCTGGGCGCCCCGCGCCCGGATCGGGTTCGGGTAGTCCGACGGGCAGATGAACGAGCTGACCTCGCTCATCAGCACCGTCGTGTTGCTCGGGTCGTTGTAGGGCAGCGAGAAGTTGAGGGCGGCGTGTAGCGGGCCCTGTTCCAGGTTCGGCAACATCTGGCTGAGCGCCGAGAAGCTGGTCACGTTGTAGACCAGGTACGCCCCGGGCAGCGCCCCGCGAGTGTCATGGTAGTTGTGGATCGCGATGCCGATCTGCTTGAGGTTGTTGGTGCACTGCGCCCGCCGCGCGGCCTCGCGGGCGGACTGCACGGCCGGCAGCAGCAGGCTGATCAGGACGCCGATGATGGCGATCACGACCAGCAGCTCGATCAGGGTGAATCCTCGACGTTTGCGATTCATGCGGTGGTCTCCGGCGGCATGGACTGCGGGAATGGATGAGTCCAGGAGCAGTGAGATGCACCGAGGCGCCCTGGGTCCCCGGGTTCGGACGTCGGGCCGCCGCGCCGGGACCGTGGGCAGGCGCCCCAGTCCCGGCGCTGCGACGGGGTCAGCGCGGCGCCGCAGCCGCCTCGGGATTCGGGGGCGTCGGGAAGAAGCTGCGGAAGACGTTTTCGCGCTCCAGGGGGAGCTGGAACCCGTCGGAGACCCGGGTCATGTACAGGCCACGGCAGAGCCACCAGAAGGTGGCCATGGCCCGGTCCGGGCCCAGGTCCTTGACCAGGACGCCGTAATCCTCGGGCGTCAGCTCCCAGGGGGTCTTCGTCAGCTTGCGGGCATAGGCGCAGGCCCGCTGCTCCTCGGGCGGGAAGCTCGACCAGTTGTCGCTGGCCAGCAGCCGGCTCCGCTCGACGAGCTCGCCCCGGGTGAGCCCGGCCACCTCCCAGTTCATCTCGCAGTGCCCCATGCAGTACGGGCACTCGATCGCCTTGGTGGTGATCCTGAAGAGGCTGCCCCCGAAGATCCGGTCGAACTTCGGGGCCGCCTCGGCGCCGGCCGTCCTCATGAAAAACTCGTACGGAACGGCGAGCTCGGGCGCGTAACCGAAGACGATCCGGTACCAGATGATGTCGCTGGGGCGTTTCATGAACCCGTCGGGGAGGTTCCGGGCGACCTCCTTCCAGGCGGGGACCCGCAATCGCGTCGGCTTGCGACGCTGCGCCTCCAGGCGGCCCTGGAGCCGGTCGTACGTGGCGGCCTTCCAGTCGGGCGAGTCCGGGACCAGGTCACTGCCGGTCGGTCGGGGTAGCGGAGCGGCCTGGCGCGGCGGCGGTGTGGTCCGGCTGGTCAACGAGGCCGGCTCGAAGCCCACCTCGAGCGGCGGCAGCGGTCCGCCTGGCTCGACGGTCGCGCCCAGGCAGAGCAGCAGCCGGTCCTGGAAGTTGGCGTAGGCCAGGATCAGCACCATCGACGCGGCCTGACGCTCGCCGAATCCCCGGACCAGGGCGGCGAACTCGGCGTCGGTGACCGAGTCCGAGTCGAGCGTCATCTTCCTGGCGAATTCGAGCGCGGCCCGCTCCGGGTCCGTCCAGCCGGGATACCCTGGCTGGGCAAGGGCCTCGAGTCGGGGCCGATCCACGCCCGCGCGGATCGCATCGGCCTCGGCGTACGCCTGGGCGTAGCCACAGCCGTTGGCCTGCGCCGCCACCCAGCGCATGGCGGCGCGCAGCTTCGGATTGACGGGGCTGCTCGTGCGCTGGGCGTGATCCAGCTGTAGCAGGGCGGCCGTGCTGCGGGGGATGTCGGAGGCCATCATCCGGGCCCAGACCGGCAACGGCTGATCGCCGCCCACCAGGGCCTTCGGGAGCCTCGACCAGGCGGCGGCGTCATCGAGGGGCGGCGTGAATCGCTCGGAGTCGCCGGCGGCGGCCGTGAGCAGCAGCAACGGCATCGCGAGCATGCCAAGCGTCATGGGGTGGCCTCGGGATGTGAGGTGTGATGAACCGGGCGCCCCCGGACCGAGCTCGTGGCGAGCATCGGTCGTCGGGGGGCTGGTGGGTTCGATCCGCGTCGGCCTAGAAGAGGGAGCGGAAGACGGTCAGCACGGGGTTGGTGCCGACCTTGAAGTCGACCGACTCGGTCGTCTCCTTGCCCTTCGGATCCTTCAGCCAGAGCGTGACGGCGAAGACCCGCTCGGCGCCGGCCGGCTTGCCGTCGCCCTTGACCTCGAACTTCGTCAGGCTGGCGCCCTTCGACCATTTCGGGTCGGAGACGATGATGGACGGGCTCGCCGCCTTCATCCCCTCCACGGACACGCCGCGCTGCCAGCCGGCCAGGGCCAGGTCGAGCGTCTGGCGGGCCTGATCCTGATCGGCCGCCGTCGGGGCGGCGTTCCCGTCACAGCCCGGGGCCAGGGCCAGGGCCCCGACCGCGAGCAGGCCCGCGAGAGCGGCGCGGCGCGAGCGCACGATGCGAATGGCGCGGTTCATGTTCCAGCTCCTTCCTGGGGATGGTCGGCCGGGCCTCAGTAGGCGTCCGCCGAGATGACCTCGCCGCCATTCATCGAGCCGAGTGCCCGCCAAGTGCCCCGCTCCACGGTCTCCTTGATGAAGCGCACCGAACCGTCGCAGAAGGCGACGTTCACGCCACCCGGGTGCAGGCTGCTGGCGGTCATCACCACCCGCGCCGGGTACATGTAGCAGGACTTCTTGTTGGGCGGGGCGACCATCTTGTAGATCGTGGTGTGCAGGAATCCGTCCAGCCAGGGCGTCCCGCCGTTGGACTCGCCGTTGGTGGGCGTGCTGGTGTTGTCGGTGGCCTCGCAGTTCAGGAACGCCTCCTCGGGCGTGCTCGGCCACGTCGGCGAGACGTAGATGTCTCGACGGGTTGTCGCCAGGCCCTGATTGAAGTCGCCGAGGAGCTTCTCGGAGGCCAGGGCGGTGTTGCTCGTGCCGTCGGAGACCTCGGCGAACCGGATCGAGCGCTCGGGGAAGAACGGGCCGTTCGGGGCTGGCATCGTCGTGTTCACGGCGCCGGTGTCGGTCTCGCCGTGCGAGTAGAGGATGTTCGAGCCCTCGTTGAACCGGTAATTCGTGCCGGCCCAGTTCGAGGGCGTCCGCTGGGTCTCGGTCGGGCAGAGGAAGTTCTGCACGACCGTGGCCATCGCGGTGGAGTTGCCGTCCTGGATCGTCGTCGTCAGGTTGAAGTTGATCGCCGAGTAGAGAGGGCCCTGCTCCATCTGGGGCAGGATCATCGCGAAGCCCGAGTAGTTGTAGCGCGACGTGATGTCGTAGGGCCGGGCCGGCCGGACGCCGCGACCGATCGGGAACCGGTTGTGCAGATCGATGTAGTTGTGGATGGCCAGGCCGATCTGCTTCAGGTTGTTGGTGCACTGCGCCCGACGGGCGGCCTCGCGCGCCGCCTGCACGGCCGGCAGCAGCAGCGAGATCAGGACGCCAATGATGGCGATCACGACCAGGAGTTCGATGAGCGTGAAACCG
>CAZUZD010000330.1:0-6677 GCA_964624465.1 uncultured Isosphaeraceae bacterium
CCTTTGATCGACCCGACCGCGGCCGTAGGATGTCGGGCTCACCCCCTGGACCGCGCCCGCGGTCCGTCGTGCTGCCCGCTGATCCGACGGCCCCGGTCGAGCCCCCGCCATGAGCGCATCCGCCCCGGCCCGCGATCCCTCTGCGCCCCCGGCCGGCCCGGCCCCGCTGCCCGGCGGCGTCGAGGAGCCGCCGCGCTCGCTCGGCAAGGCCCTCCGCAAGATCGGCCCCGGCCTGATCCTCGCCGGCTCGATCGTCGGCACCGGCGAGCTGATCGCCACCACCAACCTGGGCGCCACCCAGGGCTACGTGCTGCTCTGGCTGATCCTGTTCAGCTGCGTGATCAAGGTGTTCGTCCAGGTCGAGCTCGGCCGCTACGCGATCACCCACGGCAAGACGACCCTGGCGGCGCTCGATAGCCTGCCGGGTCCCCGGCTCGGCACGTCGTGGCTGAGCTGGCTCTGGCTGTTCATGATGCTGGCCACCCAGGCGCAGATCGCCGCCATGGAGGGGCTCATCGGCCAGGCCGTCGACATGGCGTTCCCGAACGCCTCGAACTGGGTCGCGCGCCAGGCCGGGGCCATCCAGCCCGCCTGGGGCGAGTACCTCGCCGGCCACAAGGAGCACTTCTGGGCCGGCCTGACGAGCCTGGCGGCCGTGGTGTTGCTGCTCTCGGGCGGGTACAAGCGGCTGGAGCACATCACGACGGCGCTGGTGGCCCTGGTCACGTTCGTGACCGTCGGCTGCGTGCTGGTGCTGCCGTGGACCGACTACCCGATCCGGGGTGCCGAGCTGGCCCGCGGCTTCGAGTTCACCCTGCCGCTGACCGGCGTGGCGGCCGCGTTCTCGGCCTTCGGGATCACCGGCGTGGGGGCCAGCGAGCTGTTCGCGTACCCGTACTGGTGCCTGGAGAAGGGCTACGGGCGCTCCGTCGGCCCTCGCACCGACGACCCCGCCTGGGCCGAGCGGGCCCGGGGCTGGCTGCGGGTCATGCAGCTCGACGCCTGGTTCAGCATGGTCGTCTTCACGGTGGCGACGGTCGCCTTCTACCTGCTGGGCGCCGCCGTGCTCGCCCCCCAGGGCCTGGAGCCCAAGGGCTCGGCGATGATCGCGACCCTGTCGCAGATGTACGTGCAACCGCTGGGCCTCTGGGCCCGCCAGGCGTTCCTGATCGGCGCCTGGGCGGTGCTCTTCAAGACCCTGTACGTGGCCACCGCCGCCAACAGCCGGCTCACCGCCGACTTCCTCGACCTGACCGGCTTCTGGCCCCAGGCCAGCGAGCGGTCGCGCGAGCGCACGATCCGGGGCTTCTGCGTGCTGTACCCGATGCTCGCCTTCGGCCTCTACCTGGCCATCCGCGACCCCGGCGCCCTCGTCAAGGCCGGCGGCTACGCCCAGGGCCTGATGCTCCCCCTGATCGCCGGTGCCACGCTGTACCTGGCCCGCCGCGACTGCGACCGCCGGGTGATGGCCTCGTTCCCGTTCGAGATCTGCACCTGGTTCGCCTTCTTCGCCATCACCGCCGTGGCCCTGTTCAGCGTCCGCGACCTGATTGTCCCTCGCCCCAATTCGGCCCCCGCCCCGGCTACCGCGGCGGCCGTCACCCCCGGCGTGCCCCCCTCGCCGTAACGTGGCCGCTCCGCCCTCCGACGCAACCCAGGCACACCGGCAGTTCCTCTCCCGTCGGTTGGATGAGCGGAGCGTCATCGGCCAGGGCGGGTCGGTGGCCTCCGAATCGTCGTCGTGGCCACGCGGACGCTCAGGCCACGCCACACGGCACATCAGTCCAAGTCTGCTGGACCCGGGCTCCGCACGCGGAGCCCGGGCACCCCATCAGACCGGGCGGGCGCGTTCGGGGCGCCGGCGCCAGAACCGCAGGTCGAGGAGGCGGGGGGGGCGGCACGCGACGGCGGCGGCGTGCGGGCGCTCGACGCGAGGCCGGGGCCGGGTGGTGACGTGCAGCCAGGCGACGCCGTGCAGGTCGGACTGGATCTGCGAGAGCCGGCGGCTGCCCTCGGGGGCCGAGAGCAGGGCCTCGTAATCGGCCGGGCCGAGCACGTAGTTCCATTCGAGCAGGAACAGGCCCAGCGCCAGCTCGGCGCGGCGGCCCTCGGGCTCGGTGGCGGCCTCGGTCACGGCCTCCAGCAGCGCCTCGTACTGCGACGCGGCGGCCGCCTCGAACGGCGCGTGGGCGGCCGGGGCCGCCGGCAAGATCCAGTCCTGACCGTCGGCGAGTCGAACGGCCGGGCCCGGCCGGAACCGGGGATGGCGGAGTCGGAGCTCGTGGAGCATACAATCCCTCGTTCCCACGGCTGAGCCGACCAACCCGGCCACACCGGGACGGTCGGCGCCGTCGTGCGAGAGTCGATTCACCGGGTTGTGGGGCGGGGGCGAGGCAGACGGGAATCCCGGCAGGCTGAGCCCTGGTGGCCGGGCCAGTTCCGGAGAACCGACCCGCGCACCTGCTCCCAGGGGAACCATAGGGGCCAGTGGCCCTGGATTCCAGGGCCCTGGATCGGCCTGGTGGCCGGTGCGGTGCGGCCTCGCTCCCAGGCTGTTATAGAACGCATCGGCCGAACCGGGGTCGGCGATCGGTCAAAATTCCGGGTTCCGGTCTCGACCCCGGGCCGGAGCCGGGCGGCCGGGCCCGGTCCCCGGTCGGGGCCTGCGCTCCGGCCGCCCGGTGGATCCAGGGGCGGAGCGGCGGGTTGGATCACGATGGGACACCGGGGTTTTCATGCAACCCCCGGGCCAGATTCGCCCGCGGCCGGTCCCTCCGCGCGGCCGTTGCGTTGCCAGGGGGCGGTGGGGACCGGTATCCTCACGAGATCTCCGGCCGGCGCGGTGCGGCCGCGGCCCCGCCGCGACCGAGCCCCCGAGGAGCGTGCCGATGCCGATGGTGAGCCTGGCCTGCCTGAACGGCGAGATCCTGCCGGCCGAGGAAGCGAAGGTCCCGATCTGGGATCGCGGCTTCCTATTCGGCGATGCCGTCTACGAGGTCTGCCGCCTCTACCGCGGCCGGCCCTGGCTCGAATCCGAGCACCTCGACCGCCTGGCCCGCAGCCTCCGCGAGATGCGATTCCCGCCCGTGAACCTCGTGCGGGTGGCGCAACGGATGCGCGAGACGATCGCCGCCAGCGGCATCGCCGAGGGGACCATCTACCTCCAGATCACCCGGGGCGTCGCCCCCCGCCAGCACACGTTCCCCGACTCGGCCACCCCGCCGACCGAGCTGATCGTCGTGCGGCCCTACGACGATTCGGTGACCGCCGAGCGGCGGCAGACCGGGGTCGCCATCGTCAGCCAGCCCGACTGGCGCTGGCGGCGCTGCGACGTGAAGTCGACGAACCTGCTGGCCAACGTGATGGCCTGCCAGGCCGCACACGACGCCGGCGGCTTCGAGGCCGTGCTCCACGAGCCCGACGGCACCGTGACCGAGGCCACCCACTCATCGCTGCTCTGGGTCCGCGACGGCCGGCTGGAGGGCACGCCCGAGGGGCCCGGCATCCTGCCCGGCACCACCCGGCTGGCCATGCTCCGGCTCGCGCGCTCGGCCGAGATCCCGTTCGCCGAGGCGACGATCACGCTCGATGAGCTGCGACGGGCTGACGAGGTCCTGCTCTCGGGCACGACCATCGAGGTGATGCCGGTCGTGACGGTCGACGGCACGACGATCGGCGACGGGACCCCCGGCCCGCTGACCCGTCAACTCCAGGCCGAGTTCGCCGCGGCGGTGGACCGCTGGCTCGGGCCGGCCGGGCCCGCCTCGTGACCGAATCCGCCCCCGGATCGAGCCCCAGCCCCGACGGGACCCGCCCCACGATGACCGCTCCCGAGGCCGCCCCGAACCCCGAGGACGAGTATTACGACCCGCTCTCGGAGCGGCTCCGCCGCGAGCCGAGGTCGTCGGCGGGCGTGAGCGTGCTGGCCTTCGACGGCGGCGACCCGGGTCGGGGTCAGTGGGTTGCGTCCAGCCTGGCAGACCTGGTGCGGCGGCGGGGCCGGGCCGTCGAGACCCGCGTGGTTCCCTCGCACGGCGACGGCGGCCAGGGGGTCGCGCTGGCCGAGGCGCTGGCGGCGACCACGCTGCCGCTGGTCCTGATCACCCGCGCCACCGAGGCGTGGTCGGCCGCGCACCTGGAGCCGTTGCTCGCGGGCATCAACGACGTCGACCACGTCGTGGGCCGGCGCCCCGCCGGCGGCGCCTGGCCGGGCCTGCTGCGCCGGCTCGGCGGCCTGCGGTGGCGGCTGCTGTTCGCCGTGCCGGCCGGCGATCTCGGGTCCCCCTGCCGGCTGCACCGCCGCGAGGCCCTGGCGGCGATCCCGTTGCAGTCGGAGTCGGAGCTGGTCGACCTGGAGATCCTGGCCAAGGCGACGTTCCTGGAGCAGTCGCTCCGCGAGGTGCCCGTGCCCGCGCTGGCCGGCGACCCCGAGCGGCGTCAGATCCTGGCGCGGCACGACCTGGCCGACCTGTTCCGCCACCCGGTCTTCGGCTTCGCCGCGCCGATCCGCCCCGGCGCCTGGGACACGCCCGGCCCCGAGTGCAGCCCTGTGCCCCGCCCGGGGCCGGTCGCCGGCGTCGAGCCGGCCGCGCCGCCGGCCGTCGAGGCGCCGGCGACGCCCGCCTGAGCGGGGCTCCGCTCAGGTCCAACGGAACAGCCGCAGGGCCAGGACGAAGCTGCCGACGGACCAGGCCGTCAGGATCGCCAGCGCCGGGGCGACCTGCGCCAGGCCGGCCCCCTCCAGGATCACCAGCCGCAGGCCGTTGCAGAGCTGCGTCAGCGGCAGGGCCTGGATCAAGGGCTGGATCGCGGCCGGGTAGCGCGCCGTCGAGAAGAAGACGCCCGAGAGCAGCCACATCGGCACCATGACCAGGTTCATCAGGCCGCTGACCGTCTCGGTCGTCTTGGCGCGGCTGGCGACCAGCATGCCGATGCCGGCGAACGCCAGGGCCCCCATCAGCTCGATCAGGATCAGGAGTACCCACGAGCCCCGGATCGGCATCCCGAAGCCGAGGACGCCCAGGAGCAGCAGCACGCCGACGTCGGGGATCAGGAACGTGAGCCGCGCGCCCAGGATCGCCAGCAGGAAGTTCCGCCGCGGCATGGGCGTGGCCGCGAACCGCTTCAGGAGCTTGGCGATCCGGAAGTTCACCAGCAGGAACCCGACGCCCCAGAGGCCGCCGCCCATCGTGTTCAGGGCGATCAGGCCGGGGATCAGGAAGTCGATGTAGCGCGAGCCGGGCTTGGTGTCGGTGGCGTCCTGGGTGCGCACCCGGTCCTCGCGGCCGGCGGCGCGCTGGAGGATGTCGTCGACGACGTTGCGGGCCGAGGCGCTCTCGGGCCGGGTCGGGTCGTAGCGGAAGGTCACGCCGCCGTCGGTACCGGCCTCGACGAGCAGCGCCGTCTTGCCGGTCTCCAGCTCGTGCTGCGCCTCGGCCGGGGCGAGCGTGCGGAACTGCAAGGGCGGGCGGCCGGGACGGCCCGCCTTCGCCTCGGCCGAGCCGAACGCCTGCACCACCGACTCCGAGCCGGGCATGGCCACCACGGTGACCTCGACCGGCTCGGGCTGGCGGTTCTTGAACGCCACGCCCAGCACGATCGCCATCAGGAGCGGGAAGACGTAGACCCAGAAGATGCGCGCCGGCTGGCGGGTGAACTCGCGGAGCCGGGTCAGGTACAGCTCTCGGAGCGAGGAGTGGTGCGACATCCGGCGCGGTCTCGCGACAGGGTGGAGCGGGGCCCGACGGCCCCGGAATGGGACGCGATCAGCGGGTGGCGGGCGGCACGGTCGGCGCCGCTCCTCGGACCGTTCAGGTGCGCGAGCGCCGCCGGCCCCGGCGGCCCTTCGCGGCGGGCTCGGCGGCCACGGCGTCGTCCTCGCGGAGGTGGCGGCCGGTGAGCGTCACGAAGACGTCTTCGAGGCTCACGTGCCGGGTCGAGAGCCGCGCCAGCGTGTGGCCGTCGGCCTGGAGCCGGTCGAGCAGCGCGGGCAGGGCCCGGTGCGGCTCGCCGACGGTCAGGGCGAAGCCGTCGTTCTCGCGGCGGGCCGACTGCACCCCGGGCACGTCGGTGAACGCCTCGGGCGCCGGCGGCTCGACCCCCTCGGCGTCGGCCAGGGCGAATTCCAGGATGTGTTCGCCGCCCAGCCGCGCGATCAGCTCGGGCGGCGACCCCAGCGCGATCACCCGGCCGTGGTCGACGATCGCGATCTGGTCGCAGAGCTTCTCGGCCTCGTCCATGTAGTGCGTCGTCAGCAGGATCGTCCGGCCCTGGTCGCGGAGTTCGCGGACCACGTCCCAGAGCTGCCGCCGCGACTGCGGGTCGAGGCCCGTGGTCGGCTCGTCCAGGAAGATCAGCTCGGGGTTGCCGACCAGGGCCAGCGCCACGGCCAGCCGGCGCTGCTGGCCGCCGGAGAGGGTCTCGACGAAGGCGTTCGCCTTGGGCTCCAGGGCCACCCGACCCAGGACGTCGGTCGCCTCGGGGCCCTCGCGGTAGAAGCTGCGGAACAGGTGGACCAGTTCCAGGACCGTCGACTTCTCGGGGAACCGGGTCTCCTGGAGGGTGACGCCGATCCGCTCGCGGATCTCGTCGGGCTCCCGCTCCCAGCGCCGGCCCAGGACCTCGACCGAGCCGGAGGTCGGCGCGTTGTCGAGGGACCGCACCTTGGACTTCATGTG
>CAZUZD010000331.1:0-6655 GCA_964624465.1 uncultured Isosphaeraceae bacterium
GCAGCAGTGAGATCAAGACGCCGATGATCGCGATGACCACCAGCAGCTCGATCAGTGTGAAACCTCGTCGACTTCTGCGCATGGGTCAGAGACTCCGCAATTCGAACTGGGACCGGAGGACGGACGGAAGAAGAGCTGGTACGGACGGGGTCCGGACCAGGCCGAAGCCGGTTGCGCGGGGAGACGGTGCAATCGGACGAGACGAGGCGGAAGGGGCGAACGCAGACGCAAGGCGGAGTGGAGAGCAGGGGGGCCGCCCGCACGACCGTCGAGACGGCCCCCCAGAGATCGGGATCAGCGACCCGGCCGGATCACTTCTTGCCGGGGTACTCGCCGCCGTAGGGGTTGGCGCCCTGCTTGGCGGACGGGCTGTTCTTGTACATGTCCTGGTACTGGGACTTGCTCACCGTGGCGCCGGCGCCACCGGCGGGCACGCCCTGGATCCGCGACTCCTTCTCATTATCCGCCGAGCCACAGCCGACGAGGGCGGCGAGGCCCAGAGCGAGCGTGCCGAGGGCCATGTGGTGCTTACGCATGCTGTCACCCTTCTGAAACGGGACGGACGAGAGACGACGGACTGATGAGAACCGGCCGGGAAGACCCCGACCTTGCTCGGTCCGGAAACGGCCGGAAGGAAGTCGCGACGGAATCGGTCGGAGGAAGATTCTTCACGCACCTCGCGGCCGCAACCTGCCGACCTCGGATCCTTCAGGACGGATCCAGGGTCCCCCGCTCGCGCACACCCCGGCCCCCGACCCCTCGGGTGCCGCATCGTTGCCGATGGCAGGTGTCGACCGCTGGGCGGGCCGAACGAATTCGGACGGGTTCCGGACGCGCACGACGCCTGTGTGAAGAGATTCTGAAGGCTGTCAGTGATCTTGGATCGGCCGCCCGGACTTGTCAACAGGATTCCCCGCCCCCCCGGGCTTTTTTGCCACACGTGGCCGTTCCGCCCACGCGTTGATGCATGGGCCGCGCCCCCTCCGGCGCTCCGGGGCTTGATCGAACCCGGCCGATTCCCGAGACTGCATCCGAGGGCCGGTGTGGCGGAATGGCAGACGCACTCGACTTAAAATCGAGTGTCGAGCGATCGACGTGTGGGTTCGAGTCCCACCACCGGTATTGCCGATCGCCGCGAAGCTCCTGCTGGCGACCCTGCGCCTCCACGACACGCACCGGTTCCGCCGGGGACCGGTCGCGCGGCTGATGCGTAGGCCGGCGGCCACGGTGGTCGGCGGGCTGGCCCGCGGCGGCGGCCGAGCCGGCCGACGTGCCGTGCCGGGCCCCGCGCGAGACGGTCGCCTGGGTGGACGGTGCGACGCCCCGGGCCCGGTGGCGCCGCGGGGCGGGACGGACCACTTCGAGGGTGCGGGCGAGATTTCGCGGGATGGCGGCGGGCGGCGGCTGTCTGATGGGGTGAGCGGACCGCCGGGTCCGGGACCCTGGCGGATGGGCCGAGCGTCGCGATGGATGCCGAACTACTCACGCACCTGATCGGTCGCCACGCCCCCGCGCTGGAGCTCTACGCCCGGCAGTGGTGCGAGGCGCCCGAGGACGTCGTCCAGGAGGCGTTCGTCCGGCTGGCGGGCCAGGCCCGGCCGCCGGACAGTCCGGTGGCGTGGCTGTTCCGCACCGTGCGGCACCGGGCGATCAACGCCGGGCGGGCGCACACCCGCCGCCGGGCCCACGAGGCCCGCGCCGCGGCCGAGGCGCCGGCGTGGTTCGAGCCCGACCCCTCGGCCGCCCTCGACCCCGACGCCGCCGGGGCCGCCCTGGCCGCGCTGCCGTTGCCGCAGCGCGAGGTGATCGTGGCCCACCTCTGGGGCGGCCTGACCTTCGAGCAGATCGGGGCCCTGGTGGGCGCCTCGACGAGCTCGGCGCATCGGCTTTATCAGGCGGGATTGGCCGGCCTGCGGGACCGGCTGGGAGATTCCGAGCGATGTCACACGACCACCCGTCCGAACCAGGCCTGACCCCGGCGCCCGGGGACCCGGGGACCGCCGCGATCGCCGCCGCCCTGGCGGCGCTGCGGCCGGTGCCGGCGCGGCCGGACCGCGACCGCACGCTCTTCGAGGCGGGCCGCGCCTCGGCGCGGCCCGCGCCCCGGCTGGAAAGGGTCGGCTGGCCGGCGCTGGCGGCGAGCCTGCTGGCGGTGGTCGCGGGCCAGGCGGCGCTGCTGGCGCGACGGCCGGAGCCGACGGTGGTCGAGCGGGTGGTGTCCGTCGATCGGATCGTGCCGGCCGCCCCCCCGGCGCGGCTCGCGACCCGGCCGGCGGGGCGGGTCGGTTCGCCGGTGGAGGCGATCCCGACGCCGGCGGAGCGGGTGGCCTGGATGCTGGTCCGCTATGGCCTGGACGGCCTGCCGGGCCCGAACCCGGCCGGTGCGACGCTCGCCGGCGGCGCGCCCCCGGCGCGCGATCTGGCGGCCGGCGCCCTGTTGCAGCGGGAACTGGAGCTGGTCCTCAACCCCGGAGCTGGACTCTGATGCGACCCCGAATGCCCCGAACCCGGCTGGCCCTGGCGATCGCGGGGGCCCTGTGCGGGCTCGCCGCCACGACCGCCACGGCCCAGCCAGCCAACACCACGCTGGCCGGCCAGCCGGCCCAGGGGCCGCCGCCGGCCGAGGCGAAGGCCATCCCGATCACGCTGCGGCCGGCGGCCGCGGCGGTGCCGGCGCTGCGGTACCGGCTCCTGCCCGAGCGCCGCGACCTGGTGGCTGGCAACGCCGCGACCTTCTACCATCGGGCGATCCAGCTCCTGATGGAGCAGCGGCTCCAGGCCGCCTCCGAGCCCCGGCCGGCCGCCCCGCCGCCCGACACGCCCCGGGCGCCCTCGGCCGAGGAGCGGATGGCCGCCTGGGGCCTCGGGGCGCTCGAGACGCTGCCCCGCGACGAGGCCCGCGCCCTGCTGGAGCGGTATGCGAACGTGCTCCACGAGGTCGAGCTCGGGGCCGCCCGGCGCGATTGCGACTGGGACTTCGACCAGCGCCGCGAGGGGATCAGTCTGCTGCTGCCCGAGGTCCAGGAGATGCGCTCGCTGGCCCGGCTGGTCGCCGTGAAGGCCCGGCTGGCGATCCTCGACGGCCAGACCGCCGAGGCGATGCGCTGGGTCCAGATCGGCATGGTCATGGGCCGGCACGTGGCGAACGGGCCGACCCTGATCCAGGCGCTGGTCGGGGTGGCGATCGACTCGGTGATGCTCAAGGCCGTCGAGGACCTGATCCAGGCCCCCGGCACCCCGAGCCTCTACTGGGCCCTGGCCGACGCCCCGCGCCCGTTCATCGACTTCCGCTACTCGTTCGAGGGGGAACGGTACCTGCTGGAGAAGGAGCTGCCCGCGCTGACCGAGCTGGAGGACGGCGTCTGGTCGGCCGACCGGGCCCGCCGGTTCGGCGACGAGCTCCAGCGCAAGCTGCTGAACCTCGCGGCGGGCGAGCCGATCCCGGGGACCAACACGGCCGTGCCGAACGACCTGAGCAGCTTCGGGCGCCGGCTGGCGATCATGGCGATGATCACCAAGCTGCACCCCGAGGCCAAGCGGTCGCTGATCGCGCAGGGTCGGCCGGCTGCCCAGGTCGAGGCCATGCCGCTGATCCAGGCCGTGTCGCTCTACACGGTCGGCGAGTACCAGCGGCTCCGCGATGAAACGTACAAGTGGTTGAATCAACCCTACTGGCTGTCGTACCGTCAGGTGGACGCCGTCCTGGCCGACACCGTCGAGCAGAAGCTGGCCAACCCCATGCTGACGAGTTTCCGGCTGCTGACGCCGGCCCTGAACTCGGCGCGGGTGGCGTCGGTGCGGCTGGACCGGCACCTGGGCGCGTTGCAGTGCATCGAGGCGATCCGGATCTACGCCGCCGCCCACGACGGACAGTTCCCCGGGCGGCTGGAGGACCTGCAGGCCGAGACCCCGGTGCCGATCGACCCGGCCACCGGCACCCTGTTCGAGTACACGGTCGACGGCGCCACGGCCACGCTCTCGGCGCCGATGATTCCGGGCTTCAACCACCCGTCGTTCGCCCTGAAGTACGTGCTCAAGCGGGCGCAGTGATCCCGAGGGGGGCCGGGGTTCCCCGGTCCCGTCGCACCCGATCCCGAGAGGAGTGGCAATCCATGAGCGCAACGCTGATCCTGGCCGCCCTGCTGCCGCTGGTCGCGGCCCAGGCCGCGCCGGCCGACGAGGGGGCGAAGGCGGTCGCCCCGCTGGTGGGGCCCGAGGTGGCGATCGTGGTCCAGGTGGATCTGGACCGCGTCGACATCGACCGGGCAGTGAAGGCCCTGCTGGGCGAGAAGGTCGACCAGAAGGAGCTCGGCATCGAGGAGCCCAGGCGGATGGTGGCCGAGTGGGTGGCCGCGCTCCGCAAGGCGGGCGCGACCCGGTTCTACGTGCTGGTTGACCCGGCCGACCTGCCGGGGCTGCCGCTGGCGGTGGTGCCGCTGACGACGGGGGCCGACCCCGCGGCGATCGGCAAGGTGCTCACCGAGGGGGGCCCGGCCAAACCCCTGACCTGGCCGGCGGTCGCCACCATCCGGGGCGCCGTCGTGGCGGGCACGCCCGAGGCCCTGGACCGGGTCCGCGCGGCGAAGCCGTCCGAGCGGCCCGAGGTGGCCACGGCGCTGGCCGCCGGCGGCGACGCGCCGCTGCGGGTCACGCTGGTCCCCAGCGACACCCTGCGGCGGTCGATGGAGGAGAGCGTGCCCGAGCTGCCGCAGCCCCTGGGCGGCGGGCCGATCACCAGCCTGTCGCGGGGCCTCAAGTGGGCCGCCTTCGGGCTGGCCATCGAGCCGAAGCCGACCGTGCGGATGGTCGCGCAGGGGACCGACGCCGCCTCGGCGCAGACGCTCCAGAAGCTGGTCTCCACCCTGTTCGAGGAGATCAAGCGCGGGGCGCCCAAGACGCCCGAGGCCCAGCTCCTGATCCAGGCCCTGGCCGCGATGAAGCCCGAGGTGAAGGGGGACCGGGTCGAGATCACCGCTGACCTCTCGCAGGCCACCCAGCTCGTCAGCGGCCCGGTGGTTGCCGCCCGCGAGGCCGCCAGGCGCAGCCAGTGCATCAACAACCTGAAGCAGATCGGGCTGGCGATGCACAACTTCCATGACGTCAACGGCAGCTTCCCGGCCGCGGCCATCACCGACAAGGCCGGCAAGCCGCTGCTGAGCTGGCGGGTCGCCATCCTGCCGTTCATCGAGCAGCAGGCCCTCTACAACCAGTTCCACCTCGACGAGCCCTGGGACAGCGAGCACAACAAGAAGCTGATCACCACCATCCCCAGGACGTACATGTGCCCGAGCGGCAGCGCTGAGCTCTTCCGTGAGGGGAAGACGCCGTACCTGGCACCCCGGGGCGACAGTGCCATGTTCCCCGGCCTGAAGGGCACCAAGCTGCAAGAGATCACCGACGGCACCTCGAACACGATCCTGATCGTCGAGGGCAACGACGAGGCGGCCGTGCCCTGGACGAAGCCCGACGACTGGGAGGTGGGCGCCGCCCCCAGCCTCAAGGCCCTGGCCGGCCACCACCCGGGCGGGATCAACGTCCTGTTCGGCGACGGCTCGGTGCGGTTCCTCCGGGAGACGATCGACGCCAAGATGATCAAGGCGCTGTTCACGCGCAACGGCGGCGAGGTGATCGGCGGCGACGGCTTCTGAGCGCATCGCCCGCGATCGACCCCGAAACCCCGGCGGCCCCGGACGTTTGACCGCGTCCGGGGCCGCCGGTCATGATGGGCGGGCGTATGCGTCGGCGGCGACCAGGGACTCGAACCCGACGTCGCTGGCGATGGCTGTGCCCCCCATCGTCCTGGCCCCGGCCGGAGTCCGCCATGCTCGACGGCCCGCTCGTCTTCGTCGACGTCGACACCCAGCGCGACTTCCTGGAGCCCGACGGCTCGCTGGCCATCGCCGGCGCCGACGCGATCCACGCCCAGCTGGCCCGGCTGACCCGGTTCGCCCGCGAGCAGGGCATCCCGATCATCGCCACGGCGTGCGCCCACACGCTCGACGAGGAGGATCCCGAGCCGTTCCCGCCGCACTGCCTGGTCGGCACGAAGGGACAGGAGCGAGTCGCGGCCACCGCCTGGCCGGACACCGTGGTGGTGAGCTCGGCCGGCGGCTTCGCCCACGCCGAGCCGCCGCCGCACCTGACGCTGGAGAAGGCGCGCTACGACGTCTTCTCGCATCCCGAGGCCGACCGCATCGTCGCCCTCTACGGCCGCAACCGCCCGACGTTCGTCGTCTACGGCGTCGCCACCGACTACTGCGTCCGCTGCGCCGTCCTGGGCCTGCTGGAGCGGGGACACTCGGTCGCCGTCGTCGTCGACGCCGTCCGGCCCGTCGACGTCGCCGCCGAGGCCGAGGTCTTCGCCGAGTTCGTGGCGAAGGGGGCGCAGCTGGTGCTCACCGAGGTGGTGTGCGGCGGGGCGGATTGAGTCGCCCGGGTCGGTTGGATCGGGTCGCAGGTGCGGTGCGACCGCAGGCGCAGGGGTGGTGGACGCTTCCCGGTTGCCGTGTCCGGCGGCGAGACCGCAGGCGAAGGGGCGCTGGAGTGTCCACGGTTGCCGTGCCCGTCGGATTTCGCTCCGCTCATCCGACCTACGGGAGCGATCCTCCCTTCCTTCCGTGTGCCGTGGCCTGAGCGCAGCGTGGCCACGATGACG
>CAZUZD010000332.1:0-6646 GCA_964624465.1 uncultured Isosphaeraceae bacterium
TCGGCCAGGGCGGCGGCGACGGCCCCGGCGTGGCGGGCGCCGGTGACGGCCACCAGCGGGATCCGGCCGTCGTCGCCCGGCGGGAACAGCTCGGCGACGATCGCCTCGGCGACCGGCTGGCTGGAACCGGCGTGCGGGTGCAGGTGGTAAAAGAGCCCCGGGCCGGCGTTGACCTCGAGGATCGCGCCGGCCTGCTCCTCCAGGGGGCGGCCGATGTCCTCGGCCATCAGGTCGACGCCAGCGATGTCGAGCCCGACCTCGGCCGCCGCCTCCTCGGCGCGGGCGGCCACGGCCGGGTGCACGGCGGCGGTCACGTCGGTGCAGACGTCGCTGCTGAGCTGCAGGGTCACGCTGACGCCGGCGGCCGGCACGTCGTCGAAGGCGTACCCCTGCCCGGCCACCACCAGCCGCGCCAGGTCGTCCAGCTCGATGGCGTCGAGGGTGCAGTACCAGTCGGTGCCCCGGCGCGGGTCGGCGTTGGCGGCCTCGACGAGCTGGCGGATCGAATGAATGCCGTCGCCGACGACGTGGAACGGGTCGCCCCGGTAGGCGGCCACCATGCGGCCGCCGACGACCAGGAGCCGGTGCTCGGAGCCCGTGACGAACCGCTCGACCAGCACCTCGACCGGCTCGTCGCGGACGGCCGCCGCGATCGGGTAGGCGGCCTCGACCTGCTCGCGGGTCGTGAGCCGCAGCGCCACGCCGCGGGCGTGGTTGCTGTCGCGGGGCTTGACGACCACCGGCACGCCGACCTCCAGCGCCGCGGCCCAGGCGTCGGCCGGCGACTCGACGGCGCGGCCGGCGGGCACGGGCACGCCGATGGCGCGGAGCAGCTGGCGGGTCAGCTCCTTGTCGGAGGCGATCTCGCTGGCGATCGAGCCGGTGCGATCCGACTGCGCCGTCCAGATCCGCCGCTGGCGCGCCCCCCAGCCGAGCTGCACCAGCGAGCCGGCGTTGAGCCGACGCGCCGGCACCCCCCGCGCCGCGGCCGCCTCGACCATGGCGCGGGTGCTGGGGCCGAGCCGGGTCTGGTTGCCCCGCTTGCGGAGCGCATCGACCTCGGCCGCCAGGTCGAGCGCCGCCAGCGCCTCGGCCGGCTCCGAGCCCCCGGGGGCCAGGGCCCCGGCCAGCCAGCGCCAGGCCTGCTCGACGCAGTGGCGGTCGAAGGCCTCGTCCTGGTAGCCCAGGTGGATCCGGTAGCGGCCGGGCTCGCCCAGGGGGTCGGTGGCCGAGGGGAGCCGGTCGCCGCCGGTCAGGCCGAGCACGATCCTGGCCAGCGCCTCGGGCACGGCCGTGGCCGGCAGGTCGCCGGCGCGGAGCCGCTCCAGGCGCTCGGCCACCTCGGCGGCGGCCGGCTCGTGCGGCCGTGGGGCCGGCAGGCGGTCGACCAGGCGCGGGAGCAGGCCGGTCAGGTCGGCCGCGGCGCGGCCCTCGAGCGCGGTCAGGTCGGCGTCAACGGCGAGGGCCGGCCGCGGGTCCCAGAGGTTCGGCCCGCGCAGGGCCTGCACCGGGCGGAAGTGGATCAACGGCGGGCTCCGGGCTGGGCGTGGCCGGCGGCGACCGCCGGGGAGGGACGGGCCGGATCCGGGCAATCGGGCAGATCCCGGCGGGCAGCCGCCGGGGCAGGATGCCCCGATTGCAACCGATCCCCCGGCCCCGCTTCAAGATCAAGCCGACGCCCCGGCCCGGGCCGATCATGCGACCCGACAACAATGATTGATCCGGGTCAGTCCGCCGCTACAATCAGGGACCCCACGCCCCCCGGGGTGCCCCGGGCCCGAGCTCTTCCCGAGCGATGCCGCTCGGACGCCGGGGCGGGACCCCAGGGCTCCCCCACCGACCGCCGGACCGGCTGCCGACGCCCCGGGCGCCTGGTCCTGGAGGGCGGACTTTCCGAATCGACCGACCCGAGCAGGAGGCAGCGGCATGCGACCGCCCCGCACCACGAACCGGCCCCGCGTCCCTGGCCTCGGTCTTGGCCTGGCCCTGACCCTGGCCGCCGGCTGCAGCGACAGCGGCGATGGCAAGGGCAAGGGCCAGGCCGACGCCAGCGGCACCACCTGGTACGGCGTCAAGACCGACGGCGGCGCGCCCCCCGTGGCGCAGGCCTCCATGACCACGGCCCCGGCGCCCGCTCCCGGCCAGGGGGCGACCGATGGCGCGAAGTGACGATCGCCAGCCGCCGACCCAGGTGGTGATCAAGTCGGGCGGGTCGACGACCAGCCTGGCGATGACCGCGCTGGCCACCGCCGGCCTCCTGTTCCTGGCCTACCTGGGCTACCAGCTCTGGAGCCGTGCGACGAACTTCGACCCGACGGCGCTGGTCAAGGACACGAAGCCGGTGGTGACCTCCACCGGCCCGACGCTCACGCAGCTCAAGAACCTCAAGGACCTGGTCAGCGCCCACGTGCACGTCGCCGACGTGCTGGTGGCCGAGAGCCGGTACCTCAAGGGCTCGTGGATCGTGCAGGGGGACGCGCTGATCGCCGTCGACCTGGCCGGCGCCGAGATCCAGGCGAAGGACGAGCCGGCGCGCACCGCGCGGCTGGTGCTGCCGCCGCCGCGGGTCCTGTCGCCGCGGGTCGACCACAACCTGACCCGCGAGTGGGACATCCGGTCGAACACCTGGATCCCGGGCGCGGCCACCCTGCTGGGCAACCGCGACGAGATGCAGAAGGAGGCCATGCGCCAGTGCCAGCAGCTCGTCGAGCGCGCCGCCGGCGCCAGCAACCACCTCGAATCGGCCCGCAAGCAGGCCGAGCTGGCGCTCCGCGAGTTCTACAACCAGGTCGGCTGGACCGTCACCGTCGGCTGGTCCGACCGCCCCCAGGCGCCCCCCGCGGCCGCCGAGGTCGACGCCAAGGCCAAGGCCACCCCCGCGCCCTGAGCCACCCCCGCTCCGGCCAGCTCGACCGGGGCCGGGCGGCGGGACCCAGCCTCCTTGACGACATGACGGCGCCCCGCCCACGCCAAGGGCCACCGGGATCCCGGGCGGCCCCGCTGGCCGGCGCAGGGTGGCCCCGGGGACGACTTCGGGTGAGGATGGAGCCCGGCGCTCCGGTCCCGGTTCGGGGATCAGGGCCCGCCCGGTGTCCGCGGTGGCCCGGGGCGGAATTGCCCTCCAGGCCACGGCCCTCGCCACCATGCCCGCACAACGCCCGCTGACCGGCCCGATCGTCCTGAGCCTGACCGCGGGGCTGCTCGCCAGCGCCATCGCCGCGACCGCCCGCGCGGCCGACGATCCGCCCCCGCCGCCGGCCCCCTTGGCCGCCGCGCTGGCCGAGGCGCTGTCGTTTGCGCGCGACGATCGCGTCGTGATGACGTACTACTTCTACTGGTACGACCGCACGACCGGGGCGCACCTGACCGACCCCGACGGCTCGGACGCGCTGACGACGCACCCGGCGACGCTGGAGGACTTCTCCTATCGCTCGGTCGCCTGGCACCGCCGGCAGCTCGAGGACATGGCGGCCGCCGGCATCGACGTGGCGCTGGCGGTCTTCTGGGGCGCCCCCTCGGAGCGCGACCCGAAGGCGGGGCTGCACTGGAGCTTCGCCGGCCTGGGACCGCTGGTCGAGGCCCGCGAGCAACTGCTCAAGGCCGGCAAGAATCCGCCGCGGATCGGGCTCTTCTACGACACCTCCACGCTGCAGCACAACGCCGCCGGCCGGCACATCGACCTGACCACCGACGCCGGCAAGGCGTGGTTCTTCGAGACCGTCCGCGACTTCTTCGCGACCATCCCGCCGAAGCACTGGGCCCAGATCGACGGCCGCCCGATCGTGAGCCTCTACGGCGCCAGCTTCGCCAGGGCGCACGACGCCACGCTCACCGCCGACCTGAACCGCCGGTTCGCCGCCGAATTCGTCGGCCGCACGCCGTTCCTGATCCGCGAGATCTCGTGGGCGATCCCCGCCGATGCCGTCTACGCCTGGGGCGGAGCGGTCAGCCCGCGATTGCTCGACGTGGCGGCCATCGGACCCGGCTACGACGACTCGGCCGTGCTGGGTCGCACGCCGCTGGTCGTGTCGCGCCAGGGGGGCGCCTTCTACGAGACGGCCTGGCGGCGGGTGCTGCGACGCGGGCCGAAGCTGGTCGTGCTGGAGACCTGGAACGAGTTCCACGAGGGGACGGACATCGCCGAGTCGCGCGAGTCGGGCCGCCAGTACATCGACCTGACCCGGCGATACGTCGACCGCTTCAAGGCCGGCCTCGGCCCCGAGCCGCGCCCCGGCCGCTTCAGCGCGGCCCGCTCGGTGTCGATCGGCTTCGGTCCCGGCGGCGACGACGCCATGGGCCTGACCCGCCTGGATCCCGGCGACGGCCGTACCGTCGAGCGGATCGACGGCCGCGCCCCGGCGGCTGGCTCCGGCCCGAGGTTCCTGTACGTGGCCGCCGACGCGAGCTTCCTCGACGCCGGCGTCAGCGGCCTGACCCTCCATGTCACCTTCCGCGACGTCGCCCCCGGGCGGCTCACGGTGCAGTACGACGGCAGCGACCCCGCGGCCCCCTTCGCCGGCGCCTACAGCCCCAGCCCCGACGTCGTGACGCTGACCGGCTCGGGCGCCCTGCGGACCGCCCGCTTCCGCCTCCCCGGCGCCCGCCTGACCGGCGCCCAGAACGACGGCGCCGACCTCCGCCTCGCCATCGAGGCCCCCGACCTCGTCGTCCGGCGCCTCACCCTCGAACGCGACGGCCCTACGGCCTCGCCCCGCCCGTGAACCTCCCGGGAGGGTGGGAACGGGGCCAAGCGTGGTCCCGGAGACTCCTCGCCTCGACCGTCGTGGCGCCGTGCGCCCGGTCCCGCGAGCCAGTGAATCGTAGGGTTTTCACCGGGACACCGCGAGCCAGACCCTTGCAATCCCCAGAGATGCTGCTTTAAAATAGTTTTTGGATTTGCCATTCGCGACGGGTGGCAGTCTCTGGTCTTGAAGGCCCGGAACCCCGGCGTGTCTGCCGAGGTCCGGGCCTTTCGTCTTTTCGGCGACCTCCTGCTGTCGCCGAAGGAGGCCACGATGCGTTCTTCCCTCGCGTTCCTGGCCGCGCTGCTCATCGCTGCGTCCTCGAACACCTCCGCCCAGTGGTACAAACCGCCCAAGGTCGACCTGCCCAGGCCACCCAAGGTCGACCTGCCCAGGCCGCCCAAGGTCGACCTGCCGAAACTGCCCAAGATCGACCTGCCGAAACCGCCCAAGATCGACCTGCCGCCGGTTCGACCGCCGCAGATCCAGATGCCGCCGGTTCGACCGCCGCAGATCCAGATGCCGCCGGTTCGACCGCCGCAGATCCAGATGCCGCCGCTCGACCCGTCTGGCCGGATCCAGCAGGGTCTCGACTACGGCCAGGACCGCATCGACGCCGCCACGAACTATGGCCGTGACCAATTCGGCAGGGTCATCAGCCCCCTGACCAACGCCTGGGAACGGGCCCAGGATTACCAGAACGAGCGGCTCTTCTTCGCCTACCGGGACTACTGGGTCGGGCGCAACGGGATCCGGACCAACGGCGTCCGCATCCTGCCCGGGAGCCTGCATTACAACCTGATCCAGCCGATCCTGGGGCGGATGCTGAACCTTTCGGACGTGGTCCTGTACTTCGAATCGGTCGTGCCGCCGCAGATGTGGGGCATCACCTTCGGCAACGCCGTGTACATCCACGACACGTATCGCCCCGACGACCTCAACCAGGCGATCGCCATCGCCCACGAGATGATGCACACCGTGCAGTACAGTCGGCTCGGCGGCCAGAAGGAATTCGGTCGCCGTTACATGGCCCAGCTCGGCACCTCCCTGCTCGGCGCGATCGCCAGCGGCAACTACAACGTCGACATCCTCCACGACCAGGTCGAACTGGAGCGGGAGGCCAACGCCGTGGAGGCCGCGGTTGCCCAGGTTGTGGCGAACTACCAGCCGACGGGCTTCGGCGCCCCCGGCGGCCTGCCGGCTCCGCCCGTCGGCATGCCACCACAACCGCCGCCGGGCCCGGCACCGGCCCAGGAGCTCTTCGCAGGCAACCTCGGCATGGTCTACACCCCGGTCCGGTACTCGGACGGTACGTTCGGGGCCCGGGTGACCCGGCCTCCTGACGCGGGGACCCCGGCCGCGGCGCTCGGCCTGGAACCGGGCGACGTGATCGTGATGCTTGACGGGCAGCGGTTCCGGACCCCAGACGACGTGCTGGCCCACCGCTACCAGACGACCGTCACCCTGGTCAACGTCCGGACCAATGGCCTGCAGACCATGAACGTCCTGCTGCCCTGATCTGATCACCTTCGCAGGCGTGACTCCGCCCGCCAGCCTCGCTCTCCGGCGGGATCTCCGGATCCCCGTGGGATCTTGACGCGGGCGGCCTGGGCCTGGGATCGTCGGGGCTCGATCGGCGGAAACCCACCGCCGATGACGGACCCAGACCCAGATCCCGGAGCACCCCGGCCATGCGATCCGATCGCGCGCTGCTGTGCCTGAGCGTGCCGGCGATCCTCGGGCTGGTCGTGTATGCGGCCGGCCGGCCGCTGATCGAGCCGGACGATCCGAGGCAAGTTCCGAAGCCTGACCCGGCGCCGTCGCGAGCGGCGGCGCCCGAGCCCGGGCCTCCCGCGGCGGTGCCGGGGGCGGTGGCGGGGCCGGTGCGGGGGGTGCACGACCCG
>CAZUZD010000333.1:0-6607 GCA_964624465.1 uncultured Isosphaeraceae bacterium
TCAACAACCCGGGCGTCGGCAATCGACCCGGCATCAACAACCCGGGCGTCGGCAATCGACCCGGCATCAACAACCCGGGCGTCGGCAATCGACCCGGCATCAACAACCCGGGCGTCGGCAACCGGCCCGGAATCAACAACCCGGGCGTCGGCAATCGACCCGGCACGCTGCCGGGCAACGTGAACAATATCAATAACATCAACAATATCAACAACATCAACCGCCTGCCCGCGTACAACAACTGGCGGGGCGGCTACGGCAACTACCATCCCTGGGCCAACGGCTACTGGCACGGCTACCACGCCAACAACAACAACTGGGGCTGGGGCTCGGTGGCGGCCGCCGGCGTGGTGGGCTGGGCGCTCGGCTCGTCGTTCTACAACTGGGGCTACAGCGCCTATGCCAACCCCTACTACGGGGCCGAGGCGGTCGCGCAGCCGATCGTCATCGAGCAGGTCATCGACGGCGGCGTGCCCCAGGTCGTGACCGTGCCGGCCGCGTCGTACGACTACAGCCAGCCGCTCGACACCCAGTCGACCCCGCCGCCGGCCGAGGTCGCCGACCCGGCGCTGGCGCAGTTCGAGGCCGCCCGCACCGCGTTCAAGTCGGGCGACTACGCCACCGCGCTCACCCAGACCGACGCCGCGCTCAAGGCGCTACCCAACGACGCCACCCTCCACGAGTTCCGCGCCCTGGTCCTGTTCGCCGTCGGCCAGTACGACCAGGCCGCCGGCCCGCTCTACGCCGTCCTGTCCGTCGGCCCCGGCTGGGACTGGACGACCCTGATCGGCCTGTACCCCAACGTCAGCGTCTACACCGACCAGGTCCGCAAGCTCGAAGCGTTCGTCACAGCCAACCCCAAGTCCACCGCCGGCCACTTCGTGCTGGCCTACCACTACCTGACCCAGAACCACGTCGAGTCGGCCGTCGCCCAGCTCAAGAAGGTCGTCACCCTGGCGCCCCAGGACACGCTCTCGGCCCAGCTCATCGCCCAGTTCTCCCCCGCAGCGACCGCCCCCGCGGCCACCCCCGCCGACCCGGCCGCACCCGCCGCCGCACCAGCCCCGGCCGTGGCCACCGTCAAGCCGGGCAACCTCGCCGGCACGTGGACCGCCAGCGCCCCGGGCGGCACGACCATCGCGCTTGACGCGAAGGCCGACGGTACGTTCACCTGGACCGTCACCACCAAGGGCCAGCCCCACGCGATCCAGGGCCAGTGGTCGTTGACCAACGACCTGCTCACCCTGGCCCCCGACGGCTCGGGCGGCCCGATGGTCGGCCGCACGGTCTGGAAGTCGGATGCAGAGTGGACCTTCATCGCCCTCGGCGGCGGCCCCCAGGACCCCGGCCTGAACTTCCACCGCTGACCCCGAGCCATCGCGTCGCACCCGATCCGATCCGACCCGACCGCCAGCAGACCCGAGGTCCTCGCTCCCATGTTCAACACCGCTCCGCTGGACCACGCCATCGCGGCCCACGCGCGCTGGAAGTACACGCTCCGGCAGGCCATCGAGTCGGGTTCCAGCGACCTGAAGGTCGACGACGTGCGTGCCGCCGACCGCTGCCCCTTCGGCCAGTTCCTCCAGCGGCTCTCGGAGCCGGATCGCACGACCGAGCACGCCCTCGAGGTGATCCGGCTCCACGACGCCTTCCACGTCCACGCCGCCGAGGTGCTCGCCCTCGCCCTGGCCGGCCAGTCGCACCAGGCGCTGGCCGCCGTCGCCAGCCGCAGCGCGTTCATGACCACCTCCAACCAGCTGACCCAGGCCACCGCCGCCTGGAAGACCGCCGTCGTCACCGGCGGCCCGCCGCCCGCCTGACGATCCGGAGCAGGTGCGCCTGGCCCGTTCCCGCACTGCCACCGAACCGAGGGTCTCGCCATGATCGACGAGCCGGAAGATCTCGAGGACGACGAGGAGGATGAGGAGCTGAGCCTCTTCGATCGCGCGGCCGAGGAGGGTGACGAGGTTTACTGCCATTACTGGCAGACCCTCGGGCGACCGGGGGGCACCGGCAATGAGTCGGTCTACCGCCTCGACGGCCAGTACTACTCCATCAGCGAGGACTACGAGTCGGCCGGCCCCTATCCCACCCTGGCCGCCGCCCTCGACGCCAACGAGCCCCTGACCTGGGTCACGGGCACCACCATCTCGTTCGAGAGCTCCCTGATGGACGACAAGGCCATCATCGAGCGCCTGCACTTCACGGGGCAGGAGCAGGAGGAAGGAGTTGCCGGCGAGCACCGCTACCAGTCCCTGCTCGGCGATCACGCCGACGCGCGGCTCGGCGACGACCGTGAGTTCGACGACGCCGAGGAGGAGTACCTCATCGACGGCAAGGAAATCCGGATCAACCAGACCCGCTACGAGTTCCGCGCACCAGGAACTCTGATCCCGCTGGGCCCGGCCCCTGACGACGCGGACGATCCCTCCTCGGAGTCCTGGGACGCGGAGGACGAGGACATCTTTTGAGTCGCGGCGGGTGGCCGGGATCCCGTCCTGAGACCCGGGCGCTGCAACATCGAGCCGGGCAACCCAGCTTGGCCGCCCTCGTGCTCGCGTTCGAGGGCTCTCGGAGCGAGCCCCAACCCACCCGGACGGGCCGCGGTCCCTACTGACCCTCGGCCTCTGGGCCGTCGGCGGCGGTGTCGGGACCGGCGCCCTGCCACCAGGCGACCAGTTCCGGGGGCCAGTAGCGCGACGGCAGCACCAGCGCCACGTGCGGCGGCCCGGGATGCACGAGCAGGGGCAGGAGCGGCCGCTGGAGGAAGCCGGACGGACCGGGCAGGTGCTTGCGCACCACGTAGACCGTCGAGATCTGGCAGGCCAGCCGGGGGCTGAGGGCGCGCGGGACGGGCAGGCCGTAGACCCGGACCCACTCGTTGGTCAGGTAGTCGGCAATCGCAGCCTGGTCCGGGTCGGCCGGCGTCGTGTGCTTGAGCGCCCCCAGCGCCAAAGCCACTTCGCCCAGCGCCACGGGGTCAACCGGGCGTGCCCCGTCGAGCGAGTACACCACCTCGCCCGGGCAATCGCCGCCGCCCGGCCCGAACAGCAGGTTGTTGGCCTGGATCACGTGGCCCCAGACCACGACCCCGTCGCGCCGCAGCAGGGCGAGGTTGAGGAACAGGGTCTCCAGCTCGTCATTCGGATGCGCGTAGAGCCACTCCGGGCGCACCACCCGCCAGTACGTCAGCCGATCCCACAGCGACAGCCGCCTCGGGCTCGCCCCCAGGTTCCGGGCACATTGGGCCAGGATCTCCGCGAACATGCCACCCCCTCCGCCGCCATCGCGCCATGCCCGGCGGCTCGGCCCGCCGGGGCCTCCATCTTGGCGTCCGCGAGCCGTCGGTGGGAAGTCCTGGTGTCCTGTACGGACCGATCCGAATTCGGTCCGCACAGCAGCCCCTCCGGGCCTACCACCCAGTCCCGATTTGCTCGCAGAAGAGATCCTTGACGACCCCCTCCGGGCATTCGATCTGGATCAGCCAGATCGCCTCACCGAACCACCCGTGTTTTCCCTGATGTCGAAAATGGATGGAGTCCGCGGCTTCGGGTCCGAGACTGCGTTCGGGGGCGGGTTCCAGACCCAGGGAGACCGCGATCCGCTGGGCCTCGGCACGCGTGGTTCCGACCGGGATGTGGGTCAACAACCGCTCACGAATCTGCGCAGGGCTGCCGCGCAGCAGGGACGAGGCGACCGAGGATTGTCTGGTGGCAGTGCTCATGCAGCCCCCGACCAGACCAATCAACACCACGGCCCCCAGGAGTCGCCATCGGGAGCGAATCCCCCTCGATTCCATGAACAGCTCCGTCAGGTTCTGCGGGTCAGGACCATGCCGGGTCGCCCGGACCATGCGTCGTCCGGGCGACCCGGGTGGATGATCTCACGCCGGGCGAGGCTCAGAGCGTCGGCAAGACCCAGGGGTCGCGGTAGGGGCGGCTGAGCATGGCGGCGGCCTCGTCGTCGCCGCTGATCCGCTCGGTGCGGGGGTCCCACTTGAGGCGGTCGCGGCCGAGGCGCATGGCGATGTTGCCGAGGTGGCAGATGGTGATCGAGCGGTGGGCCACCTCGACGGGGGCGGCGGTGGGGGTGCGGTCGATCACGCAGTCGATGAAGTTCTGGAAGTGGTCGTCGCTGCGGTAGAGGTGGATCTCGTTCGCGCCGATCACGCTGTCCTTCAGCGCCGGCGGATCGGTCTCGATCTGGCCGCGGTTGGCGTAGACCTTCCCCTCGGTGCCCTCCCAGGTCACGCCGCCGCGCTCCTTGGAGCTGATGATCATGACGGTGCCGTCCTCGTACACGGCCTCGAAGTAGAACTCGGTGGCGGTGTTCCAGACGGGGTCCTCGGGGAACTCGGCCCTGGCGTTGCGGATCTCGACCGGGCCGGTCAGCTCGGTGCCCAGGCCCCACTGGGCGCAGTCGGGGTGGTGGCCGCCCCAGTCGGTGACCTGGCCGCCGGAGTAGTCGTAGTTCCAGCGGAAGTCGACGTGGCAGCGGGCCGGCGAGTACGGGGCGTCGGGGGCGGGGCCGAGCCAGCGGTTGTAGTCGAAGCCGGCGGGCACCGGCACGGTCGCCTTCTTGTCGCCGTCCTTCGAGAAATCAGGCCGGCCGCCGGGCAGGCCCACGCGCACGGTCTTGACCTTGCCGATCCGGCCGTTGCGCACCAGCTCGCACGCCTGGCGGAACTTCGCGTCGGAGCGCTGCTGGCTGCCGGTCTGGAACACGACCCCCGAGCGGGCCACCGCGCCGCTCATGGCGCGGCCCTCGGCGATCGTCAGCGAGAGCGGCTTCTGGCAATAAATGTCCTTGCGGGCGCGGCAGGCCTCGATGACCGGGATCGCGTGCCAGTGGTCGGGGGTGCAGACCTCGACGGCGTCGATGTCGGCGCGGCCCAGGACGTCGCGGAAGTCGGTGTAGCCGACGCAGCCGCGATACTGGCCGTCGGGCTTCTGCTTCGCGTAGTGCTCCTCCACCAGCCGCTTCGCCGGCTCGCGGCCGCCGACCTTGCCGTCCCAGTAGCCGGGGCTCTCGCGGTTCACGTCGCAGACGGCGACGATCTGCACCCGGTCGTCCTTGAAGAACGAGCGGAGGTCGTTGAACCCCTGGTTGCCGGCGCCGATCAGGCCCAGGGTGATCCGCTCGCTGGGCGCCGGCCGGGCCGTGCGGCCGAGCGCACTGGCCGGCACGATCAGCGGGAAGGCGAGGGTGGCGCCGGCGGTGCGGCGGAGGAAGTCGCGGCGGCTGGCCGCCGGAGTCGCGGGGCGCCCGGCCCGGGGAACCGGGGCGCCGGCATCGGTCTGGCTCATGGGCTCGGCTCGGCAGGGTGGAGGGGGAGAGGGAGCAGCCGGATCGGGAGATCGGGCGGGGGCGGGACGCCGCGCCAAGGGCGGTCCCTGGCCCTGCGGCGAGCTTAGCCGGCCCGGGGGCCGGGCGAAAGCGAACACCACGGTCGCGGGGCCCGTACCCAGGGGGGTGCGGGGGACCGGCCCGGCCGGGTCGATGTTGAATTTTTGCCGGCCATGCGGTCGAATGATCGGTGAGGCAGAATCCGTCTCGACCCGCCCGAGGGTCGCCGGTCCGCAGGCCGGACCGGGCTGGACGGTCCCGCGCCCTGGTCTCCGCCCGCCGCCCTGGCCCGATTGGCCTGATCCCGGACCCGCGCCGACCGGCGCGGGCGCCGACCCGCCGATCCGCCCACCCCAGCCCGGGTACGCCCCATCATGATGCGATTCGCCCCCTGGCTCGTTGCCCTCGCGACCCTGGGCCTGCCGGCCCGCCCGGCCGCCGCGGCCGACGAACCCCAGGCCACCGACGAGCAGGTGCGGCTCTTCGAGAGCCAGGTCCGGCCCGTGCTGCTGGACCAGTGCCTCAAGTGCCACGGGCCCGAGAAGCAGAAGGGGGGCCTGCGGCTCGACTCCCGCGCCGCCGCGCTGGCCGGCGGCGACTCGGGGCCGGCCGTCGTGCCGGGCAACGCCGAGGAGAGCCTGATCCTGGCGGCCATCCGCTACGACGGCGAGCTGCCCAAGATGCCGCCGTCTCGCAAGCTGCCAGAGCCCACCATCACCGCCTTCCAGCAGTGGATCGCCGCCGGCGCCCCCTGGCCCGGCAGCGCGGACGATCCGGCCGGCGCGGCCGCCGCGCCCGCCAAGCCGCGCGGGCCGATGCAGATCAGCGACAAGGACCGCGCCCACTGGGCCTTCCAGCCCGTGACCCGCCCGCCCCTGCCCGAGGTCGCCAACCCCGCCTGGGCGGCCAACCCCCTCGACCGGTTCGTGCTCGCGAAGCTCGACGCGAAGGGCCTCAAGCCCAGCCCGGCCGCCGATCGCGCCACGCTGATCCGCCGCGTGACCTACGACCTCACCGGCCTGCCGCCGTCGCCCGAGCAGGTCGCCGCCTTCGTCGCCGACGACCGGCCCGACGCCTACGAGCGCCTGGTCGATCGGCTGCTCGACAGCCCGGCCTACGGCGAGAAGTGGGGCCGGCACTGGCTGGATCTGGTGCGCTACGCCGAGACGAACAGCTACGAGCGCGACAACCCCAAGCCCTCGGCCTGGCGGTACCGCGACTACGTCATCAAGTCGTTCAACGACGACAAGCCGTACGACCG
>CAZUZD010000334.1:0-6569 GCA_964624465.1 uncultured Isosphaeraceae bacterium
CCCGCCCCAGCCCAGCCCGGAGCCCCGCCATGAGGTCCCCCCGCGCGCCCCGATCGGTGCATCGCCGCCACTTCCTGGCCGCCGCCACCACCGCCACCGCCGGCCTGGCCCTGACGCGGCCGTCGCGGGCCGCGACCGTCTCGGCCAACGAGAAGCTCACGCTCGGCTTCATCGGCGTCGGCGGCATGGGCCAGGGCCTGCTGAACATCTTCGGCAACCTGCCCGACGTGAACGTCGCCGCCGTCTGCGACGTTTACGAGCCGCACCGGCTCAAGGCCGTCGAGCTGGCCCAGGGGGCCAGGGGCAAGCACCAGCCCGACGCCGTGGGCGACTTCCGCCGGGTGCTCGACCGCAAGGACATCGACGCCGTCGTCGTCGCCACCCCCGACCACTGGCACGCGATCCCGACCATCCTCGCCTGCCAGGCCGGCAAGGACGTCTACTGCGAGAAGCCGCTCGGGTACCGCATCGGCGAGAGCCGCCGCATGGCCGACGCGGCGAAGAAGTACGCTCGCGTGACCCAGATGGGCAACCTGATCCACGCCGGCGACAACTACCGCCGCGTGGTCGAGATCGTCCAGTCCGGCATCCTGGGCCCGATCGCGAAGGTCCGGGTCTGGATCAGCGGCAACCGCGCCAGCCTGGGCAAGCCGGCCGACGGCCCCGCCCCCGCCGGCTTCGACTACGACACCTGGCTCGGCCCCGCGCCGCGGCGGGCGTACAACCCGAACCGCTCGCACTTCAACTGGCGGTTCTTCTGGGACTACGGCGGCGGCATGCTCGCCGACTTCTGCTGCCACATCGTCGACCCGGTCCACTGGGCCATGCAGGTCGACGCCCCCGAGTCGATCGTCGCCGGCGGCGGCCGGTTCGTCATCGACGACAACGCCGAGACCCCCGACAGCCTCGAGGTCGTCTACAAGTACAAGACGCCCTCCGGCCAGCCGTTCCTGATGGTCTGGAGCCAGACCGACTTCAACGGCCACGGCCTGGAAGACCGCGGCATGGGCATCGAGTTCCAGGGCACGAAGGGCACCCTGGTCGCCAACTACTCCGAGTACAGGCTGATCGGCGAGAAGGGGGAGGAGCTCAAGGCCCCCGAGCCCAGCCTGGCGTCGTCGCCGGGGCACCACCGCGAGTGGCTCGACGCCATCAAGAGCCGCGGCCAGTGCCCGTGCCACTTCGAGTACGGCCACCGGCTCAGCAGCGTCGGCCACCTGGGCAACATCGCCCTCTGGACGGGCGAGGCCCTGAAATGGGACGCTCAGGCCGAGCGCGTCACCAACCACGAGCCGGCCAATCGGTACCTGCTCCGCGAGGAGTACCGCAAGCCCTGGCTGTTGCCCGAAGTCTGAGCCCGAACCGAGAGGCCCCCACGGTGCCGATGATCGAACTGATGGCCATCCCCGGCTGGGACACGCCCCCCCACACCGTCGACGACTGGGCGAAGGCCCTGGGCGACGCCGCGCCCGGCCACACCGTCGGCCGCCAGTCCGAGCCCTCCGAGGGCACCTGGCTCCAGCTCGGCGCCCTCGACCTCCGCGGCCTCGTGGTCATGGAGGAGGGGGCCGCCGCCGCCGTCCACTTCGAGCTCACCGCCGGCGACCCGGCGCCCGCCACCGCCGTCATCGAGGAGGCCGCCCGCGCCCTCGGCTGGGACGTCTACGCCGACGACGATGACGACGACGACGACGACTGAGCCGCCCGCCACCCCCCCGGTTCCCTCTCCCGCCCGAACCCGGAGCTCCCCGCATGGCCAAGCACCGCCTCGCCGCCCTCGCCCTCACGGCCCTGGCCGCCGCCACCGGCGCCGCCCGCGCCGACGAGCCGAAGTTCCAGAAGGTCGACATCAACCCCGGCAGCGTCTACGAGGCCGCCGGCGCCTTCGACGTCGACGGCGACGGCGACCTCGACATCCTCTCGGGCGCCTACTGGTACGAGGCCCCCGCCTGGACCAAGCACAAGGTGCGCGACGTCCAGCAGGTCGGCACCTACATGAACTGCTTCTCGACCATCCCGATGGACGTCGACGCCGACGGCGACATCGACTTCGTGTCGGTCTCGTACTTCGGCAAGAACATCGGCTGGGTCGAGAACCCCGGCCCCGGGCACCTCGACCAGGCCTGGGCCTACCACCAGATCGACGAGCCCGGCCCCAGCGAGGCCGCCGCGGTCGTCGACATCGACGGCGACGGCAAGCTCGACATCCTGCCGAACACCGTCAACACCGTCGTCTGGTACAGCCTCGACCAGGCCGGCAAGACCCCCAAATGGACCAAGCACCAGCTGCCGCAGGAGGCCGGTGCGCACGGCGTCGGCACCGGCGACATCAACCGCGACGGCAAGCTCGACATCCTCACCCCCAGGGGCTGGCTCGAGGCCCCCGAGGACCCGCGCAGCGACCACTGGGCCTGGCACCCCGACTGGGACCTGGGCCCGACCGGCATCCAGATCCTCGGCAAGGACTTCGACGGCGACGGCGACGTCGACCTGATCTACGGCAACGGCCACGCCATCGGCCTCTACTGGGCCGAGCAGACGAAGGGCGAGGGCGGCAAGCCGACCTGGAAGAAGCACCTGATCGACGACAGCGTCACCTCGGTCCACACCCTGCTCTGGACCGACCTCGACGGCGACGGCAAGAAGGATGAGCTGCTCACCGGCAAGCGCGTCTACGCCCACGAGGTCGAGCCCGGCGACACCCAGCCGTCGGTCATCGCCTACTACCGCTTCAACAAGGCCAGCAAGGCCTGGGACCGCCACGAGATCTACAAGAGCGCCCCGGCCAACGCCCCCGCCGAGGGCCCCAAGCGCGACGCCCAGAAGGACTGGGCCCCCGGCACCGCCGGCACCGGCCTGGAGATTGCCGCCGTCGACATCGACGCCGACGGCGACATCGACCTCGTCTGCCCCGGCAAGAGCGGCCTGTACCTGTTCGTCAACCAGTCGAAGTCGAACGCGAAGTGAGCCCCTGACCCGCTCCCGCCCCTCGACGACAACCGGCCCCGGGCCGGTGGGACCGCCCCGGCGCTCCCACCGGCCCGCGTTCGTTTCACCGGGATCGACGCCTCGCAGCCGGTCGTCATGACCGGCTGCGAATTACCCCGCCAGGGTTCCAGCCGTGGGCGCCCCGGGCCTCGGAGCGTCGGGACGGCCGAGCCAGGCATCCAGGGCGAACAGGGCGGCCAGCAGGACCGGCGGGCCGGCGATCAGGGCGTAGGCGGTCGGGTGCTGGTGGCCCCCCGAGAGCCACACGTACAGCCCCGCCAGGGCCAGGAACCCGACCGCCCCGGCCCCCGGCCAGCGCCAGGCAACGGCCAGGGCGGCGAGCACCAGCGCCGTGGGGATCAGGTGCATCGCCAGGGCCACGAGCGTCTGGCCGACGGAGGCCCCCTCGCCGAAGACATCGAGGGCGAAGACGCCCAGGAAGCCGGCGAACAGCAGGCCGAGGACCCGGGGCGTCCAGGTGCAGAGCCGACGTTGCGGGGCCGTCATGTGCGGAGCCTCCCACCCGGGTCCCCGGAGCCGGATCCCGACCGCCGGGCGCGGCGGGAACCGGGCCAACTCAGGACCTCATGCTAACGATAGGACCGCGACCCCAGCGGGACTCGCCGGCGCTCCCGGATGCGATCTCCGAACCAGCGCCGCGTGGCGCCCGGGCGGCGTTTCGCTCGCGATCCCGGTGGTCGGTCGGTATCCTGGAGGGGTGCAGGCACCGACCCCTTCATTTCCGGAACGACCGGGCCGGAGACCACGCCACGACGCGTCCCGGCCCCTCGCGCGCCCCGCAAGGAACTGATCGCCATGGCCACGCCCAAGTCCGCCCCGCTCGCAGGTCTCCAGGCCATCGGCCAGAGCCCCTGGCTCGACTTCATGAGCCGCCCGTTCGTCGAGACCGGCGAGCTGAAGCGCCTGATCGCCGAGGACAACCTGCAGGGCGTGACGTCGAACCCGACCATCTTCGACAAGGCCATCAGCGGCAGCGCCGACTACGACGCCCAGATGGGCGAGCTGGTGGCCCAGGGGGCCGACGCCGACGCCATCTATGAGGCGCTGACGACCACCGACATCGGAGCGGCCCTGGACCTGTTCCGCCCGATGTACGACGCCACCGACGGCCGCCACGGCTTCGTGAGCCTGGAAGTCTCGCCGTTGATGGCGCACAACGCGGACGAGACCCTGGCCGAGGCCAAGAAGCTCTGGCAGGCGCTCGACCGCCCGAACGCGATGATCAAGATCCCCGGCACGGCCGAGGGGGCGCCCGCGATCGAGGAGGCGCTCTTCGCCGGCCTGAACGTCAACGTCACGCTGATCTTCAGCGTCTGTGCCTACGAGGCCGTCGCCCGCATCTACATCAAGGCCCTGAAGCGGCGCGCCGACGCCGGCCTGCCGATCGACCGGATCGCCTCGGTGGCCAGCTTCTTCGTCTCGCGGATCGACGCCGAGGTCGACAAGCGGATCGACGCGAAGCTCAAGACCGAGACCGACCCCGCCCGCAAGGCCGAGCTCGAGGGCCTGAAGGGCAAGATCGCGATCGCCAACGCCAAGAACGCGTATCGCAGCTTCCAGCAGATCTTCAGCGGCCCCGAGTGGGACGCCCTGGCCGCCAAGGGCGCCCGCGTGCAGTGGCCGCTCTGGGCCTCCGTGGGCGTCAAGAACCCCGCCTACCCCGACACCCTGTACATCGACACGCTGATCGGCCCCGACACCGTCAGCACCATGCCCCCCGAGACCTACAACGCCTTCCGCGACCACGGCACCGCCGCCAATACCCTGGGCCAGGACCTCGACGCGGCCGCCGCGCAGGTCCAGCGCCTGGGCGAGCTCGGCATCGACCTCGACGACGTGACCCAGACCCTGCTCCACGGCGGCGTCGAGAGCTTCATCAAGTCGTTCGAGTCGCTGATGACGAGCCTCCGCGAGAAGCACGCCACCCTGCTGGCCAAGGCCCGCTGAGCCGAGCGGACCCACCACTGGCCGCAACGGCCCGCCCGCGCGTTCATGCGCCGGCGGGCCGTTGGTGCATCCGGGGATCGCAGCATGGCGCCCGCCCGGCACCGACGGGCGAAGGCTCACCGCACATCCCGGTCGCCGTCTGCCGGGATCAGGCGGTCCGGGCCCGCTGGCGCCGGCGGAGCTGGCGACCGGCGAGCAGCAGACCACCCAGGCCGACCAGGGTCAGCGTGGCGGGCTCGGGCACCGCCTCCAGCCGGATTGTGCCGGTGAGCGAACGGTCGAAGGCGCTGTTGAAGGCGGTGCCGTCCTTGAGGAAGCCGGTGATGGTGCCGACCAGGTCGGCGACGTCGCCGTACGCGTAGTTGAAGCCGTAGCCGTGGATGACCAGGGTCGCGTCCTCGCGGGCCGCCACGGTGTCGGTGACCGTGCCGCCCCAGAGCTCGATGCGGCTGCGGCCCAGGGCGCGGATGTCGTCGGCGATGGTGCCGGCGTGCATCGTGATCCGGGAGTCGTCGTAGCCGTACAGGTCGTCGCCGATGCTGCCGCCCAGGATGATCAGTTGGCTGGCGCCATAGGCCCGCAGGTCGTCGCCGCTGCTGGCACCGGGCTGGAAGTACAGGGTGGTGACCAGCGGCGGCGGCGCCGGATTGTCCCGCACCAGCACCAGTCCCGCCTCGCTGCCGCTGAAGCTGTTGACCAGCCCGTTCTCGAACACCAGGTCCGCCCGCGCCGGAATCGCACTCAGCACGACCGCCATCACGGCCATCGCCATCACCAGCCATCGTCGCGTCATCGTCGGTTGCCCCATCGCCTGGAGATCGGGCCCGACGGCCCCGGCGCCGTTCCACACCGGCCGGCTGCCCGGGTCGGGCCCCGCGGCATCACCGCCGCGCCCCACGCTTCGCAGATCCTCGGGCCGCATTCAAGGCACGCGCCCGGGGCCAGCGCCGGGTTCCTCGAACTAGTTCACAATTGGCATTTTCCGATCATGTTCGCTGGCGAAGCTCCCACCGCGGACCTCAAGACCGGCGCGCATCGAGAGCAGCCGACGCATCCCCGGGCGAGCCGGGACGCGAGCCAGGCATCAGCATCAGGAGGGCGCTGAAGCGAGCGCAGCGAACCGACCCGGCGAGCGAGGGCGCCGGCGATCCGTGCGGGGGACGGGATCGGCCCAGACAGAACCGCCCGACCCGAGGCTCCGGACGCCGCTTCCCCAAGAGCGCCGGAGCCCCAGGCCGGGTGGCCGGGGGGAACGAGGGGGGCCGTGGGGGCCGCCCTCGCCCAGATCGGGGGGTCAGCGAGGGGGCGTCACTGGCCCTGGGCCAGGGTGAAGCCGTTCTCGCCGTCGAAGGTGCAGAGGTTCTCGGTCTTGCAGATCTCCAGGCCGGTGGCGACCACGCGGCTGTAGAGGTCGGCGAGGTCCTGGCTGGTCAGGCTGGCGCCGGGGGTGGTGACCATGAACCGGCAGCGGTACTGGTCGATGCAGAAGGTCTCGGGCTGGCCGTCCGGCCACACCTTCACGCCGCGGTTGGTGAGGACCTGGAGCGCGAGCTTGTCGGTGTTCGCCTTCTGGACCTGGGCGGCCACCTCGTCGGGCGTGCGACGGTCGGCGA
>CAZUZD010000335.1:0-6565 GCA_964624465.1 uncultured Isosphaeraceae bacterium
CGCAGGGTGTAGGCGTGCCACTGGGTGCCGGGGGCCCACGGCACCGACACCGGAATGGTGTTGCCTTCGATCTTGGTGGCCCAGCCGGCGTAGTACTGGAAGAGCTCGGCGACCCAGGTGATGACGACGGCCCGCAAGAAGCCGAAACTCGATCCGAACGCCCTCCAGAAGTTCCTGCAGAACCGGGGTGGGGGTCGCTGACCACCGGCACGACTCGACTGCGACGCCGCCTGAATCGACGGGGGCCGGATCGTTCGCGATCCAGCCCCCGTCGTTTTTTGGTCCAGGATCACCTTGTGAGCTTCGCCCGGATCGTCGCGGGTGACTTGCTCGACATCTCCACCCGCCTCGTTCCCACCTTTCCAAAAACCAGACAATTGAGTTGTTCGAAGTCCACCAGAACCTTACGGTGGTCAGGCGCTCCAGTCTGATTGATCCGTCTGGTGTCGAGGGCGGGGTTTCGTGTCAGAAAATCAGTACATTCCTTCTGTGAATGCATCTCGTAGACGGATTCTTGTGCTCTGGGCGGTCGTTGCGCTGGGATGTCCCGCGGTCCTGCTAGGAGCACAACCGGATTTCGAAACGCTCAAGGCCGCGATCCGGTCGAATTCAGAAAAGCTCCAGAGGGTTGCCATCGAGGGGGTTCTGACCACCCGATCGTTCGCGAAGCCGTCGGATGGGTCGAGCGAACGCCCCCAGGTCGAGGTCAGCACGATGGATCTGGCGCGGTCCTGGCCGAAGGAACGGCTCGCGTTTCAGACGAAACTGCCGGAGTTCGGTTTCTTCGAACGCGCCATCTGCCAGACCGGGAAGGTGACATTCACGGTCCGCAGAGACTCGGAGACGTCGGGTTACTACCTCGAAAACTGGGTCGAGCTGCCGGAGTCGTACAAGGTCGCTCGCGATTTGAAGCGGCAGCAGCTCTGCGAAGCGGTGTACTCGCCCTACATGCTGCCGCACTTCACGGACTACCTGGATGGGGAAGCCATCGAGGTTACGGGGATCCGGCAGCAGCCCTACGAGTGGGGCCAGGGGACCGTGCTCGATTTCAAGATCACCACGCCGAGAGCTTCCTACGAGGGCTCCCTGGTGCTGGACGCGAATTGCGGCTGGCAGGTTCGCGAGTCCTCGTACCGCCTCAGTGTGCTCGCCAAGAACAACAAGACCTATGGGATCGATTATCGATCGAGTCTCGAGTATTCGGACCGGGGCGGTGAGTGCGTCCCGGTCCGGATCACCGGGGTCATGGATCGCGGGTCGGTCCGGCAGGAGTTCGAGTTTGTTCCAACGGTCTGGCGCCTCGGCGAGCTCCCGGACGAGGATTTTTCCCTGGCGCATTTTGGATTGGGGCAGGTCGACATCGGTAGCGAGACCCGCGGATTTCCGCCGCCCTGGTTGCTGGTCGGAGCCAGCCTGGTTTGTGGCGTGCTGGGCGTCGTCCTGTATCGCCATTCGATGGCCAAAGCGCGGAACTGACGGAGAGCAGTCATGTCGGGATGGCGGCTCGGTCGGAATCACCTGGTGTTCCTGCTCCAGGTTCTGGGCGTGGGAGCGGGGGTCTGCGTGGGCCTCGCGGCCGTCGGTCGGGTGGACCCCAACCGGATGGTCAGGACGCTCACGGGTGCCCGGCTGGCCATCGAGCCGGCGGCGCCTAGCCATCCTGGATCGGCGAACCAGCGGTTCGTCGAGCTGGGGCTCCGCAATCGCTCGCTTGTGCCGATCGAGGTCTGTGGGATCCACATGACCTGCGACCTGGCGGTCGACCGAGGCGCGATGCCCTTCCGGATCGCCGCTGGCGAACGGCGCGTCCTGAGACTCCGGAAATCCGTCGAGGCGGGCGCTCCTGCCGAGGAATTCCGCCTGTCGCTCCTGACCGACAACGCGAACCAGCGGTTCATCCATCTGAAGCTGGACTACGAGCCGTCGCAGTCGGAATACGCGGTCGTGCCGTTGCCCTGAAATCGGGCGACGTTCCCGGTTGGGGTGGCCGATACCCTCGGGCTGCGGGCCCTGGATCCTCACCCGGATGTCACCCCGAGACCGAGTGGCCCGGCTCGACGAGCTCAGCCGACCCGCCGCGGCTGGATCCGGTCGGCGTCGGCCTGGTGAACACAAAACCGCCGCCCGCCGACTCCGGAATCCTCCGGGTCGGCGGGCGGCGGTTCGCATTGCGGGCGAGGGTGTCCGCGGCTCAGTTGCTGGCGCGAGCAGGGGCCGGGGCCTTGAGTTTGGCGGCGCTGGCCTTGAGGGCGGCCTCGATGGTGGCGAACTGGGCGGGCTCGATGGTGCGGGCGGTCGCCCGGAGCATGCTCAGAAAGTGGCCGATCTCGGCGGGCTCGGCGGGGTAGCCGATGTTCCCCTTGGGGCGGTCGCTGGTGGCCTGCGGCTGGCCCTTGGCGTCGCGGATCACGACGGGTTCGTCGCTGGTGGCCAGGGGCTGGCCCTTGGCGTCGAGGATCACGGTCCAGGGGATGCCGCCGGGCTTCGGGCAGTACTGGTCCAGCAAGGCCTGGCCGCCGGGGAACCGCTCGGTGTCGATCTTGAGGTCGATGAAGTCGCGACCCACGATGGCGGCGATCTCGGGCTGCGCCAGGAAGTCTTCCAGGCGGTGGCACCAGCCGCACCAGGGGGCGCCGAAGTGCAGGAGCACCCGCTTGTCCTCGCTGGTGGCGCGGGCCAGGGCGGCATCGAGCACGTCCCTGGCGGCGCTCGGGGTCGCCTTCTGCGCGGTCAGGAACCCCTTCACCTTCGCCGGGGCGTGGTGGTCGCCCTCCTCCAGCGGCTCGGTGTTCTGGCGGCAGACGACGGAGCCGTCGGCGGCGAGCACGACCAGGTACGGGAAGCTCCCGGCGTCGACCTTCCACTGCTCCAGGAGGGCGTCGGTGTTCGGGCCCTTGGTGTCGAGCAGCACGACCTGATACTCGTTGCGCAGGAGCCTGGCGATCTCGGCGTTGGAGCGGAACAGGTCGTGGAGCTTGTGGCACCAGCCGCACCAGTTGCCGCCGAGCATGACCAGCACGCGGGTCTGGTCGCGCTTCGCCTTGCCGAGCGCGGCGTCGACCAGGGCGCGGGCGTCGGCCTTCTCGTCGTAGATGTCGGGGCGTTTGGCAGCGGCGGCCGGCTTGGCGGTGGCCGGTTCCTGCGCGACGGCGATCGGGCCGCCGGCGCCCAGGGTCAGGGCGACGAGCAGGGCCTGGCGACGGAACGTGGGGCGCATGGGGTGAGGTCTCCGGGGTGCGTGGGGCGCAGCTGGCGGCGGACCGTCCGTGGCGTCTGACCGCGTCGGGGGCCTGTGCATCCCTGGTCGCGATCCCACGTCCGCCGCGGTTCAGGCTAGCGAGCGCCGGACGTCGCGGCAATCAAACAAGACGCAATCTCACCGGCGGGCCCGATGCCGGAACCCGCTGCATCGCCTATGATGACCAGGGTCGGGCCGGCGGCCCGCGCCGATCTCGCGACGCCCGCCGCCGGCCGACCGACCGAGACCCCGACCGACCTGGAGGCGCGACCGATGGCGGCTGCACGGAATGTTCTGGGGGAGCCGCTGCAGAGTTGCTCCTTCGACCCCCTGACCGGCTTCTACCGCGACGGTTGCTGCAACACGGGCGCCGAGGACCAGGGCCTGCACCTGGTCTGCTGCCGGGTCACCGCCGACTTCCTGGAGTTCAGCCGCCGGGTCGGCAACGACCTGAGCACCCCGAGGCCGCAGTGGGGCTTCCCCGGGCTGAACCCCGGCGACCAGTGGTGCGTCTGCGTCGAGCGCTGGAAGCAGGCGCTGGAGGCCGGCCACGCCTGCCCGATCGTGCTGGAGGCCACCCACATCTCGACGCTCGAGTTCGTCGACCTCGACGACCTGAAGCGCTTCGCCGTCGAGCCGCTCGACGCCTGAGCCACCGCGCCCCGGCGCCGCCCGGACACCGGGAACGCACCGACGCCGGCCATCGATCCCCGTCCGGGGCGATGGCCGGCGCCGCGATGTCGTGGCGCTCGGGGGCGGGTGCGAGGCTCAGTAGGCGTCGGCGCTGACGACCTCGCCGCCGGCCAGGCTGCCGAGCGAGCGCCAGGTGGCCCCGTGGATGCTGGACTTGAGGAACTTGACCGAGCCGTCGCCGAACAGGGCGTTGACGCCGCCGGGGTGATGGCTCCGCGCCGTGAGCGCGGCGAAGGTCGGGCCGCCCACCTTCTCGCGGCGGCCGGTCAGGTCCAGATCGACGTCGCGGTTCGGGCCGCCCAGGACCTTGCGGTTCGGGGTCCAGGCGGTGGTGAAGCCGGTCTGGTGCGCCCCGCCGTCGACCCACTCGGCGTGGCCGCTGAACCGGATCGTGCCGCAGGTGCCGTACTCGGGGGCGACCGCCTCGGGGGCGGCCTCGGGCCCTGGCACGCTGGCGGGGTTGTTGATCTGCGAGAGGCCGCCGGCCGAGCAGTCGCGGAGGTAGCCCTGGTACGTCTTGACCTCGGCGGCCAGCAGGGTCTGGCTGGTGCCGTCGCTGAAGTCGGCCCAGCGCCGGCTGGAGTTGACGCCGAAGGCGCTGCGGTTCTGGGCCGTGCCGCCGAAGCCGCCCCAGACGTACCAGTCGCCCATGCACATGCCGTAGTTGGTGACGCCGTACGTCAAGGCGCCGTCCTTGTAAGGCTGGACGTTCTTCTCGCTGGGGCAGATGAAGGCGCTGATCGTCAGGGCGCTGACGGTCGTGTTGTCGGGCACGTCGTACGAGACGGCGAAGTTGATCGAGTCGAAGGCGCTGTTCTGCTCCAGGAACGGCAGGATCCGGCCGTGCACGCTCCAGCCGCCGAACCACTGGACCGTCGCGCCCGCGCCCCGGACCGCCAGCGACGGCGGCAGCGCCCCGGCGATGCCCTCGTAGTTGTGCAGGGCCAGCCCGATCTGCTTGAGGTTGTTCGTGCACTGGATGCGGCGGGCGGCCTCGCGGGCGCTCTGGACGGCGGGCAGCAGCAGCGAGATCAGCACGCCGATGATGGCGATGACCACCAGCAGCTCGATCAGGGTGAAGCCCCGGCGGGGCGAGCGGGCACGGTTCATCGAGGAAACTCCAGTCGCCTGTGATCCTGAGACTCAGTCTCATCGCGGCGGGTCCGATTCTGGGCCGCCTGGCGGCGGCTGTCAAGGGGTGGCGGCGGGGATCGAGGCGTGGCCGCAGCGGGTTCGTGCCTCAAGCTCGAGTCTGCGAACCACTTGGCCCCGACCCTCGGGGGCAGGGCGGCTGCCGGATTCGGTGGCCAGGCGGCGTGCGACTGAGACCGTGTCGCGATGTGGGTCCGCCAGGGGACCAGCGGGGCGGCATTGCGCCGCTCAGGGCACGGGGATGCGGGGGCAGGCTTCGAGCAGGCGGCGGCCGGCGTGCTCGTCGACGTCGAGCCGCTCGAGGAACCGGCGGCGGAGGCTCCGCAGCAGGGCCTCGATCGCCTCGGGGCTGGCGTCGGTCAGCGGGATGGCGCCGCCGGCGCGGCGGTCGTGGCCGCCGGCGGCCCCCAGGCCGTTGACGACCTCGCGGAGGATCTCGCCGCCGTGGTCGCCGATGTGGTCCGAGCGGAGCGAGAGCTTGAGCTGGCCGTCGTAGTGCCCCAGGCAGAGCGCCCAGGCGACCTGATCGAAGCGGATGAAGAAGTCGGCCAGCTCGGCGATGATGTCGGGCTGCGGCACCTGGCCCAGGTAGCTGACGACGACCTCGCCGTAGAGGAAGGCGTTGGAGAGGGCGTGCAGGTAGACGGCGAAGTAGCTCTGCGGCAGCCGGGGGTGCCGGATCCGCGCCAGCAGGTCCTTGTCGGCCCTGGGATGCAACCAGACCAGGGCGCCGTCGTCGGCCGGGCCGGCCTCGCGGGGGTAGCCGCTGGTCTCCGACTCGATGCCGTAGAGCAGCGCGGTGGCCAGCCGGCGGTCGATCGGCACCTCCTGCTCGAGCAGGTAGCCGGTGACCATCGTGCTGGTGGCGCCCAGGTGCGGGCGGATGTCGCGGAAGGCGACGCCGTCCAGGCCGCCCGGGGTCTCGTGGTGGTCGAGCACGGCGACCGGCCGCGCGGCCTCGTCGGCCCGCCGGCCGGTGTTCGGCTGGCTGTCGACCATGATCACGGCGGTGTCCGGCCCGATCGGCACCCGGGCGATCGGCACCAGGGGGATCTGGAGCAGGTCGACCATCGCCTGGTTCTCGGCGCGGGCGATGATGCCCTCGACGGTCAGGGTCGCGGTCACGCCGGGCCGGCGCGCGGCCAGCAGGGCCTGGAGGCCGAGCATGCTGGCCAGGGCGTCGGGGTCGGGGTTGACGTGCGAGACCAGCACGACCCGGTCGAACGGGCGCAGCACCTCGAGCAGGCGCTCGGAGCGATGCACGTGATCGGGTCGCGACTCCGGGTCGTGGCCCGGCTCGGACTCGGCCATCGGGGGGAGCACCTCGGACCCTCGCATGCCCGGCGCGGCGCGGGGGTCGCCCCCCAGGCGTGGCTGTCGGTCGAAGCACGCGGGATCGTTCGAGTGTACGCCACCCGCCGCCGCCCTCGCCAGGGGGCGCGCTCGCCCCCCCGGCCGCGGGCCCCCCGCCGGCCCCGTTCG
>CAZUZD010000336.1:0-6545 GCA_964624465.1 uncultured Isosphaeraceae bacterium
CCCGGGCCTGCGGCGCCCGCCCCCCCCCCGCCCCCCCCCGCCCCAGCCCCGCCGCGCCGCCGACCCGCAGAAACGTCCGCCGGCTGCCCCTGGCATCGCGATCGTGAAAGCTGAGCATGGCGCGGCCCCGACGGACTGGAACGGGATGGTCGGACCCCAGGTCGCCGTGCGCCCGGGTCGTGGCCTCCAGGATCGCCGCTGCCGGGCGGTCGCGAAAGCCTCTGGCCCGGATCACGGCACCAGTCGAAACCACGTTTCTGGTTTCGACTGGTGCGAACGGCACCCGGATGGTACCACGGCCTCAGTGACGCCCGCTGGTGCGATCTTCTGCTTCGGACGAGGGACCCACCATGGCCAACCGGACGGCCCGAGCCGCCTTCACGCTCGTGGAGCTGCTCGTCGTGATTGCCATCGTCGGCCTGCTACTGGCGCTGCTGCTGCCGGCGGTCCAGTCGGCGCGGGAGGCCGCGCGACGGGCCCGGTGCCTGAACAACCTGAAGCAACTCGGGATCGCGATCGCCGCGTACGAGTCGGCGGAGCGGCTGCTGCCGCCGGGCTTCGGAGGCAACGGCTACTCGCTGCACGCGCGCATTCTCCCGTACCTGGAGCAGTCCAGCCGCGCTCACGGACTGAACTTCGGGCTCTCGAACTCGGATCCGGCCAATACCACGATCGCCCGGCAGGCGATCGCCGCGTTCCTCTGCCCGTCGGATTACGGGGTCGATCGGGCTTACGCCTGGAACAACTACGCCGGCAACAATGGCACGGGGAACCTGGGCTTCGGGGACAACGGCGCGTTTGCCGGCCGGGTCGCCCTGAGCGAGATCAGCGACGGCACCAGCACGACGGCGGCGATGGCCGAGTTCCTGGTCGGGCCCCGGGAACAGACCGACGGGCAGACCAGCGCCTTCGAGGCGCCCGAGATGCTCCGGCGCACCGACTACGAGCGCTTCTCACAGGCCTGCCGTGCGATCGACCCGGCCCGTGGATTCGTCTCGTCGACCTTGCGGGGCATGGAGTGGATCGAAGCCTCGCACCTGAGCACGCTCTACAACCACATGCTCGAGCCGAACGGCCGCAGCTGCACCAACGGCGTGCTGCTTCCCCCGGGCGCCTGGAGTGCCAGCAGCCGGCACCTCGGGGGCGTGAACGTGCTGTACCTCGACGGTCGCGTCAGCTTCCAGCGGGCGAGCGTCGCGCTGGCGACCTGGCGGGCGCTGGGCAGCCGCGATGGCGGCGAGGTCGTCGACCCCGGCTTCTGAGGCCAGGGGCCGACCGACAGGAGTGGACCGGATCCGGGGAGCCCGGGTTCCGCGGGCGGAGCCCGGCGGCGGTGGCCTTCGAATCGTCGGCGTGGCCACGCTGACGCTCAGGCCACGGCACACCCGAACCGATCTCCGTCCGGGCTGGGAGGATCCGGGCTCCGGCGACGGAACCCGGGCACCCCAGCGGGCTCCTGGTCCCGTTCCGTCGGATGATCGCAGCGAAATCTGACGGACTCGGGCCAGGTACGGATCGTCAAAACCCGCCGCTTGGGCCGGATCGGCGGACCAACGGGCGAGTGCCTCCGAGACCGTCGGATTTCGCTCCGCTCATCCGACCTACGGGACACCCGGGCACCCCGCGTGGATCTCGCCTTCATCGGGGGGATCGGCGCTGGCTGCTGGGATGGGTGAGGAGTCGGGGGGCTCGAGCTGGAGGCGGGTGGCGAGGAGGCTGATGGGGCCGGGGTGGCCGCGGGGGACCTGCTGGTCCTCGCGGCGGGGGGCGGTGGCGCCGTCGGACTCGAGGACGAGGGGGTGCGGGCCGGGGGTCAGGTGCAGCGGCGGCGTGCGGTAGGTCTGCGGCCGGTCGGCGCGGATGAGCCAGCGGGCGAGGGTCCGGTCGCCCTCGCGGAGCACGGCGGTCCGGTCGGCGCCGAAGCCGCGGGCCTCGAGGGCGAGCACGACGGGGCCGGCGGCCTCGGGGGCGTGCAGGATCAGCCCGGCGCGGGGCTCGACGGCGGCCAGTGGCCGGGGGATGGCCGAGGTCGTGCGCCAGCCGGCGGTGGGGATCAGCACGGGCCGGACCGGCGGGGCCAGCTTCGCGGTGGCGAACACCTCGGTCCCGGCGTCGGCGAAGACCGAGGCCGGGGCCATCAGCCGCAGGACAGCCACCTGGTTGGCGGGGCGGTCGTACGGCCCCCGGGCCCAGTGGTGCCAGACGACGTAGTCGAACCGGTGGTGGGTCAGGTGCAGCCAGAGCACGTCGCGCACCGAGGAGTCGTGGAGCAGGCCGATGCGCGCGTGCTCGGGGTCGGTGGCCGGGTCGAGCCGGCCGACCTCGACGGCGCCCAGCGGCGAGACGTGGGCGATCTGGTCGTCGAAGCGGACGTTGGCGAACCCCGAGTAGCCGGCCGAGGTCGTCAGGCCGTGCTGCGACTGCCAGTAGGTGGCGGTGGCCGATTGCAGGTTGTCGGCCGAGGAGTCGGGCACGGGCGCCTCCAGGAGCCGCGCGCCCGGGGTGCGCGCGGCGATCCAGGCATAGGCCGGGGGCACTGGTGGCAGCGAGAAGTGCAGGCCGTAGGGAACCGGGCTCAGGTCGACGACGACCAGCGTCGCGGCCAGGCCCAGCAGGCCGGCCCGCTGCCAGCGGCGCGGCAGGCGGGCGGAGCCGGCGCGGTAGCCGGCCGCGGCGACGACGGCGGCCAGGCAGACGGCCACCAGCGCGAACCGCGCCGGGTCGCGGGTCTGGCGCAGCGGCGGCAGGACGTGCCAGAGCCACCACGCCGGCATCGGGACCCGCCAGGTGCCGAGCCTCCAGTGCGACCCGGCCGAGAGCAGCATCATCAGCGCCAGCGCGGCCCACCAGGCTCCGGCCCGGGGGAACCGCACGCGGCCGACCGCCGTGACCCCCAGCAGCGTCAGCACGACGACGCCCGGGTACGCGCACCCGGTGAACGCCGGGTAGCCCTGGGCCTCATAGGCGTCGGCCGCCCAGAGCCGGTGCAGGCGTTGCGAGCTGGCCGGCACCACGTAGCCCCAGGGAGGCACGGCCGGGGTCTGGAACTCGGCCCGGGGGCGAGCCGTCGTGCCCCCTTGCCAGCGGTTCCAGAGCTGGGGGCTCAGCAGCGCCCCCTGCACCGCCAGGCCCAGCAGCCCGAAGGCGAGCAGCCCACGCCCGCGGGCCCGCAGCCAGCCGGGCCCCTCGGCGCGGGTGCCGCGGACCAGCTCGAAGCCGAACAGCAGCGCGGCGGGGAACACGGTGTAGACGATGAAGTAGACGGCGCTCATCGTGACCAGGCCCGCCAGCGCCACGCACGCCAGCAGGCCGCGGCGCGAGGGCCGTTCGAGCCAGCGGAGCCAGCCGGCCAGGAACAGCGCCACCGAGCCGACGCACATCAGCTCCAGGTGGCAGAGCGACCGCATCATCAGCGGCGTGCTGAGCATGGCCGCCAGCCCGGCGAGCCCCGCCGCCGGCCGGTGTCCGACGACGTTCCAGGCCAGGATCAGCACGCCCAGGCCGGTGAAGACGAAGGCGGCCAGCCAGACGAGGTTGTAGCAGAGTACGTCGTTGCCGCTGACCAGCGAGAGCGGCACGAACAGCAGCGACTGGAGCTGCAGCGGCGAGAAGCCGCCCAGGGGCGCCCCGATCGGGGCCTGCAGGTCGGGGCAGACCCAGGGGGCGCGGCCGCTCAGCAGGCAGGTGCGGTACCAGCGCATCACCCAGAGGTGCTGCATCGGGTCGGTGCTCGACCCGGGGAACCGGGTCGCGAGGTACTGGACCTGCGGGTACGTCGCCACCAGGACGGCCGCCAGGTACCCGACGGCGGCCAGGGCCAGGGTCGGCCACCCCGGCGTGAACCCGGCCGGCGTGCGGCCCGATCCAGGGGCCCGGTCCGGGCGGGGCCAGGTCGCGGCGCTCACATCAATGGTTTCGAGCGGGTCGAGCGGTGCATGCGCGTGACCCTACGCAAGGCAGCGATCAGGGTCAAGACGAGGCGAACCGCCGGGTGGCAAAATCCGTGCGCGTCGGGGCGCAGCACCACGCCGCGGGGCCGGGGTCGGGCGGGACCCTGGGGCACCGCGGGGTGGGACGTGGCCGGGTGGGCCCGACCGGACGATCCAAGCCGGGGGACCGGGGGGCGGACCTCAGCGCGGGCGGGCGAGGCCGGCGAGGCCCTTGGGGTCGTCGATGACGAGGTAGTGGCCGTGGTCGGAGGTGATGATGACCACCGACTCGTCCCAGTTGCTGTGCTGCTCGACCCACTGGAAGATGACCTCGATGGCGGCCTCGCCGCTGTAGACGGCGCCGATGGCGTTGTCGAGGTTGTTGTCGTGGAGGCCGAAGTCGACGTCGCCGGCCTCGACGAACAGCGCGAACGGCTTGCCGGGCTCGGCGGTGAGCACGGTGAGGGCGGCGCGGGTCATGTCGGCGAGGGTGGGGTTCTCGAGCAGGTCCTCGGGGCTGTACGCCTCGCTGGTGCGCTTGATGCCGCGGGCCGGCTTGTGGTCGCCCTCGGCGGTGCGGTACGGCAGGTGGCCGCCCACGGCGCCGAAGAGGCCGAAGAGCTTGTGGCGGCCGGCGGCGGCGCGGGCGGCGGCGGCGTCGAGGACCTTCGCGCCCTCCTCCTCGGGCGTGCGCTCGACGACGACGTAGGCGCCGCCGCGCTCGACGGCGATCGCCGCCTGGTCGGCCTCGGCGATGTACAGGTTCTCGCCCTTGACGGCGTTCTGGCCCTGGCCCTTCAGGCCGCTGTCGCTGGGCACCTGGGCGAAGCCGGCGCCCAGGACCACGTCGAGGCCGGGGTGGCGGGCCTCCTTGCCGGTCTGCTGCGCGATGCTGACCAGGCCGAGCATGTCGCGGGCCAGGTCCTGGTAGTCGTCGCGGTGCACGTTGTGGGCGTACATCGCCGCCGGCGAGGCGTGCGGGAACGCCACGCTGGTGACGGTGCCCACCTTCCACCCCTGCTCCTGGAGCTGGTTGTACAGGGTCGGCACGAACCGACCGTCCTCGGCGACGTTCACGCCGTTGTTGTACGACTTCACCCCGCTGGCGTACTCGCCGGCGCTGGAGGAGCTGTCGGTGTAGGCGTGCGGCAGGCCGCCCAGGCTGCGGAGCACGCCCAGCTCGTCCTTGGTCATGCCCTGGCCCCGGAGGTAGCCGGGGGCGTCGAGCGCCGGCCGGGCCCAGGGGGTGGCGCCGGCGAAGCGCGCGTCGTAGCCGCCGGGCAGGCTGGTGGGCGGGATCCGGACGAGCTGGCGGTCGACGTCGACCTCGTTGGCGTCGTGGGTCGGGCTGGTCACGACGTAGCCGTACTGCAGGGGCGTGCCCGTGTAGTCCTGGAAGACCAGGCCCGAGCCGGGCCCCTCGGCGTAGTCGCGGCCGGTCCTGGCCAGGGCGGCGGCGCGGGTGGTGTCGTAGTCCATGCCGTCGAACCAGACGGTGAAGACGTACTTGGCCCCGCGCTGCACGGCCTCGCGCTGGACGCGGTACAGGTCGGCCTGGTCGGCGTACTCGGCCGTCGGGTTGACGGTGTTCTCGGGCAGGCGGCCGTAGAGCGGGATCAGGGTGTCGGCGTTGCGGTACCGCGAGTTGGCGCCGGTGACGGCGCCCAGATCCGCCTTGGTGCCGTAGACGTAGACGGGGATCAGGCGATTGCTGTGGCTGGTGTGGTTCGAGAAGACGCCGCCGGGCCCCTGCGAGCCGAAGTGGTAGGCGCGGGGCTCGGCACGGTCGCGGGTGACGACGTAATGGTCCTGGAGCTTGCGGAGCGCATCGCCGCGGGGGTCGGGGGCCGGGGCGTCCTGGCGGGCCCCGGCCGGGGCCAGGCCCCATCCGAGCGCCAGCAGCAGGGCGAGGCCCGCGGCGGCGGCGGTGCGAGTCGGGCGGCGGGACGGCACGAGGCGGGACGCGATCCGGGCGGCTGCAGACACGTCGGCGTCTCCAGGGGGCGGGCATCGGGGCCGGCGGGCGCCGGCCCGGCGGGGCGAGGCCGCCTATCCTAGCAGGGCAAATGTGAAGATTCGAGGCGGCAGCCGGCCCGGTTTCTCGCCGCCGGCCGGGGTTTCCGTTGGCCTCGGGCGCGGCGCCACCCTATCGTGGAACCCGGCCGGGAGCGGTGGGGGAGCCCGGCAATCCGACCGCGTCGGGCACGCCAGCTGCAGGGCCAGCGGCGGTGGCTGCCATGACGGCGTGGTCCCGGTCGACCGAAGGCGGGGTGACGGGGTGTTGCGAGATGTGCTGGCGATCGTCCTGGCCGGCGGGCGCGGCTCACGGCTGGAGCCCCTGACCCGCGACCGGGCCAAGCCCGCGGTACCGTTCGGCGGCCTGTACCGGATCGTCGACTTCGCGCTGTCGAACTGCATCAACAGCGACCTGCGCAAGATCCTGGTCCTGACGCAGTACAAGGCGGTGAGCCTGAGCCGGCACATCGACACCGGCTGGCGGTTCCTGACCCGCGAGCTCGACGAGTACATCGAGGTGATCCCGCCCCAGCAGCGGATCGCCGAGCAGTGGTACCAGGGCACCGCCGACGCCATCTACCAGAACGTGTACACCATCGA
>CAZUZD010000337.1:0-6539 GCA_964624465.1 uncultured Isosphaeraceae bacterium
CCGGCGGCATGGCCGAGCTGGTCCGCGACGGCGTCGACGGCTTCGTGGTCCCGGTCCGCGACCCCGACGCCCTGGCCGACCGCCTGGCCCGGCTGCTCGCCGACCCGGCGCTCCGCGTCCGCCAGGGCCAGGCCGCCCGCGCCCGGGTCGTGGCCGACTTTTCCCTCAGGCGCCAGGCCCTCGAATTCGCGCGCCTGTACCGCTCCGTCATCGCCGCCCGCGCCCAGGCTTGTCCCTCGCCCTCCCACCCATCGGGCCGGTTCGCCCCCGCGTGCTCGACGGCCGAGGCCCCCGGCCGCCGGTGAGGCGGAGTGCCGGAGTGGCGATCGCGCTCACACCCGGGTCGCGGCCCAGGCGCGGGTCACGCGGGCCAGCTCGACGAACACGTCCTCGGCGCTGGTGCGGGTCTTCTTGAGGACCTTGTAGCCGTGGTCGGCGGTGTCGAGGAGGTGGAGCGTGGCGCGGTCGCCGAGCGCGGCGACGACGGGTGGCAGCAGGTCCAGGCTGGCCAGCTCGTCGCGGGTCCCGCTCAGGAAGAGCATCGGGACGGTGACGGCATCGAGGTGCGCCGCCCGCTCCGTGCCCGGCTTGCCGGCCAGGTGCAGCGGGAACGAGCAGAAGACCAGGCCGCGCACGCCGTCCAGGGGCTCCTCGGCGGCGGCGGTCGAGGTCATCCGCCCGCCGAACGAGTGCCCGCCGGCCAGCAGCGGCAGGTCGGGCGCGGCCCGTTGCGCCGCGGCGACCGCCGAGCGCACGGTGGCCGTGCAGACGGCCGCCGCGTTCCGGCCGGTGCCGTGCTCGGCGTACGGGAAGTTGTAGCGGAACGTGGCGATGCCCACCCCGGCCAGCCGGTCGGCGATCGCCTGCATCGTGGCGTGCCGCAGGTTCGTGCTGGCGCCGTGGCCCAGCACGAGCAGGTGCGTCGCCGCCGCCGGCCGCACCAGCAGCGCCGAGACCTCCCCCTGCTCCGGGGTGGCGACGAACTTCAGCGCTCGGACGTCGTGCGACATGCCTCAGACCCCGGAACTCAGAACAGCGCATGCATCAACGACACCGGGCCGCTGGCCAGCCACCCGAACCAGCCGAGCGTCCAGAGCCCGAGCCGCAGCGCCGACCACCGGCGACCGGCCGGCAGCGGCACGACCTGGGCGATCAGCCCCAGCGCCAGCACCGGGCCCGCGACCGCCGCGAGCCCCAGCGCCACTCGCAGGCAGCACCCCTGACCATGCCGGGCGATCGGCCCCACGAACGGCCCGGTGATCGTCGCCAGGGTCGTGAGGAGCACCGGCCGATCCGCCACGTCCCCCGGCGAGCCCGAGCGGACGGCCAGGCCCGTCAGCACCGTGAACGGCACCAGCAGCCCCAGCAGCACCACCGATCGCCACGGCCACCGCCCCCGCGGCGCCGGGATCGCCCCCCCGCGCTCGCCCCGATCGGCACCCATCACGGCACGCCCCCCGGAGACCCGACTCGCGCCCCATCCTACCGTGTGCCGGGCCCGGGGGCGCCCGCGTGCCGACGGGCCGCGCGGGGCGATCGGCGCGGCGAACCAGGGCCCCGACCCGATCGCCACGGTTGCCGGCGGCGCCGCGGGCAGAGACAATCGTGAGCTGCGATCTGCAAGTGTTCGAGCGGACCGCCGGGGCGGCGAGGCCCCGGTCACGACCCGCGCGGGCCCCTCCACGCCGCCTCGAGCCAGATGGGGGCGGAGCAAGGTGGACCGGCCCACGGCTCTCGACCCGGGATGGTGACCCTTGAAGCGATTGCGGTCGTGGTGGGAGCGCCGGGTGCGCCCCCCCTCTCAGCAGGAGCGGGACGCGCGGCTGCTCGACGAGCTGCGGCAACGCGGCGTCCGGATCGGCCAGGGGTGCCGCATCTACAGCCGGGACTTCTCGACCGAGCCGTGGCTGGTGCGGATCGGCGATCGGGTCGGGATCGCCGGCGGGGTCAAGTTCCTCACGCACGACGGGTCCGCGTTCCGGATCCGCGACCGACGTCCCCGGGCGCAGCGGCTGGGGGCCATCGTGGTCGGCGACGAGGTGTTCATCGGGGAGAATGCGCTGCTGCTGCCGGGCACCGTCATCGGGCGCGGGTCGATCATCGGGCCGGGGGCGGTGGTCCGGGGCGAGATCCCCGAAAATTCCCTGGTCTTCGGCAATCCGGCGGCGGTCATCGGGCGGGCCTCGCTGTACCTCGAACGCATGCTCCGCGACCCCAACACGCTGGACGTCCTCGGCCTGGACGAGCCGGAGCGCCGGGCGACGATCCTGCGGCACTTCGAGCCCGAGGCCAGCCATGTCGACTGATCCCTCCGCCTGGGACCGGAACCTCGAGCGCGTGCGGGCGGCGGCGGCCACGGTGGCGTGCCGGCCGGCGGCCGGCATCGCGCCGCAGGACCGGATCCTGGAGGACCTCGGGATCGACTCGCTGGACTTCGTACTCCTGGTCCGGGTCGTCGAGCAGGAGTGCGGCTGCCCCGAACCGCTGGACGACTCGACCGCCGCCGAGGCGCGGACCGTGGGGGATCTGGTTGACCTCGTGACGGCCGCGCAGTCGGGCCCCCGTCCCGGCTGACGGCCGCCTGGACCGCCCCGCCCCGGCTTGTCGCGGGGGAGGCGGTTGGATTATCACTAGAGGATGGCCGCAGGCGCGAGGGACGGCGCCGCGGCGGGCCCCCTCGGACGGGGGCAGGCGGACGCCCGTGGCCCTGGAGAGCGAAGCCGATGGACGACCGGGCCGACGCCCCGGCGCCGTATGCCTGGTCGGGGGCGCACACGCGCCGGCTCGACGCGGCCGAGGCCGCCCGCCTGGCGGCGCTCCGCGCCACGGGGCTGCTCGACGGCCCGCCCGAGCCGAACTTCGACCGGATCACCCGCCTGGTCGGCCGCCTGCTGGGCGTGCGGCTGGCGCTGGTGACGCTCGTCGACGCCGATCGCCAGTACTTCAAGAGCCACTGCGGCCTGGCCGAGCCCTGGAGCTCGACCCGCGAGACCCCGCTGTCGCACTCCTTCTGCCGCCACGTGGTGGCCACCGGCAGCCCGCTGGCGGTGCCCGACGCCCGCCAGCACCCGACCTTCCGCACCAGCCCGGCGATCGCCGAGCTGGGCGTGGTCGCCTACCTGGGCGTGCCGCTGACGACGCCGCAGGGCCACCACCTGGGCGCCCTCTGCGCCTGCGACGACCGCCCCCGCGCCTGGACCGACGACGATCGGGCGACCCTGATCGACCTGGCCGCCACGGTCATCACCGAGGTCGAGCGCCAGGCCGCCTGGGGCCGCGCCCACGAGAACGAGCGCTGGTTCCGCGCCATCTTCGACCGCACCTTCCAGCTCATGGGCCTGCTCACGCCGGACGGGATCCTGCTGGAGGCCAACCGCACGGCGCTGGAGTTCATCGGCGCCCATCGCGACGCGGTCGTGGGCCGGCCGTTCGCCGAGACCCCCTGGTGGAGCGGCTCGCCCGAGTCGAAGGCGCGGATCGAGCAGGCGATCCGGGCGGCCGCCGCCGGCGACTTCGTGCGGTTCGAGACCGAGCACTCGGGCGCCGACGGCCGGACCATGGCTGTCGACTTCTCGCTGACCCCGGTGCGCGACGCCCCCGACGGGCCGGTCGTGCTCCTGATCCCCGAGGGCCGCGACATCACCGAGCGCAAGCGCGCCGAGACCGCGCTGCGGGACCGCGAGGAGCTGCTGCAGCTGGCCACCGAGGTCGCCGGCCTGGGCATCTGGGACTGGGACCTGGCCAGCGGCCGGCTCGCCTGGTCGGCCGAGCTCGACCGGATCGCCGGCCTGCCCTCCGGCGGCTTCGGCGGTACCTTCGCGGCGCTCGAGGCGCTGGTGCATCCCGACGACCGCGACGCCGTCATGGCCGCCTACCGCCAGGCCCTGACCGACCGCGCCGGGTTCCGCAGCGAGCATCGGTTCGTGCTCGCCGACGGCTCGGTGCGCTGGATCGACACCCGCGGCCGGGCCCTGTTCAGCGACGCCACCGGCGTTGCCACCCGCATGATCGGCGTCTGCCTGGACGTGACCGAGCGCCGCGGCCACGAGCAGCAGGAGCACGACCGCGCCGAGGCCCTGGCCGACGCCGACCGCCGCAAGGACGAGTTCCTCGCCATGCTCGGCCACGAGCTGCGCAACCCCCTGGCGCCGATCACCCACGCCGTCGAGATGCTCGAGCTCTCCGACGCCGACCCCGGCCTCAGGCGCCGGATGCGCGGGCTGATCGACCAGCAGGTGCGGATCCTCACCCAGCTCGTCGACGACCTGCTGGAGATGTCGCGGATCAACCGCGGCAAGATCCGCCTGCGGCTGGCGCGGGTCGACCTGGCCGAGGTGGTCTGGCGCGGAGTGGCGGCCACCGACGCTTTGATCCGCGAGCGGGGGCACCGGCTCACCCTCGACCTGCCGCCGCGGCCCGTGCCCCTGCTCGCCGACCCGCTGCGGCTCGAGCAGGTGCTGGTCAACCTCCTGACCAACGCCGCCAAGTACACCGAGCCCGGCGGCCGCATCGGCGTCTCGGCCGCGGTCGCCCCCGACGGCCAGAGCGTGGCCCTGCGCGTCACCGACACCGGCATGGGCATCGAGGCCGCCATGCTGCCGCGGCTCTTCGACCTGTTCATCCAGTCGGAGCGCTCGCTCGACCGCGCCGAGGGGGGCCTGGGCATCGGCCTGACCCTGGTGCAGCGGCTCGTCGAGATGCACGGCGGCAGCGTCGAGGCCCGCAGTGCCGGCCCCGGCCAGGGCAGCGAGTTCCTCGTGCGGTTGCCGATCGCCGCCGACCTGCCCGCCGGCCCCGAGCCCACCGGCCCGCCGCCGCCGGCCGTCGTCCCGCCCCCGACGCCCGCCACACCGGCCGAGCCGAAGCGGGCGCTGCGGGTGATGGTCGTCGACGACAACCGGCCGGCGGCCGAGAGCCTGCTGCTCATCCTCGGGCGCTGGGGCCATGTCGCCTCGGCGTGCCACGACGGCGCCGAGGCCCTCGACGCGATCGCCGGCTTCGAGCCCGACGTCGTGCTGCTCGACATCGGCCTGCCCGGCCTCGACGGCTACGCCGTCGCCCGCGCCGTCCGCGACCGCTGCGGCCCCCGGAGCCCCCTGCTCGTCGCCGTCACCGGCTACGGCGCCGACACCGACCTGGAGCGCGCCACCCAGGCCGGCATCGACCACCACTTCCTCAAGCCCATCGACCTCGCCGCCCTCCGCCGCCTGCTCGACGAGCACCACCCGGTGGCCGCGCAGCCCGCCCCGGTCCGCACCGACGCGACCCCGGCCGGGGCCACCCCCGCCTGAGCCGGACCGGTCAGCCGGGGATCCGGACCCGCCGGCCGGCCCCGAACCGCTCCTGGCGGATGCGGTAGAGCACGAAGGCCCGATCGGGCCGGCCGGTGGGGCCGACGGCCAGCGGCTCGACAGCTCCGAGACGCTCCAGCGCGGGGCGGTCGCGCTCGCGGGCGATCACGGCCAGCGTGGGGGCGGTCGGCTGCGCCTCGATCTCGCGCAGGCCGTCGAGGCCGAACGGCCAGGCGACCGAGTCGGCCGGGCGGTCGAGGTAGAACAGCCGCACGGCCAGGTCGGGCGGCACGGGGCCGAAGGGGGTCGGGTACGGCAGGCGGTCGAAGCGGTCGTCGCGATCGAGGGCGTCGTAGAGCAGGACCAGGGGCTCCCCGGGCGGGACGTGCCGGGCCACGTCGGCGTAGAAGGCCCACTCGGCCCCCTTGCCGCGGGCGTCGAGCCGGGGCGCCACCAGCGCATAGCCCGCCGCCCACGCCAGGCACCCGCCGGCCAGCCCCACGGCCACCAGCCGGTCCCAGCGGGCCGGCGGCAGCTGACCCCGGGCGCCCAGCCGCTCGCCCAGGCGGGTCAGGCCCAGGGCGGCCCAGATCGACCACGGCGGCAGGGCCGGCAGCAGGTAGTGGGCGTTGCGGACGCTGGCCAGCGAGACCAGCAGCGCCGGCACCACGGCCCAGGCCCAGAGCAGGCGGTCGGGACCGCCGCGGCCCTCGGCACGCCACGCCCGCCACGCCGAGCGCCAGGCGCCGGCCAGGGCCAGGGGGGTCCAGGGCAGGAGCATGAGCAGGGGGGCCGGGGCGTACTCGGCCCACGACTCGCCGGCGAACTGCGTCGGCCGCGCGGCCAGGCGGTCGGTGACGTGGCCGGCCCAGAGCCCGAGCGCCTCGGGGTGCGTCCTCAGCACCAGCCAGGGCCAGGTCAGGGCGATCCCGCTCGCCAGCAGCCAGCCGAGCGGCCAGGCCAGCGCCCGCAGGAGCCGGCGGTCGCGGTCCCAGGCGATCAGGGCCGCCACGGTCGCCAGCGTCAGCACCGCGCCGAAGGCCACCCCCTTGAGCAGGGCCGTGGTCCCCAGCAGCCCGAAGAACGCCCAGCGGGCCCGCCGGCCGGCCGGCGTGGCGGGCCCCTCGGCGCGGAGCCGGTCCGCACGGGCGGAAAGCGCATCGACCCCGCTCACGCCGGCGTCTGTCATCATCGCCAAGTTCCCGAGGGCGACCGTTCGGCCACGCACCCGGCCGCGAACCCCTTTCC
>CAZUZD010000338.1:0-6530 GCA_964624465.1 uncultured Isosphaeraceae bacterium
TCGACGGCATTGTGCCATCTCTCAGGGCGCGCCCACCATTCGTGGGGAAGGTCAAGCGACCGAATGCAGGCCTGCTGCGCGGAATCGGGGACCGCTCGGCCGCCGACGATTTAGAGGCCCCCGCGACGTGGCCACGCTGCGCTCAGGCCACGGCACACCGGATCCGCTCGGGGCGTGCCATCGCCGTCAGCCCAGGGGCAGGGAGCCGCCGGGGAGGAGGCGGTTGAGGAGGTTGATGAACTCGCCGGCGTTGGGGATCTCCTTGAACCGGAGCACGGGGCCGGTCAGGGCCTCGAGGGTGCCCTCGTCAACCTTCATGCGGTCGGACAGCAGCAGCGCGTAGCGCGGGGGGCCGTGCTCGGGCAGGAGCTTCAGCAGGCGGTCGAGGGTCGAGCGCTTCCAGAAGCCGAGGACCTCGACCAGCACGTCGGTGCCGGTGGGGGCGTGCAGGAAGCGGTAGTCGGGGACCCACACGGCCTCACGGCCCAGGGGGACGACCTCGGTGGCCTCGCTCGACGACCACTGCGGGGCCAGGGTGCGGAGGCGGTCGAGGAACGCCTGGATCTCGGCGGGCACGTAGTCGGCGCGGTCGTTGTAGTGCGAGACCAGGCCGTCCTTCGATTCCAGGTGGAAGGTGCGCGGCTCGCGCTTCGGGCCCCAGCGCAGCTCGGCGTCGAGGCGGAACTCGCGGCAGAGCAACAGCGCCGGCAGGAACAGGGCCATCTGGAGGCCGTAGCGGGTCGTGCTGCTGAAGAGGCTCAGGGGACCGTCGATGTGCAGCGTGTACCCCTCGCGGCCGTTGCCCTCGACGCGGTAGAGCAGGCGGTGAAATTTGAGCCATCGGAAGAGCTGCCGCATCCGCGCCGGCGACTCGTCGCGGACGTGGGCCGTGACCAGCACCGAGCGGAGCAGCACCGACTGCGCCAGCGCCACGTTGTAGCGGTCGATCAGGGCCCGCGCGCCCAGGTCGGAGAACGCGAGCATGCGGTTCTCGTCCTTGAGGTCGGCGAACAGGGCACTGGCGACGGCCTCGGCGTCGAGGCCGACCTCGGCACCCACCTGGCCGAGCACCTCGTCGCGGCGGAACGGGGCGCGCGGCCCCTGGGCCCGCAGCGTCTGCCGGTGCGCGGCGGCCGCCTCGAAGACCTTCGCCCGGAGCTGGTCGGGCGGCACGTCGGCGACGACCTCGAACTCGGCGCGATCCTCGAGGACCTTGGCCAGCCCCTTGTGCACGAGCGTGGCCGCCTCGCCGCCGATCACGGCGTCGATCTCGTCCTCGATCTCGGCGCGGCTCATGCCGACGCCGTCCTTGAAGACGAGCCTCAGGCTCTCGGCGACCTCGAGCCACTGCTGCGCCTCGCGGTTCAGGTACCGGGGGATCACCCGATCCTTGGCCGTCCGCACCAGCACCAGGTTGCCCGTCAGCATGCGCGCCTCGCTCCAGGTGCGGCCCAATTCCCCCCCGGGATCGGCCGCCCCCGCCATTGTACCGGATGGGCCGCCCCCGCCGGCGGGGCCACCGTCCTCCGGAGGGCAGACGGGCGGGGCGCGACGGCCGTCGAACCGATCAGTGGGCGGCCGGGGCGGGATTGGCGGCGGGGGTGGGGGCGCTCGAGGGGTCGAGGTGCTGCTGGAGCAGGGTGGGGAGCTCGCCGTGGCCCATGTCGAGGCGGGTGCCGGGGGCGGGCTCGGCGGCCTCGAGGTAGACGTCCATCTGCTGGCCGACGTACACGTCCAGCGGGCGGTCGTCGGGCAGAGCGTAGATGACCTGGAGCACGCGGGTGTCGACGCGCTCGACGTTGTCGCCGGCGAGGTTCCGCTTGGGGATCACGTATGGGTCGACCCGCACGAAGGTGAGCGGGAACTGCACGCCGGGGCGGCCCTTGAGGGTGGCCACGGCCCAGGCTCCGCGCTTGAACAGGGGCAGGTCCTGCTCGTCGATGTCGACGCGGACGTGGAGCTTGGCGACGTCGCCGAGGATGATCAGCGGCTCCTTCCAGGCCAGCGCGGCGAACTGGCCGGGCAGGACGTTGACCTGGAGCACCTCGCCGGGGGTCATCGCCTTGACCAGGAGCCGCTCCAGCTCGGTCTGGACCCGGTCCAGCTCGGCCTGCGCCTGGTCGACGGCGGCCTGCGCGATGGCCAGGTCGGCCTGCCAGGTGCCCTGGCGGAGCCGGTACAGCTCGGTCTCGGCCTTGCGCTGGGCGGCGCGGGCCTCCTGGGCGGCGTAGCGGTCGCGGTCGTAGTCGCTCTGCGGGCCGACCCCGCGCTCGTACAGGCTGCCCGAGCGCTTGGCCTGGATCTCGGTGCTGAGCACCCGCGCCTTGGTCTCCTCCAGGGCGGCCTCGGCGGGCGGTAGGTCCTCGGAGCGCGGGGCGGCGGCGAGCTTGGCCAGCTGCGCCCGGGCGGCCTCCAGCATCGCCGTCTGCACGGCCAGGTTGGCGCGGGTCTGGCGGTCGTCGATCTGGAACAGCGGCTGGCCGGGCTGCACCGGCTGGCCCTCCTTGACGAAGACCTCGGTGACGACGCCGGGCACCTGGGTGCCGATCGGGATGTTCCGCTTCTGGGCCTCGATGATGCCCGCGCCGGCGATCGTCTTGCGGCCCGAGGGCCGCTCCGGCGGCGACACGAACGGTGGCGCCGGCGGCGTGGTCTGGCCGGCCTGCACCACGGTGTAGATCGCGAAGGCCAGCCCGAGGACGGCCAGCACCGGCAGGAGGAATTTGACGAACATGGCTCTCGCCTGGCCCTTTCCCGACCCCGGCGCTCCGGGGCGTTGCAGTGGGTGACGTGGCAGTGCGATTGGCTGGAATCCGACCGTCGGTCCGACGCGTCGTGGTCGAGGGAGCGGGGGAATCGGGGCGGCCGGCTCAGGCGTGGCCGGAGGGCGGCTCGTCGGCGGTCGACTGCTGCTCGCGGACCTCGACGATCCGGCCGTCGTCCATGCGGGCGATGCGGTCGCCGAAGTGAAAGACGCGGTTGTCGTGGGTGACCACGATCACCGCCCGGTCGGGCTTGAGCGCCGCGGCGCGCATGAGCTGCATGACGGTGTGGCCGGTCTCGTGGTCGAGCGCGGCCGTCGGCTCGTCGCAGACGATGAGCCGGGGCTCGTGCACCAGGGCCCGCGCGATGGCGACCCGCTGCTGCTGGCCGCCGGAGAGCTGCGACGGCAGGCTCCGGAGCCGGGGCCCCATGCCCAGGCCGCTGAGCACCTCCTTGGCCCGCTCCACCGCCTGCTTGCGCGGGGTGCCGGCCACGATCAGCGGGATCGCGGCATTCTCGGCGGCGGTCAGGGCCGGCAGGAGGTTGTACTGCTGGAAGACGAATCCGATGTGGTTCATCCGGAACCGCGTCTTGCCGCCGCCGCCCAGCCGCGCCAGGTCGGTCCCGAAGACGTCGACGGCCCCACCGCGATCGCAGTCGAGGATGCCGGCGACGACCGAGATCAGGGTCGTCTTGCCGCACCCGGACGGGCCGATGAGCATCGTCATCTGGCCGCTCAGGACGTCCCAGTCGACCCGCCGCACGGCGTGCACGACCTGGTCGCCCGAGCCGAACGTCTTGGCCACGCCGCGGAGCCGCACCGCGACCGGGCGCGGGTCGTCGGCGGGCATCAGGGCCCCGGCGACCGGGGCGTCTGCTTCGAGCGTGCTCGTGGTCATGAGTCAGACTCCCTCGCCGGCCTCAGCCGCGGAAGACGATGGCCGGTTCCAGGACGATGACCTTGCGCACGCTCAGGATGCTGGAGAGGACGCAGATCAGCACGATCGCCGCCCCCGTGATCGGGATCACCGGCCACCACATGTAGTAGGCCAGCTCGCCCCCCTTGGTCACGACCCCGAAGAGCGCCGCCAGGCCCATCCCCAGGCCGTAGCCGATCAGGCCCGTGACGGCGGCCTGCAGGAGGATCATGTTCACGATCGTCAGGTTGCCGGCGCCCATCGCCTTCAGGGCGCCGAACTGCTTGAGGTTCTCGAGCGTGAAGTTGTAGAAGGTCTGGCCGGCGATGGCGGTACCGACCAGGAACCCGAGCGCGGCGGTGATCCCGAAGTTCACGGGGATGCCGGTGTACTTGATGAAGTACCTGATCGTCTCCTCGATGAACGCCGCGCTGCTGGAGGCCTTCAGCCCGGTCTGCGCCGCGATCCGGCGGGCCACCACCTGCGGGTCGACCCCCGGCGCCGCCTTGGCCAGCACGTACGTCAACGGCTTGCGCTCGGCGGGCACGAACTGCTTGGCCCGCGAGTAGGTCGTGTAGACGACCGCGTTGGACTGGAACGTGCGCGTGGCCTCGCAGACGCCGACGATCACCGCGCGATGGTCGTTCATCTCCAGCTCGCGGTTCAGGAACCGCCGGTAGAAGGCGGTGAGCTGGCGGCGGTAATCGGCCTCGGGGTCGGGGGCGGCGGCCAGCGACTCGGGGCTCGCCAGGCCGGCCCGCACCAGCAGGCCACGGCCGACGTGCAGCAGGTCCCAGGCGATGCCCCGCAGCTCCTGCCGCAGCGCCGAGGGGGGCTTCGGCAGCTCCGACCACTGCTCCTTGGGGAACAGCTTCGGCAGCCGCGTGAAGTCGACGATGATCGCCTCGGGACGCCGCAAATCCACCAGGGCGCCGGCGATCATCTTCTCCGGCGGCGGGGCGCCGACCAGCGAGGCGTCGTCGAGCCCGAGCAGGATCACCTGCTCGACGACCGGGTCCTTGCGCGACTCGACGGCCGGGTCGGAGATCTTCACCCGGCCGATGCCCTTGTAGAGCGGCACGGCCCACTGCACGCCGTCGACCCCGCGGACCCGGTACAGGCTGGTCTCGATCATCGGCTTGACGTCGTCGATGAACCGCACGTTCGGGTCCATCACCCAGAGGTCGGCGCCTCTGATGTCGAAGATCTGCGACGAGGTCCGGCGCATCAGGCCGCAGAAGATCGAGCCCTGCTGCGCGATCAGCAGCGCCGAGAAGGTCAGCCCCAGCACGATGCCGAAGAACTTGGCGCGATCGCCCGTGAGCATCTTCAGCGCGATCCAGTACATGGGCGCGAGCCCTCCGTCGACAGGGGGACCCCGGCCGCGAGGCCGGTCGGGGCCGGGGCGGACGCCCGGCCCAGGGCGGCCAGCATCAGGCCGGTGATGTGGTCGGTCAGGTAGCCGGCGTCGAGCCGCGCCAGGGCGTCGGCACCGACGAGCCGCTCGGCGATCGGGCGGCCGACCTTGTAGTGCAGGCACTGGCCCACGACGCTGAAGCACAGCGCGTCCAGCCGGGTCGCGTCGGCCGCGGGGTCCAGGGCCTGGAGGATCCGCCGCAGGCCCTCGAACCGGGGCCGGATCGACTCGCGGACCAGGGTCTCCGACGCCTCGGTGGGCCGGATCATCTCCCGGAGCATCAGCGCCTGCTGCCACGACTGCGGCCCGTCGGCCGCCAGCACCTGCTCCAGGAACTGCCGCACGAACGCCCGGAGCTGGTCCTCCGGCCGGCCGCACCCCGGCCCGGTCGCGATCGGCTCGCCCAGGCCGCAGCGGTGTGCCTCCACCACCGCCTGGTGGTAGAGCTGCTCCTTGTCCCCGAAGTGGTAGTTGATCGCCGCCACGTTGGCCCCGGCCCGCCGGCAGATCGAGCGCACCGTCGCGCCCGCGAAGCCGTGCTCCGCGAACTCCTCGCCGGCCGCCTCCAGCAATCGGGCCTTCGTGGGATCCATGCCGACCATCACCACCACCACCCACCCACGCCTGCAACGGGCGTTTCAGACGCACGTTTCAAACAGCCGTTTGGAAGAGTGTAGCCAGGGGGTGACCGCCGTCAAGGCGGGCTGGGGGAGTTTTCCGGCGCGGCGGGCCGGCGCGGGGGCGCGGCTCAGGCGTCGGGCGGGGTGGCAGGCGGGGATGGGGGCCTGGCGGCCGGGGGGGCGGCCTGGAGCTGGCGATCGAGGAAGTTCTCGAAGGCTTGCAGGCCGCGGAGCACGAACAGGAGCAGGACGGTCAGGCCGATGGCCAGCACGAACTGGTGCAGGGCCACGGCAACCCCCAGGCCGCCGACGACCAGCAGGCTGGCGGCCGTGGTCAGCCCCTCGACATGATTGCCGTCGCGGCTCCGGAAGATCGTGCCGGCGCCCAGGAAGCTCAGGCCGGTGACGACCGCGCCGACCGTGCGGAACGGGTCGGGACGGAACTCGACGCCCGGCAGCTGCGACTGGCCGGCGATGAACCGGATCAGGGGCACGGCCAGGCCGACGAACATCGCCGAGGCGCCGGCCACCAGCATGTACGTCCGCATGCCGGCCGGCTTGTCGGCGGCCCGTCGCTCCAGGCCCACCAGGCCCCCCAGGAGCATGGCCAGCGCGATCTCGCCCAGCGATTGCAGCTGCGCCATCGTGTCCATGGGCGGGCTCCTTGGATGGCTCGAATCGCACGTGGGCGGTTGAAATCTGTTTTGTAGGGCGGATCCGCGAAGCGTCATCCGCCGGGCTCGAAGCGCGGCCATCCGCATGCCCACAATGGCCGGTTCGGAGCAGGCTTCGGACCCGTCGCGGCGGATGACG
>CAZUZD010000339.1:0-6507 GCA_964624465.1 uncultured Isosphaeraceae bacterium
ACCGGGGTGGGGCCGAACTGCGGCAGGGGCACGGGCTCGGGGGCGCGGCGCGAGGGCAGCGCCGGGGGCCGGGGCCGGTCGGTCAGGGAGATCGGTTCGTCGAGCACCCAGGGCAGGACCGGGGGGGGCGCAGAGGGCTCGGGCCCGGGGGCCAGCGTGGGATCGGGCCCGGGGGGACGGCCGGCGTCGTTCTCGTGGGCCATCGTCACACCCCCTGCCCGATCGGGCTCGCCCCGCCAGCGCCGCGACGGCGCACCGGCGGTGGTCGCCGGCCGATCGTCCCGCAGACCGCGGGCCGAATCCCGAGCATAACGCGCCCGACCGGTCGCCGGGAGGCCCCCACCGGGGTCCCGCGCCGGTTGTCGGCCCCCGGCGCAGACGCTACAACGGACGGGGACGTTCGACCGATACGGCTCAGGAGCGCTCTCCGCCCATGGACTCGCACGAATTGACGCAACTCCTGGAGGCGCATCGCCGCGGCACGGTCGGCACCACCGAGGTGGTCCAGAAGCTGCGCTGGTCGGCCCCGTTCGAGGAGACCGGCGACTTCGCCAAGATCGACCACCACCGCACGCTCCGCTGCGGGTTCCCCGAGGTCGTCTTCGGCCAGGGCAAGACCCCCGAGCAGATCGCGGCCATCCTGCACGCCATGCTCAAGCACGGCGACGGCGGCCTGGCCACCCGCGTCGCCCCCGAGGCGGTGGCGCTGCTGGCCCGCGAGTTCCCCGACGGCGTGCACAACCCGGTCGCCCGCACGTTCCGGCTCCTGCCGAAGACCGACCCGGGCCCCAAGCTCGGCAAGATCGTGGTCGTGACCGCCGGCACCAGCGACCTGCCGGTCGCCGAGGAGGCGCGGGTCACGGCCGAGGCCTGGAACTGCGACGTGAGCCTGGTGGCCGACGTGGGCGTCGCCGGCGTGCACCGGCTGATCAACCGCCTGCACCTGCTGGCCGGCGCCGACGTGCTCGTCTGCGTGGCCGGCATGGAGGCCGCCCTGCCGAGCGTGGTCGGCGGGCTGGTCGACTGCCCGATCATCGCGGTGCCCACCAGCATCGGCTACGGCGCCCACTTCCAGGGGCTGGCGGCGCTGCTCGGCATGCTCAACAGCTGCGCCTCGAACGTGGTCGTGACCAACATCGACGCCGGCTTCAACGGCGGCCACGTCGCCGGCCTGATCGCCCGCCGCGCCGGCCAGGCCCGCGCCGGGGCCGCGGCCGGAGGCGGGGCCCATGGCGGCTGACCGGCCGCCCCCGCGGCGGGTCGTCGAGCCGCCACGGCTGCCGCCGCGGCCCGTCGACGCCCACAAGGGGAGCTTCGGCTCCGTGCTGGTCATCGCCGGCAGCCGCGGCATGGCCGGCGCCGCGGCCCTGGTCGGAATCTCCGCGCTGCGGTCGGGGGCCGGCCTGGTCCGGGTGGCCACGGCCGCCGAGGTGCAGCCGACGGTCGCCGGCTTCGAGCCGTCGTACATGACCGCCCCCCTGCCCCAGGACGCCGACGGCCGCATCGACTTCGCCGCCGCCCGGCCCTGGCTGGAGGGCCTGGTGCGATCGGCCGACGTGGTCGCCTGCGGGCCCGGCCTGGGCCAGTCGCCCGGCCTGGCCCGGCTGGTGCAGTGGCTGCTGACCGACGGCGATTGCCCCCTGGTGCTCGACGCCGACGGCCTGAACAATCTCGGCGGCGCCGCCGGCCTGGCGGCGGTCACCGGCCGCCGGCACCCGGTCATCCTCACGCCCCATCCCGGCGAGTTTGCCCGCCTGACCGGTCAGACCACCGCCGCCGTCCAGGCCGATCGCGAGGCCCAGGCCCTCGGCCTGGCCCGGGCGCAGGCCGACGGAAAATTAATCGTGCTGCTCAAAGGATATTGCACTCTGGTCACCGATGGTGATAAATACTACTTGAACCATACAGGGAACCCGGGCATGGCCACCGGCGGCGTGGGCGACTGCCTCACCGGCGTGATCGCCGCGCTGCTGGCCCAGGGGCAGGACGCCTTCTCGGCCGCTGCCCTCGGCGCCCGCGTGCACGGGCTGGCCGGCGACCGGGTCCGCGACCAGAATGGTCCGGTCGGGTTGATTGCCAGCGACATTGCCGCGGCCCTGCCCGGCGCGTTCTACGCTCTGGATGAGGCGTGAACGTGCTCCCTGTTCCGCCCTGGATCCCCCACTCTCCCTGGGCCCAGCCCCGGCGGTCCACGTGACGCGACCTTTGATGATGGCATGGAAGCGGCTCTGGGCTCCGGCCAGTGCCCCCGCCACCGCGGTGGGGGACGGCTTGCCCTGGGCCGGTGCGCCCCGTTCGGCTAGAGTGACAGGACGGGTCGCCGACCACCGTTCGGAAAGACGACCCGGAGAGGAGGACTGGGTGTCGCCAGAGAATCCGTCGTCGCCGCCCTGGACGTATCGGATGGAGGTCTCGCCCACCGGCGCGGCCCCCGGCGCCCCGGTGCCCCCGTCACCCGACCCGATGGTGCTCCTGCACCTGCTGGTCAACCAGAACCAGCAGCTCCTGGAGCTCCAGAAGCAGACGCTGGAGCTGCACCGCCAGCAGCTCGAGCTGGAGCGCGAGGCGGCCCAGATGGCCCGCGATCAGCGCGCCCGCCAGATCGCCGAGCTGGAGCGCTGGCAGCACGGCCACGACGGCGTGCTCGACAACTGCAAGCAGGCCCTCGGCCAGCTCGAGGGCGTCCACGCCAACCTGATGCGCGAGCTGACCGAGTACGTCGACGAGAACCACGACAATCTGCTCGACGGCGATTTCGCCCTCAGCGACTTCGTGGACCGGTTCGGGCCCCGGCTTGCCCACCTGAACACCATGCTCGCCATCCTGCGGCCCCTGGCCGCCGCCGCCCGCCGCCCGGACGCCTGAGCCCGGCCGACGCACCGCTGCCACCCCCGAAACGCCGGCCACGGGCCGCGGTTCCCCGGACTCCGGGAGCCGCGGCCCGTGCCCGTTGTCGGGCCCCTGCCCCGGTGCGAACGGTCGCCGGACGTGGCATCCTGGTAGGCCGTGGACCCCGGATCGGGGGACCGTCGTGAAATCCCCCCGCGCTGGCGTGTCCTGGAGACCGGCCGTGAACCTGCTGCCCCGCCCCCTGTCGCTCGCGCTGACCCTGGCGGCCCTGGCCGGTGGCTCCCCGATCGCAAGCCGCGCCGACGAGCCGGTGGTGCGGCAGGCGCTTAGCCTCTACGCCTCGTTCGACGGCGGCACCGAGGCCGACCTGGCGCGGGGCGATCGCGTGCTTTACCACGCCACCTCGATGAAGCGCGACGACGCCAGGCCCGGCCTGCCCAGCGCCGTGACGATCGCGCGGGGCCAGGGCCGGCATGGCGATGCCCTGCAGTTCACGAAGCAGAGCCCCGCCGTCGTGTTCTTCCGCGCCCCGAAGAACATCGCCTACACGCCCCGGAACTGGAGCGGCTCGATCTCGTTCTGGCTGCGGCTGGACCCCGAGACGACCCTGGCCCCCGGCTTCGCCGACCCGCTCCAGATCACCGAGCGCGGCTGGAACGACGGGGCCCTCTGGGTCGACTTCAGCGACAAGAGCCCGCGGCACTTCCGCCTGGGCGCCTTCCCCGACCTGGCCACCTGGAACCCGACGAACCGCGACGTCGAGCAGATGACCGACGCCGAGCGCCCCCGCCTCGACGCCGGCCGGCCGCCGTTCACCGCCGACCGCTGGACCCACGTCGCCATCACCTTCGAGCGCTTCAACACCGGCCAGCCCGACGCCGTGGCCACCCTCTACCTCGACGGCCAGCGCCAGGGCGCCCTCACCGGCCGTACCCAGACCTTCACCTGGGACCCCGAGCGCGCGGCCATCATGATCGGCCTGGGCTACACCGGGTACTTCGACGAGCTGGCGCTGTTCGACCGCGCCCTGACGGCCGCCGAGGTCGAGGGCCTGTCCCGCGCCGAGGGCCGACTGGTTCCGCCCGCTCCCTGACCCTCGTCCTGTCCCCGTGCCTCGCACTCTGGCCGTCTCGTCGGGCGGATCAGCGCAGCGTCATCCGCCGCGACGGCGGTGGACGACCTCGATGGGTCCAGCTCGCGGGTTGCGAGGCAGGCCTGAGAGCCGTTCCGGCGGATGACGCTGCGCTGATCCGCCCGACGAATACGGGCCGTCGCAGCGTCGATTCAGCCGTCGATCTCCGCACTCCCCTCCGACGCCGCCTCGTCGTCTGCCGGCTCCGCCTCCGGCCTGGGGGTCAGGTCGAAGCGCTCGGTGATCAGGTGGGTGAGGCTCATCGCCAGGAACTGCTCCAGGCTGGCGTCCACGTCCTGAGCCGCCGCGCGGAGCGAGGGCAGGGACTCGGGCTTGAACGCCACGTCCAGGAACGAGCCGATCAGGTCGGCCAGCGCGAAGCGGTCGGCGTCGGTGGTCATGGGCGTCGGCTCCGGGGGGCAGAGGGAGGGTCCGGGCCGGGCGGCTCAGGTCGTGTAGTCGGCGTTCAGGTGCACGTACTCGGCCGTGAGGTCGCAGGTCCAGAAGCGGGTGCGGGCCTCGCCCCGGGTGAAGACCAGCCGGATGTGGGTGTCGCGGTGGTTGCGGATGCTGGCCGAGGCGGCGGCGGCGTCGAAATCGAGCGGGACACCGGCCTCGTAGAGCGGGATGCCGTTGAGCCAGAGCGAGCACTGCGATTCCTCGAACGGCACGCCGGCGTAACCGGCGGCCGAGACGATCCGGCCCCAGTTCGGGTCGGCGCCGTGGATCGCCGTCTTCACCAGCGGGCTGTCGGCCACGGCTCGGGCCATGGCGCGGGCCTCGTCCTGGTCGGCGCAGCCCTCGACGTCGATGGTGATCAGGTGGGTCGCCCCCTCGCCGTCGGCCGGGATCATCCGGGCCAGCTCGGCGCAGGCCGAGCGGACCTCGGCGGCGAAGGCCTTGAGGTCGTCGCCGGCCAGCATCGGGCCGTCGCCCGGCCGCGCCAGCATCAGCACCGTGTCGTTGGTGCTCATGTGGCCCTCGACCGAGATGCAGTTGAACGAGTCCTCCACCGCCAGCGACAGGATGCCCTGGAGGTGCCCGGGCGCGACGTGGGCGTCGGTCAGCAGGAAGCCGAGCATCGTCGCCATGTTCGGGCCGATCATGGCGGCCCCCTTGGCCAGGCCCAGCAGCGTGACCGTCCCGGTGCTGAGCGCCACCTGGCGGCAGAGGACCTTGGGCCGGGTGTCGGTGGTCAGGATCGCCCGCGAGACCGTGTCGAAGCTCGACTCGCGGTCGTCGGCGATCGCGACGGCGGCGTCGATGCCGGCGACCACCCGGTCCATCGGGAGCTGCCGGCCGATGACGCCGGTGCTGGCCACCAGCACCTGGGCGGGCTGGCAGCCGAGGTGGCCGGCGACGCGTTCGGCCATCGCCTGGGCGTTCTCCAGGCCCTGGGCGCCGGTGGCGGCGTTGGCGTTGCCGGCGTTGATGACGATGGCCCGCACGTCGTCGCTCGGCACCACGCCGCGGCACCACTGCACGGGTGCGGCGGCCACGCGGTTGGTGGTGAAGGTGCCGGCAGCCGCGCAGTCGCTGTCGGCGATCAGCACCGCCAGGTCCAGGCCGCCCGAGGGCTTGATCCCCGCCTTGACGGCCCCCGCGCGGAACCCCGCCGGCAAGGCCCACGTCACCGGGGTCTCCGGCACGCCCGCGCTGTTCCCGCTCGCCCCTGCCTGGCTACCCATGTCCGACCGCTCCCGCCGGGCCCGCAGGCTCCGGTTCTGATCGCCGCCTGGAAGTTGTGACGGGCCGGAGGCCGCCCCGTCGCGCCGTACCGCACCCCGAAGCCCCCGTGCCGCGAACCCGCCGCGGCCCCGGAACGTACCCGCCCCGATCCGCCCAGACACCCGCGGGGTGGGACCGGTTCGAGCACCGACCCCGCCCGTGCCCCATGCGTCAGCGGGCGGTGTAGCCGCCGTCAACGCTGAGCACCGCGCCGGTCATGTAGCTGGAGGCCTCCGAGGCCAGGAACACGACGGCCGGGCCCAGCTCGGCGGGGTCGCCCCAGCGGGCCAGCGGCACGTGGTCCATGATCACCGCCGCCCGGGCGGGGTCCTTCAGGAGCGGCTCGTTGATCTCGGTGGCGAACGGACCCGGGCAGAGGGCGTTGACGTTGATGCCCGTGCCGGCCCACTCCAGGGCGAGGGTCTGGGTCATCAGCACCAGGCCCCCCTTGCTGGCGGTGTAGGGGGTGCGCTCGGTGAGGCCGACCAGGCCGAGCATGCTCGCCAGGTTGACCACCCGGCCCCACTTCTGCGCCTTCATCGGGCCGGCGACCGCGCGACAGAAGAGCCAGGGGCCCTTGAGGTTGGTGTCGAGCACCGCGTCCCAGTCCGACTCGGACAGGGTCTCGATCGGGCCGCGGATGTTGATGCCGGCGTTGTTGACCAGGATGTCGAGCCGGTCGAAGCGATCGACGACGCGGGCGACGGCCGCCTCGGCGTCGGCGGCGCGGGTGACCTCGACGGCCAGCCCGAGCGCCGGGGCCCCGGTGAGGCGAGTCAGCTCGGCGGCGGCGGCCT
>CAZUZD010000340.1:0-5578 GCA_964624465.1 uncultured Isosphaeraceae bacterium
ACCCGCCGGCACTCGTTCATCGTCTCGCTGCTGGGCATCAAGCACGTCGTCGTCGCCATCAACAAGATGGACCTCGTCGACTACAGTCGCGACGTCTTCGAGCGGATCAAGGACGAGTACACCGGCTTCGTCGCCAAGCTGGAACTCCGCGACATCACCTTCATCCCCATGTCGGCGCTCAAGGGGGACAACGTCGCCTCCAAGAGCGACGCCATGCCCTGGTACAGCGGCCCGCCGCTGCTGGACCACCTGGAGACGGTGCACATCGCCAGCGACCGCAACCTGACCGACCTGCGGTTTCCGGTGCAGTACGTCATCCGCCCCAACCTGGACTTCCGCGGCTTCGCCGGCACGGTCGCCTCGGGCGTCATCCGCCAGGGCGACGAGGTGATGGTGCTGCCCTCGGGCAAGCGCAGCCGGGTCAAGTCGATCGTCACCTACGACGGCGAGCTGGAGGAGGCGTTCGCGCCCCTGGCCGTGACCGTGACGCTGGCCGACGAGGTCGACGTCAGCCGCGGCGACATGCTGGTGCACCCCGACAATGCGCCCCAGGTGCGCAGCGAGATCGAGGCGATGGTCGTGTGGATGGCCGAGACGCCGTTCGTGCCCGGCCGGACCTACACGCTGAAGCAGACGACCCGGCAGGTCACCGCCGAGGTCGCTGCGTTCCGCCACGGCGTGGTCGTGAACACGCTGGAGCACCGCGCGATCGCGCGGCTGGAGCTGAACGAGGTGGGCCACGTGGCGCTCAGCCTCACGCAGCCGCTGGCGTGCGACCCGTACCGGGTCAACCCCGCCACCGGGGCATTCATCCTGATCGACCGGCTGACGAACAACACGGTCGGCGCGGGCATGATCCAGGAGGCCGGCACCGGCCGGCTCCCCGGCGACGTCTGGGCCGCCGAGTCCACGTCCCGCCTCAAGCCCCGCGCGAGCCTGATCGCCCCGGCCGAGCGCGAGCAGCGCTTCGGCCAGGTGCCGGTGACCGTGCTGCTCGTCGGCCTGACCGGCAGCGGCAAGAGCCGCATCGCCTACGCCCTGGAGCGCCGGCTCTGGGACGAGGGCCGCGCCGTCACCGTCCTCTACGGCCAGAGCATGCGCCAGGGCCTGAACCGCGACCTCGGCTTCAGCGCCGACGACCGTAGCGAGAACCTCCGGCGCTCCTCCGAGGTGGCCAAGCTCCTCAACGACGCCGGCGTGATCACCATCGCCGCCTTCGTCGCCCCGCACGAGTCCGTCCGCGAGAAGGCGAAGTCGCTGATCGGCCGCGACCGCGTGCTGGAGGTGTATTGCACCGCCCCCATGGACGTGTTGCGTGCCCGCGACCAGAGCGGCGCCTACCGCATGGCCGACGCCGGCCAGATCGCCCAGATGCCCGGCGTCACCGCCACCTTCGAAGAACCGCAGACCCCCGACCTCGTCCTCCAGACCGACCAGATCAGCGTCGACGCGAGCGTCGACCGCATCGTCGCCCTGATGAAGGCCAAGGGCTTCCTCGCCGACCGCTCGTAGGCCGCGCGGGTCCCGCTTTCGTCCGATCCGCCCTGACCCTGACCCTCCTCGTGTGCCGTGGTCCGGTCGCAGCGTGCCCCCGCTGCACCCGGACCACGGCACAACGCCGTTTTCGTAGGGCCGGGTCGCCCGGACGACTTGCTCGTCCGGGTCGCGCAGCGACAGGCGGCGTCCGTTCCGCCATCCGCCCGGAGCCCCGACCCGCCGACCGGGCTCGTGGCGGGCGTCCTGACCACCCACCGAGTCCTCGTGCCGGTTCTGCTCCCTCCGGCCGATCGTGACCTGGGTCCTCCGCCCGAGGGCACTCGGCGGTGGAACGCGAGCCGCTTGTCGCTGCGCGACCCGGACGAGCAAGTCGTCCGGGCGACCCTGCTTGGTCGGTGTGCGATAGCCACGCTGTGCCGGGGCCACGGCAGACCGCCAAGGCGGATTGTCTGCAGTCCGAAGGGGCTGAGAACGCCGATTCCGGATTGCTCGCCGTCAATCGCGTTCAGCCGTCGTGTCTGGTTTGGATTGCAAGGTCTTGATCCGCTGCTCGATCTCCACACGATCGGGCACCTTGGGGAACTCCTCCAGGAGATCCTTGAGCCAGATGACCGCGACGGAGTAAGCCCCTCGACCTTCGGTCCGTTGCGCCTCACTTCGAAGGAACGCCAATCGTTTTGCCGTCTCGGGCGTCTCCCCCCGCTCGCGCCTGTCCCGCTCGGCAATTCGCGCATCCAATTTTTGGCGTTCCTCGGCCTCTCGGGTCGCCTTCAATCGATCGGCCTCGGTTTGCCTTGCGACTTCGGCGGCCTTCGCGATGCGTTCCCGGGCTTCGGTCGCCGTTTGCTCAAGTTCCTGCTGCCGCCGGAATTGTTGAGGGGTGGGATTGGAGATTCGCTGGAGGTAAGCGAGTTCTTCTTGATCGCTCGAAAATGCGGGTCCACAGCCGCAGGTGCCAGCCGAGGCAGCAACCAAGAACATGAGAGACACCGTGAGATTTCTCCTCCACATCTGGGTTGCTACCTCTCGTGCCTAATAGAGCAATGGAATAGCGAATATTGACAGTTTCGTAGGGGCCGCTGTGCGGACCAAGATGAATATGGTCCGCACAGCGGCCCCTACGATGTCAGGATATCCGGGGTGATTGCAGTGCAGGTCAAATGCCGGCGGCCGAGGTCTCCGGGGCGGGCGGGAACTCGCCGTTGCGGTGGCGCTGGGCCATGGCGATGTAGTGGGGCCAGGCGTGGGCGATGCGGGCGAGTAATGGGGCGTCGACGGGGCGGAGGAGGCGGCCGGGGACGCCCATGATGAGGGAGCCGGGGGCGATCGATTTCCCCTCGCCGATCAGGGTGCCGGCGGCGATGCCGGAGCCGCGGCCGTTGTGACAGCCGTTCAGCAGGATGGCGCCCATGCCGATCAGGCAGTCGTCCTCGACGGTGCAGCCGTGCAGGATGACGCGGTGGCCGACGGTGACGCGGGCGCCGATGACGCACGGGGTGCCGGGGTCGGCGTGCACCAGGGTCTGATCCTGGATGTTCGACTGCGGGCCGATGCGGATCGCCTCAGTGTCGCCGCGCAGCACGGCGCCGTACCAGACGCTGGACTCGGGGCCGAGCACGACGTCGCCCATGACCAGGGCGCCGGGGGCGAGGAAGGCGGTCGGGTCGATCTGCGGGTGCGGCATGGCGGGGTCCGTGGCCATCAGGGACGCGGGCCGGGCGCGGAGCCGGCGGCCGGGTGGGCGGGAATCGCGGGGTCCATGGCGCGGGTGCGGGCCTGCTCCAGGAACCGGGCGACGCGGTCGAAGACCGGCGGGCCGGCGACGGTGACGACGTCGCCGTGGGCGGCGTCGGCGACCACGTCGAGCACCCGGTCGGGTCCGTGGGCGAGCGCGTCGTGCAGGCGCCGGGCGTCGGCCAGCGGGGCGATCGGATCGCGGGCGCCGTGGAGCAGGGACACGGGGACGGCGAGCTGCGGGGCCAGGTCGATGGGCCGGGGCCGGTGCAGGGAGACGCCGGCGAGCCGGCCGGCGCGCCAGAGCATCGGCCTGGCGAAGCCGCCGGGCACGCGGAGGCGGCGGAGCCAGGCGGCGACGGTGGGGGTCAGGTCGTTGTAGCCGGCCTCCAGCACCAGGGCGCGGAGGCGGGGATCGTCGGCCGCCGCGCGCAGCGCGATGGCGGCACCCATCGAGCGGCCCCAGGCGGCGAACCAGGCGGTGGGCCCGACCCGGACCGCCAGCAGGTCGATCCAGGCGCGCAGGTCGTCGGCCTCGCGACCGCCGAACGAGCAGAAGGCGCCGCCGCTGTCGCCGCGGCCGCGGGCGTCGAGCAGCGCGACGTTCCAGCCGCGATCGGCCAGCGCCTGGGCCCGGTCGAAGAGCGCGGCGCGGTCCTCGGCGAAGCCGTGCAGCACGAGCAGTGTGCGGCCGTGCGCGTCGGGGGCGGCGCGGAAGGCACCGGCCAGGCGGGCGCCGTCGGGGGCCGCGACGGCGATCGGCTCCCACGGCCAGGGTTCGACGCCTGGCCGGTTCGGGTCATGCCGCCGCCCCGGAGCGACCAGGCTCCAGGCTCCCCACTCGATGATGGCCAGCGTCCCCACCGCCAGGAGCCCGAGTGCGAACCCGCCCAGGCCCACGAGCAGTTCCAGCCACGGGCCCCCGCCGGGGGACAGCGCGTCGCCAGGGATCGATCCGAGCAGGAGTGGCATGCCCTCATCATCGCCGCCGGCCGCTCGCCCTCCAAGCCCTGGCTGGTGCCGGGGCGTCGGCACGCTGCGGCGGCCCCCGGGACGTCGTCGTGGCCACGCTGACGCTCAGGCCACGGCACACGGAGCGGGGCGCCAGCGGTCGTACGATCCGGGGCACACCGACCGGGACGGGATGGTCCCACGAGCTGGGCCTCACGGTTTCAGGAACGGCTCGACGGTCAGCTCGGTAGGGGTCCAGCGGAGGCGGAGGGCGCCAGTGCGCCAGGTGCGGTGGACGGGCAGGCCGCGGGCGGTGAGGGGGTCGAGGGCGTCGGCGGTGGCCAGGCCGTCGGGGGGGCGGCGCTGGCTGGCGATGACGAAGCGGGGGTGGGCCCAGTCGTAGAGGCGGGGTGGGTTGGCGGTGCGGCCTCCGTGGTGCGGGGCGAGCAGGCCGTCGATCGGCGCCGGGGGCGCGGTGGCGAGCAGGGCGTCGAGGCCGGGGCCTTCGAGGTCGCCGGTGAGCCAGAGGTGCCGGCCGCCGTGAGCCAGGTCGACGACGAGGCTGCGGGCGTTGTCCGACAGGTCGCGGGCCGACCACGCGGCGGGCGGGTGCCGGACCGTGGCGGTGAGGCCTGAGCCGAGGTCGAGCCGCGCGCCGGCGGCGAGGGTCTGCACGGGCACGCCCCGGGCGCGGCAGGCCTCCAGCAGGGCGCGGATGTTCGGGTCGGGCCGGGGTCCGTCGGCGAACCCCGGGGGCACGAGCACGACGCCGACGCTCAGGCGTTCGAGCAGCTCGGGCAGGCCGCCGTAGTGGTCGAAGTCGGCGTGGCTGAGGATCACGCCGTCGAGCCGGCGCACGCCGCGGGCCCAGAGCGCCGGCGCGATCAGGCGGCGGCCGACGTGGGGGTCGCGCATCCGGCCGCAGTCGTAGAGCCACCCCCCCGCCCCGCCGGCCGGGCTCCGGATCAACACGGACAGGCCGTGGTCCACGGCCAGCACCTCGGCCTCGGGCGCCGTGACCGGGGGCGGTCGCAGCGCGGCGACCAGGCCGAGCGCGATCCAGCCGGCCAGCACGGCGGCCGCCCGCCGCGCGGCGCGAGGGCCCGCCGGCGCTACCAGCGCCCAGGCGGCCAGCAGCCCGTAGAACCCCAGCACCCAGCCGGCCCCCGGGCCCGCCGCGTACTGATGGCCGGCGGGCAGCGCGGCCCCGAGGCGCACGAGCCACTCGGTCAGATCCAGCAGCGCCGTGCAGGCCCAGGCCGCGGGCGCGGCCAGCGGCGGCGCGATCCAGGCCAGCGCCAGCGTGAGCCCGCCGGCGGCCAGCGTCGGGGTCGAGAGCGGGACGAGCACGACGTTGAGCACGCTGGTGATGCGAGCCCATGGGATCCGAATGCGC
>CAZUZD010000340.1:5588-6457 GCA_964624465.1 uncultured Isosphaeraceae bacterium
AGAGCGGGACGAGCACGACGTTGAGCACGATCCCGACCAGCGGCACCAGGTGGAACCGCAGCACGACCAGCGGCAGCGTGATCGCCCAGACCACCGTCGACGCGACCAGCGCCAGGGCCACCGAGCGCACGGCCCGGCGCGCGAGCCGTCGCCCGCGCGACTGGTAGTGCCGCTCGACGGCGTCGAGCCGCTCGGCGACCGTCGGCCCGGGCTCGGCGTCGGTCGCGCCCGTGGCGGCCTCGGGGCTCGCGGCGGTGGCGATCAGCCCGAGCCGGCGGGCGACGGGCGGCACGCCCCAGACCAGGGCCATCACGGCGAGGAACGAGAGCTGCGCGCCCACGTCGAAGAGCGCCGAGGGCTGCCAGGCCAGCGTGACCAGCGCCGCGGCGGCCAGCAGGTTCCCGACCCGCGCCGGGCGGTCGGCCAGCACCGCCACGCCGGCGACGACCGTCATGACGGCCGAGCGCACCACCGAGGGCGCCCCGCCCACCAGCGCCGCGTAGCCCAGGGTCGTCAGCACCACGAGCAGGGCCGTCGGCTTGCGGCCCAGCCCGAGGGCCGTCAGGCCCAGGCCGACGACCAGGGCCAGCGCCTGCATGTGCAGGCCCGAGATCGCCAGCAGGTGCGCCGTGCCGGTGCGGGCGAAGGCGTCGTTGACCTCGGGGTCGACGCCCTCCCGGCGTCCGAGCAGCAGCGCGGCCGCCAGGGGCGCGGCGTCGGCGTCGGGCCCGAGGCCGGCCAGCAGGCGGTCGGCGGCCGCGACCCGCAGGCGGCCCAGCAGCCGGCCCGACCACGAGCCGGCGGCGGCCGGGTCGGCTCGCAGGGCGTCGGGCGAGTCGACGCCGAGCCGCAGCGCGATGCCCTGGGCG
>CAZUZD010000341.1:0-6456 GCA_964624465.1 uncultured Isosphaeraceae bacterium
CATCGGGGTGGCCGGGGCGCCCGCGCCGCTGGAGCCGGCGGGCCTGTCGGGCCTGTCGGGCTGGACCGAGCCGGCCGATCCGGCGCCGGTGCCCAGGGCCGAGCTGGAGTATCCCGCCGACCGCCTGGCCGAGCTCGAGCTGGAAGCCGCCGCGCTGCAGGGGCCGTCGCGGGCGCCGACGCCGGTGGTGCGGGTGCGGCGGGTGGATGCCTCGCGCGGGCCCAACCGGGTCGAATCGCTCCGGCCGGTGCTCGACAAGCGGATCGGCACGGCCGAGATCGCCGACGATGGCCCGTTCTTCGAGGATGACCTGCACGTCGACGGCGCCGAGCGGCTGCTCCGGGCCGCCGAGGGGTTCCGGCCCCGGATCGTGGCGCTGCCGACCCGCAAGGGGGCGATCAAGAACCGGCCGGCCCTGATCGTGCTCGACCCCAGGGGCTGCCGCCGGCTCACGCTCGAAGGCCTCGACCTGGTCGTGCGGGCCGCCGACCTGCCGGGCAACCAGTGGGCCCTGTTCCTCTGCGGCGACGGCACGGAGCTGACCCTGCGGGACTGCACGGTCACCGTCGAGGGCCCGATCGACCGGCCGATGGCCGTCGTGCAGGTCGGTGAGCCGGGCAAGGGGGGCACCCAGCCGGCCCGGGTCCGGTTCGAGCGGACCCTGGTGCGCGGGCCGGGGCTCACCGCCGTGCGGATCGAGGACGGACCGGCGGAGGTGATCGCGACCGGCTCGGTGTTCCTGACCGGCCCGGCGCCGGCGTTCGTGGCGGCCGGCACGCCGGCGGCCGAGCGCTCGATCCGGCTGCTGGCCAGCGTGGTGGCGACCTCGACCTCGGTCCTGGAGCTGGCCGGCTCGGCCGCCCGCCCCGAGGCGCGACCCACGACGGTGCGGGCTCTGGCCAGCCACTTCGTCCGGGCCGAGGGCCCGGGGCCCGCCGGCCTGGTGACGACTCGTGGCCGGCCCGGCGGCGGTCCGAAGGGCGCCGGGGTCGACTGGCGCAGCGACACCAGCACCTTCAGCGGCTGGCCGGCCGGCAACCGGCCCGAGCCGGGCGCGGCGGGCGCCGAGGGGTCGCGGGTGCGGGTCACGAACCTCACCGAGCTCCAGGCGGCCTGCCCCGGCACCGACCTCGCCAGCCAGGTCACCGAGCTACCCTGGACCTCCGAGACCCAGGCCGGCTGGGCCGATCCGCTGGCGCTGGCGGCGGCGTTCGCCGGGCCGGCGCCCATCCTGCGGGCCGTCGCGCGGCCGTCGGAGGCGCTCCGGGCCTGGACGATCGGCGGGTTCGAGCCCCAGGCGGTGTCGCCGGCCGGGGCGTCGTCGCAGCCGTTGCAGACGCTGGACTTCGACGCCGACGCCTCGCCGTGGGACGGCGACCTGGGCCGGTTCCTGGCCGAGCGGGTGGCCCCGGACGCGGCCCGCGTGCGGGTGCTGGCGCGGGGCTCGGGCTGGCGGCCCATGTCGCCGGTGCGGCTGCGGCCCGGGCTCGCCCTGGAGCTGATCGTGATGCCGCCGGCGGCCGGGGCCGACCCGCTCTCCTGGCGCCCGGTGGAGGGGGCGGCGGCCCCCGCGCTCATCGAGGTGCGTGGGGCCGAGCTGCGGCTCGAGAACGTCCGGCTCGACCGGGGTGCCGACACCCGCCTGGGCCACCTGGTGCGGGTCGAGCAGGGCGTGCTCCGGCTCACCCACTGCGTGCTGCTGGCCCCCTGGTCGGTCGAGGCCGGCGGCGGTGGCCTGATCGACTTCCGCAACCCCGGCAGCCGCCCGCTGTCCGAGGCGCTCGGGCCGCCCACGCTGGTCATCGGCGACTCGGTGCTGATCACCGGCGGCGAGGCCGTGCGGTGCGGGCTCGGGCGCGGGGTGGTGGCCCTGTCGCAGACGGCGATCGCCGCCGGCGCGGCCGCCCTGGTGCTGGATCCCGAGCCGGCGGCCCGCGACCGGTTCGTGGTCGACGTGCAGCTCGAGCGCTGCACCCTGGCCAGCCCGCAGGAGCTCGTGCGGGTGGGCGCCTGGCGGGGCGCGGCCGAGGGCCCCGATCGGCCGTGGCTGATCGCGTCGCGGGGCTGCGTGTTCGCCGACGCCACGGCCCGCGCCCCGGCCACGGCGGGCGCCCCCCGCGCCACCTCGGCGGCCGTGCTCCTGCGGGCCGATCCCGAGGCCCTCGCCCGGGGCGCGGTCGTCTGGCAGTCGCAGGGGGATGACTACGAGGTGCCGCAGTTCCTCGTCGCCGGCACGGCCACGCCGCTGCCGACGTCGTTCCGGAGCGTCGACGCCAACTGGACCCGGTTCTGGGGCCCGAGCCACGTCAGCGACCCGCGCTCCGACGAGCGCGGGGTCAAGCTCGCCGCCGGCGTCCGCAGCGACCCCGACCGGTTCGAGCCGGGCGACCTGCGGCTGGCGCCCACCACGCCGCGGGCCAATCCGGCGCTCGACGTGGGGGCCGATCTGTCGTGGTTGAACCTGCCGCCGCCCGCCCCGCCGGGCCGGCCGGCCCGGAACCGCTGAGGCGCGGGGCCGGGGGGTGGCTCAGCGGCCGGGGAACTCGGCGGCCAGGGCGGCGGCGAAGGCGTCGAAGGCCGGGCGGTCGAAGAGCACGAACCGGACGGTCCGCACCCGGCGGCAGGCCGGCAGGCTGGCCGCGACGGCGGCGACGGCCACGGCAGCGGCCTGGTCGACCGGATAGCCGTAGACGCCCGTCGAGATCGCCGGGAAGGCGACCGTCTCCGCGCCCAGGCCGTCGGCGACGGCCAGCGCCTGCTCGTGGCAGCGGGCGAGCAGGGCACCCTCGCCCTCGTCGCCGCCGCGATAGATGGGCCCGACGGTGTGGATCACGTGCCGGGCCGGCAGGCGGCCGGCGGGGGTGGCCACGGCCAGGCCGGTCTCCAGCGGACCCTGCCGCTGCCGGATCTCGGCGCAGGCGGCCTCGATCGCCGGCCCGCCGGCGCGTCGGATCGCGCCGTCGACCCCGCCGCCGCCCATCAGCGAGGCGTTGGCGGCGTTGACGATCGCGTCGGCCGGCTGCGTCGTGATGTCCCCCTGGACCAGCTCGATCGACCGACCGTCTCCCAGCTCGACGCGCATCGCCACGCACTCCCCGCGCCCGCCTGACCCCGGCAGAAACCGGGCCGGGCGGGCCGCAGCGGCTTCCCCGGCCGGGCCATCCCGGGCATGATGATTGCGTCCCCGACGGTCCGCAGGCGTCCAGCGTAGCCGACGCCCGGGGTGGGCGGAATCCACCGCCGGTTCGGGCCCGCCTCGACCCCCAGGAGCCCCTCGGATGCAGATCCGGATCATGCTCGTCGGCCACGCCGGCAACGACTGGCGGCTGTATCGCCAGCCGCAATGGATCGGCGAGGTCCGGCGCCTGCCCGGGCGCGCCAGCCTGCCGCGCCGGGCCTACGACATCGAGGAATCGGCCTACAACACCTGCCGCTCGGCCTGGACCGACTCCGGCCCCGGCGCCTCGGAGGCGAAGGCCCGCGCCGAGCTGGCCCGCCACGGCGCCGTCGAGGTGCCGCTCCGCTGAGGGCGGCCGCAATCGGGGCTGGCCCGGCATTTGCTCATGGTTCCCGGCGCTGCCTCACGGCGAGGCCGACTCCACGCGCAGCCTGCGGGACCCATGCCATGGCCCAGCCTCAGCATCCCTCGACCACCGCGCCCGACCGCTCCCGGCCCCCGGCCCCGCCCGACGCGGGACCGCTCGTGACCGAGCCGATCACGACCGTGGCCCAGGTCTCCACCTCCGAGGTGGCCCCCCAGGCGCCCCCCTTCGTGGTGGGCACCACGCCCGAGCCCAGCGCCCTGGTCCAGCCGGCCGGCGACGAGTCGAGCAACTCCGGCGTGACCAGCGACACGACTACGGGTGCCCAGGAGTCGGCCCATCAGGCCGGTCAGACCGGCCCGGCGGCCGAGGTGGCCGAGTCGGAGACGACCGTCTGGGAAGGCCGGTACTCGTACCGCAACTTCGCCGGTCGGCTGATCGGCCGGCTCGTCGCCACCGCCGCCTGGCTGGTGATCGCCGCCTGGATGTCGACCCGATCGGCCGAGGACTCCAGCCGGGCCGTCAGCGTGCTCACGACGGTGCTGGGGGTGCTCGTGCTGGTCGCCTGGGTGACGCTGGCCTGGCAGACCTTCTACGGCCGCAAGAGCCACCTGTACCGCCTCACCAGCCGCCGCCTGTTCGTCTGGACCGGCATCTTCCAGCGCCGGCTCGATCAGGTCGAGCTCCTGAAGGTCAACGACGTGTACCTGCGGCAGCCCTCGATCTGGCACCGCTGGTTCGGCGTCGGCACCGTGGTCGTCGAGTCGTCCGAGCAGCGATACCCGATCACCTACCTCGTCGGGGTCGACGACCCCCAGAGCGTGATGGACCTGATCTGGCGCACGGCGCGGGCCGAGCGCGACGGCCGCTCGGTGCGGGTCGATCAGGTCTGACGCGCCTCACGGACGCCCCGGGCCGGTCGGCTTGCCGGGGCGCCGGGGGCCGACTACGCTGGGAGGCATTCCTGGCGGTCCCGCCGGTGGACGCGGCCCCCCGGGCGGCGCACCGGGTTGTGGGACAGCCGTCAGGCTTCTGGAGCCGACGACGCATGCCGACCGTGACCATCGAGGGGGAGACGACGATCGACGTCGCTCCCGGCACGAAGCTGGTGCTGGCGATCGAGGACGCCGGCATCGACATCCTGCACCGCTGCGGCGGCAACTCGCGCTGCACCACCTGCCGGGTGCAGATCCTCGAGGGGGACGCCGGCCCGATGGACGACGTCGAACGCGAGCGGCTCGCCCGCGAGGCCAGCCTCGGCCCCGACATCCGCCTGTCCTGCCAGGTCCGGGTCGAGACCGACCTGAGCGTCCGCGTGCTCGGCCGCGCCGCCGCGCAGGGGCTCACCCCCGGCCCCCGGCCGACCGACTGATCGGCGCGACTCCCTGCGCCGACCCCAAATGCGACACGCCGGCGGGTGCAGGGCACCCGGCCGGCGTGTTGGTGTTTCCAGGTCGGACGTCGGGACCGAGACCCGCGACGTGGCGATCGCTCGGACCGGCCCGTTACGAGGCGGTCTGGTCGCACTTCTTGCAGCGGCTGATGTGCCGGCGGATCTGGCCACCGCAGCGACGGCAGCGGCTGTGCTTGGCCTGGCGGACCTTCTTCTTGCGGGGGCGCATCGGCACGGGACACCTCGGTTCGGTTCGGCCGCCTGGGGCCGGGTCTGGGTCGTTCGAGTCGAAGGCGATCCGGGGCCAGCCGCCGCCATCGGCGAGGCTCAACCCGCTCGGGTCCCGGTCGTGAGACGACGGGTCCCGGCCCGGGGCTCCGGGCGAAAGGGGCGAATATACCCGATCGGCCCCCCGCGACGGAAGCCGAACCCCCCGGCGATTCCGGGCTACTCGGCGAGCATCCCCGACGAGGCCACGCCGACCGTCGTGCTGCCCGCCGTGGCCGTGGGCGTGGCCGCGTCCGGACTGACCTCGCCGTTGACCTTCGTGGTCGGGGCGATGGCGTCGGCCGCCGGGTCGGCCCGATGGCGGAACGGGGCGCTGACGACGCGGGCTCCGAGCTTGACCACCTTGCCGGTGGTCTTGACCGTCGCCACGGTCGCCTTCGCCGTGGTGCGCACCGCCAGCCGGGTGGTCCCGACGACCGCCTTCGTCGCCGTCACCGCCAGGCAGCCGCCCAGCGGCGCCAGCAGGGCGACGATCAGCACGAGCTGGACCCCACGCTTCCCCATGGTCCACAACCCTCCGCGCCGATCCTCAGCGATCGGGCACGTGGGGTTTAAGTCGATTTTGGGGATTGCGTCAATCGGGCTTCCGGTCGGCCGGGGCCGTCAGCGGCCGAAGGTGGCCGGGTCGATCGGCACCTGGAGGGCCCGCACGAGGAACGCGAGCTTGTCGGTGGTGTCCTCGATGAGCTTGGCCGTCGGCTTGCCGGCGCCGTGGCCGGCGCGGGTCTCGATGCGGATCAACGTCGGGTTGGCGCACCCCTGGGCGGCCTGGAGCGCGGCGGCGAACTTGAAGCTGTGGGCCGGATAGACCCGGTCGTCGTGATCGGCCGTGGTGATCAGGGTCGGCGGGTAGCAGGTCCCCGGCTTCAGGTTGTGCAGCGGCGAGTAGGCCCGCAGCGCCCGGAACTGGGCCGAGTCGTCGGACGAGCCGAAGTCGTCGATCCAGGCCCAGCCGATGGTGAACTTGTGGAACCGGAGCATGTCCAGCACGCCCACGCCCGGCAGCGCGGCGCCGAAGAGGTCGGGCCGCTGGGTGAGGCAGGCCCCCACGAGCAGGCCTCCGTTGGAGCGGCCCTCGATGGCGAGCTTCGGCGTGCTGGTGAGCTTCTGGTCGATCAGCCACTGGGCGGCGGCGATGAAGTCGTCGAAGACGTTCTGCTTGTTGAGCTTGGTGCCGCCCTGTTGCCAGCCCTCGCCGTACTCGCCGCCGCCGCGGAGGTTGGCCACCGCGTA